>JBCCNM010000093.1:0-13219 GCA_039025835.1 Pseudomonadota bacterium | reverse complement strand
GTCGCATTTGCCGCCAGCCATTCTGCCTCTGCGGCTGCTGAGGACTGCCGGAGTATGACACAACGACTGTGCGGAATACCGGGGTTCGGACGCCGTCCTTGGGTGTTCTGCTATTCTGGTTGAAGCAAGTTAATGAGGGCGAATTACAGTGCTTTCTGACCCGATGCGACGACTGATTTTTGGGCTGGCTCTTTTGCCAACGGTGGCTATCGCACAATTCGACGAGCTATCGTTCTGCGAGGATGTCATCCCCATTGCCTCGCAATCCGATCGAACCGAAGATGAATGGTCGGTCATGATTACAGACATCGTTACGTCGGAGCTGGAACCGTTATTTGTCGACGAAGCCTTCGACGCGGAATTGCAGGAGTCACTGATACATCACGCCACAGTGCAAATCGCAATGTGCTTTGTTGTGGGCCCAAGTGACTCTCTCGACGTTGAGCGCGCGATGACTATTCTCGAGGCGTCTGCTGATGCCGGATACTCTCCGGCGATTCACCAGCTGGCGTCACTGCGGGTGTTCATGTCAGACAATGGCGAACTGCAGCGGAGTGGCTTCCTTGCTTTGAAACGCGAAGCTGACGCCGGTAGTGCGTACTCGGCTGGCAAGCTCGGCCATGCCTACGCGCTCGGGCGGGGAACGGAGCGAAATGTAGCTCTGGCACTCGAACACTACACGATGGCTGCAAACGCCGGCATGACGTCCTGGCAATACGAGCTTGCACATGTATATGAGCAGGGTTACTTCGGCCTCGCCATAGATAGGCAGCAGGCGGATTACTGGCGCAACTACCAGCCTAAGGTCCACCTGGAGGTGTATGAATGCGTAGTGGCTAATGGATACGCACGAGGTACGTTTCCTGAGAACAGGGAGGTGCAGGAAGAATTTGCCGAGGCTTGTCAAAGGGCGGCCCAAAGCGAATGAAATCAGCGGTTATACAACTAAGGAGAAGCGTCATGGATCTCACACCTTCCCGTGGAGCCTCGTGGTGACCAGACACCCACTTCGATGCCTGCACTCTGGCGCGCCGACAAAAATTCAGCGTTTGACACTTGTTATTTTGATGATGAGAAGCGGGCAGGGCTGAGGGAGCTGCTGCGTCGCTGAGTCGAGGTTACGTGGTCTTAATTACCCTGGTGAGTATCAGTGTATCTCTGCTTGCTGCTGCAGGCGCTTTTCTGCTTGGTCGACTGACAAAGCCTGCCTGGGCTTTGCAAGCGCCGGTTTTACGCATGGCCGCCATGCTGGGTATTACGCTATCAGCCATGGTCGTGGCGACCGCGCCCGTTTTATCGCTGGCGTTTATGTTTTTCGAACAGTTGAATATGGAGGAATGGGATACAACCCCAGCGAGCCTGCCAGTCTTGCTTGCCGTTTATTGGAGCTTGATCGGCGGCGCTTTTCGACTGGGCCTGAACAGTAAGTAATCTGGCCAACCAGGGACTATAAGCAACTGCATATGTGAGGGGCTCTATGACGAAAACAAAAAATCGGGTCGCGTACGGTTTGCTGCTGGCGATCCTCGCTGCCTGCGGCGACCGCCCCGACGTAGACACCGGCCGCTATGACGAGCTTGCCAAGTACTACGAGAACGATGTCGTTGCCGACTACCCACCTGAGATGGCTGAGTACCGTCAGGCCTTTGACAATGCAGCGATGCCGATCGCTGTCGCCGATGCGAGGCTGGCGCGCACGTCGGTGTACGACAGCAAGTTTCTAGGCACGCCGTATATGCCACCCGGGTTTGAGTATCCGAGAGACCCCGATGGACGCGCGCTGAGTTTTTTGGCACAGATCAATTTCGTCGACGTACCGTCGCTGCCCGACTACCCGGAGAGCGGGATCCTGCAGTTCTACATTTCCGATTCGTCGAATGATACGAACCAGGTCTGGGGCGTGGAGTTTGTCGAAACGACACCGTACGACGCCCAGGCGCAGTTTGAGCTGCAGCAACAGCCGAATTACTTTCGCGTGGTGTGGCATGACACAGTAGTTACCGATGAGGACAAGCTTCAGACCGATCACCCGGGCAGCGACAAACTGGAGCTACCGGTCATGGGTGAGGCAAAGCTGAGCTTCTCGGAAGGCATCGCTTACCCGGTGCCCGGAGACTACCGTTTCGACAAGATCTTCGGCGCAGAGGGTTACGAATTCTTCGAGCGCTTCGGCGATGCCGCCGATAGCGTGTTTGTCCGCTACACCAGTCATATCACGATCGACTCGGTCGCATGGCTGGGTGGCTATGCGTTCTTCACCCAGTGGGACCCTCGCTACGCGGAGCCGGACGAAGACTGGCTGCTGCTGTTCGAGATTCAGAGCTGGTGGGAAGAGGGCGGTCCGGAGGTCTTGTGGGGCGATGCCGGGATAGGGGCGTTTTTTATCCGCCGCGAGGACCTGCAGGCGCGCGACTTTTCCCGGGTCCTGTATCACTGGGACAATCATTAAGCAGCAGAAAGACGGCAGACAGCGAAACTTACAGGCCATTTGCCGGTACATCTGTGATTGCATCGACCAAAAAGACACAAGCCGTCGTTGGAGGAAGCTTTGAAGTGCCCCAACTGTGGTGCGGCCGTTCCAGGGAAGGAAGCAAGAGTAGGATCACTGTGGGACAACACTTACTGTTGCACGGTTTGCGACACCGATTCAGTCCGCCGATTCAGTGTTCAAAGTGTCTTTTATTGTGTGGTCGTATTCTCACCAATGGTGTACGGCTTGTTGAAGGCGGTCAGCTGGGTCATCCTCACTTTGGTTCTACCGTCCTTTCAGGCGTCAGCTTCGGTGGTTTTTTCGCCACCGTTTGTATTTTTTTCCGGTGGTGTTTCGGTCGTTGTGTCTTATCTGCTGTTCAGGAGTGTTAACGGTTACCTTCTCCGAGACTGAAACGATGAGTGCTCCATAAAACACTCGCTCGCGGTCAGCTAAGCAACCGGCTCACCAAAACTCAACAAATGGCCATCCGGATCCTGCAGGCTGAACTCCAGCATGCCGTAAACCCGCTCCTCAACCTCGGTCGGCGAGAAGTTCTCGGCAACGACCCGCGCATGCAGGGCTCGGACATCGTCCGGATAGAAATAGAAAATGGTCGGCCAGCTCGAGCTCTTCTGCGGGTTGATTCCCAGCGCCAGCGGCGGTGGTGCGTCGGTCTCTGACACCATCAACTCGGCGTCACCCGAGCGAATCGTCGCCCAGTGGAATTCCGTCAGCATCTGCGGATCGCTGACCACCTCAAAACCCAGGGCTCGGCGGTAGAAATCCAGGCTAACGTGAATGTCGGCTACATTGAGCATCGGAATCAATTGCTTGAGATGCATCCGGTCTCCCCGAATCAAGCGATCTCACCACCATACGCCGAGGGCGGAGACGACGCGAACCGGGCGATCAGGGGCTGCCAATCCGGCCTAGTCCATCCCCAGCGATTTCATTTTTCGGGTCAGGGTATTGCGACCCCAGCCCAGCAGCTTCGCCGCGTCTTGCCGGTGTCCGTTGGTTTTCGCCAACGCAGCCTGGATCAGGGTTTTCTCGAACTCGGGCAATGCGGTGTCGAGCAACGGCTCCTCGTCTCGCGACAGCTGTGTCTCTGCCCACGCCGCCAGACTGCGGGTCCAGTCACCGATGATGCGTTTACCGGACTCCGTGCCGCCGATGTCGCCCGGTATGTCTTCAGGGGTGATGATCGAACCCGGTGCCGTGACGGTCAGGCGTCGTGTCGTATTCACCAGCTGGCGAACATTGCCCGGCCAGTCGTAGTTTCGAAGCATCTCCAGAGCCTCGGTGTCGATGCTTTTCGCTGCGGTGCCGAGTTCTTTGGCCGACTCGGCGAGGTAGTGACGAAACAGGATCGAGACATCTTCACGACGCTCGCGAAGCGGTGGCGTGTTGATGCGGATGACGTTGAGGCGGTGAAACAGGTCCTCGCGGAAACGGGCTTCCTTGACGGCTCTCGCCAGGTCCTGGTTGGTGGCGGCTATCACTCGCACATCCACACGGATCGATGTCTGCCCGCCTACCCGGTAGAACTCGCTCTCGGCGAGTACGCGCAGCAGGCGGGTCTGCAAAGCCGGTGACATATCACCGATTTCATCGAGGAACAGCGTGCCGCCGTCAGCTTGCTCGAAGCGTCCGATGCGCCGCGAGTCTGCGCCGGTGAAGGCACCCTTTTCATGGCCGAACAGCTCTGACTCCAGCAATTCGGACGCAATGGCGGATGTGTTCAGAGCAACGAACGGTTTGTGCGATCGTGGGCTGTGTTCGTGCAGCGCTCTTGCGACCAGCTCCTTTCCGGTACCGGACTCGCCGGTGATCAGCACCGTCATGCTCGATCCGGCCAGGCGGCCAATAGATCGGAACACCTCCTGCATCGCCGGTGCCTGACCGATCAGAGACGGGATGACAGCAGACGGATCGTTGTCCGCGTCCGCATCGCCGAAGCCGTTGCTGCGGGCAGCCTTGCGAACGAGCTCGACAGCCTCGTCGATATCGAAAGGTTTGGGCAGGTATTCAAACGCACCGCCTTTGTAGGCTGCGACGGCATTATCGAGATCGGAATGTGCAGTGATTACGATTACAGGCAGCTCCGGACGTGTTTCGTTGACCCGTTCCAGCAGTGCGATACCACTCATGCCCGGCATGCGTACGTCAGTAATCAGCACGTCCGGCTCGTCGGCGTCGAGTGCCTCGAGCAGCTGTTCGGCGCGCTCGAATCCGCGCGGTTCCATGCCGGCCTGACGCAGCGCCTTTTCCAACACCCAGCGCACCGACTGGTCGTCGTCAACGACCCAAACGCCGAGCGCGGTCATTCGGCGGCCTCCTGCTTGATCGGAATGCGCACGAAAAATACCGTTCGGCCTGGTCGACTCTCGAATTCGATGAGACCATCGTGACGGCTGATCAGCTCTTGTGCGCCCGGCAGGCCGAGTCCGGTTCCATCAGGATTGCTGGTGACCAACGGATAGAAGATGCTGTCCTGCATGTGGCGCGGAATACCCGGTCCGTCATCGATGATTTCGATGCTCGCGATTACCCGGTGCAGCTTGTCGCCGATGGTGAAGTTGGTGACCGCTCGACTGCGCAGCTTGATGATGCCGTGACCGTCGAGTGCCGTGACCGCATTTCGCACCAGGTTCAAAAACGCCTGCACCATCTGGTCGCGGTCGAGGTTCAGCAGCGGCAAGCCAGGATCGTAGTCGCGTTTGAAACGCAGACCGCGCCGGTCCTCGGCACTAACGATGCGCAACACGTACTCCAGCAGCTCGTGCACATTAACCGGCTGCTTGTTCGGCGGACCACCGGGGCCGAGCAGGGTATCGACAAGCCCGGCGAGGCGATCGGTTTCACTGATGACCACCTGGGTGTATTCCCGCTGCTCTTCATCATGCAGTTCGCGTTCCAGCAGCTGCGCCGCGCCGCGGATTCCGCCGAGTGGGTTTTTAATCTCGTGAGCCAGCTGTCGAATCATCTGGCGCCCGGCACCGTGCTGGATGATCAGGGCATTCTCGCGGCTGATGCGGGCTCGACGCGTAATGTCGGTGATTTCAACCAGCAGGGCGGCGCCCTCGAGAAACACCGGCGATACCCGGCAGTCGATAACTCGTTCTTCGCCGTTTGTGTCGCTCGGGCCGAGCGTCATTTCATTGGCGTAGTGATCGCCGGTGGCAAGCACGCGCGACAGGATATCGTGCAGCTCCGGTTCGTCATCGACGAGTTGCATTAGAGAACGGCCGCGAGCGCGCCGCTTGCTGATGCCGAGGATGTTTTCAGCGGCCGCGTTCAGGCCGACGATCAGGAGATTGTTGTTAAGCAGGATGACGCCGCCGGTCAGCGAATCGATGATCGACGAGGCCTGCGAGTGAACGAGGTTGTCCTCAGGCTCGGGGTGTTTCGTTAACGGGCGCCCGGTGCCCGTGGCGCCGCTCCCGTCAGAACGCTCGTCTGTTGAACGTAGAACTTCTGCGCGTCGCTGCGGATGATCATCTCGTCGTTCCGGTCCAGCACTTCCACCTGAATCGTGTGTTCGCCCCGCCAGACTTCGTTGATCGGGAAGAACAGGCTGTAGACGTCCCTCGCTTCCCCGTCGAGGTAGACGCGGATCTTGTGGCCCGGTTGCAGCCTCGGCGTCAGTTCGAGCTGGACGTTCAGGACCCCGCCTATATTCCACAGGGTTGCCTCCGGTGCCGGTGCGCTGATGCCGATACGCGTGTAGCTCTCAGGCTGAGGTTCCGGTTCCGGGGTGCGCTCGCTGGCGCGAGCCGTGCTGCGGGGTCGCGTGGGCTGTGCCGGCGCATCGCTTTTCGGCAACTCGAACTCCTGGGCGCCGGGGCGCGGCGTGTCGGAGTAGTGCACCACGCCGTCGTCGTCCACCCAGCGATAAGCCTGGGCGAAGGCGTCCGCGCTGAAAAACAGCACGGCGAGTACGAGTATGTGCCGAAAATCCATGGACTTAGCATAACAGCGTAAACCGGATTCCTGCCAGCGACCGGGCGACATAATCTGTCGCCCGGTTCACTGTTTTGGGGCCTTTTACAGGCTGTAGTACATGTCGAATTCGACCGGGTGCGTGGTCATACGCAGGCGCGTGACGTTTTCCATCTTCAGGTCGATGTACGCATCGATCAGGTCGTCGGTGAATACATCGCCCGCTTTCAGGAACTCGCGGTCGTCGTTCAGAGCATCCAGCGCCTCGTCCAGCGAGAAAGCCACGAGCTGCAGTTCGGCTTCTTCTTCCGGTGGCAGGTCGTAGAGATCCTTGTCCATGGCGTCGCCCGGGTGGATCTTGTTCTGGATACCGTCAAGGCCGGCCATCATCATCGCGGCAAACGCGAGGTACGGGTTGGCCATCGAGTCCGGGAAACGTACTTCGATGCGACGTCCTTTCGGGTTCGAGATAAACGGAATACGAATCGACGCCGAACGGTTACGCGCCGAATAGGCGAGAATCGTTGGTGCTTCGAAGCCCGGAACCAGGCGCTTGTAGCTGTTGGTGGCCGGATTGGTAAACGCGTTGATGGCTTTGGCGTGCTTGATGATGCCACCGATGTAGTAGATGGCCGTTTCGGACAGGCCGCCGTAGCCGTCACCGGTAAACAGGTTTTCACCGTCTTTTGAGAGCGACTGGTGAACGTGCATGCCGTTACCGTTGTCGTTGACCAGCGGCTTCGGCATAAAGGTCGCCGTCTTGCCGTAAGCGTGCGCCACGTTGTGCACAACGTACTTCAGGATCTGCACTTCGTCGGCCTTGCGTACCAGCGTGTTGAACTTCGCGCCGATTTCACACTGGCCGGCGGTCGCAACCTCGTGGTGATGGACTTCGGTCTCGATGCCCATCTCTTCAAGTGCGAGACACATCTGCGAGCGAATGTCGTGCAGCGAGTCGACCGGCGGGACCGGGAAGTAGCCGCCTTTGACCGTCGGGCGGTGGCCTGTGTTGCCGTCTTCGTAGGCGCGGTCGGTGTTCCAGGCGCCTTCTTCCGAGTCAACGCGGTAGAACGCGCCCTGCATGTTGTCGTCCCACTGCACGGAATCAAACACGAAGAACTCGTTTTCCGGACCGAAGAACGCGGTGTCGGCGATGCCGGTTGACTTCATGTAAGCCTCGGCACGCAGCGCGAGTGAGCGCGGGCAACGGTCGTAGCCCTGCATCGTCGCCGGTTCGACCACGTTACAGCGCAGGTTCAGGGTCGCATCTTCGGTGAAGATATCGACCACGGCACTCGCGGGATCCGGCATCAGGATCATGTCGGACTCGTTGATGCCCTTCCAGCCGGAAATGGAGGAGCCGTCAAACATCTTGCCGTCTTCAAACAGGTCATCGTCGACGGTGTGGGCAGGCACGGTTACGTGTTGTTCTTTGCCTTTCGTATCCGTGAAACGAAAGTCGACAAATTTGACCTCTTTCTCTTTGATGAGGCCTAGGACGTCTGCGGGCGTCATGGAAGTTTCCTCCAACGTTGGTTTTTATTTGGTGTCATGCCGGCCGTCGCCGACTCCGACAAGCCTTTGCATGATGTGTGCCAAAGTGGTGCTTTGCATAAGCCTCTGAAATATAGGGATATAGTGGGGTAGGCCCTGGGCGTTGTGCACCACAAGGGTGCGAATGCATTGTCGCCCGCACAATATTGGTGCACAACGGTTTCTGTTGCACCAATTTGTGGCTGTTAGCTGTCCAAAAGCAGCCGTTGCAAGCCCGGTTCGCCGCTTCTATCGACCCTGAAAATCGCTATACTTCGCGGCTTTCAGCCACGTTCTGACCAATGACGAGCAAGCACCTGAGCTTCCAGGACCTGATCCTGACCCTTCAGCAGTACTGGGCGAAGCGCGGCTGCGTGATCATGCAGCCCTATGACAAGGAAATGGGGGCCGGCACCTTCCACCCGGCGACCTTTCTGCGCGCGGTGGGGCCGGAGCCGTGGAGTGCTGCCTACGTGCAGCCGAGCCGACGTCCGACCGACGGCCGCTATGGGGATAACCCGTTTCGTCTGCAGCACTATTATCAATATCAGGTGGTCATCAAGCCTTCGCCGCTGGAGATCCAGGACCTGTACCTCGGGTCGCTGCGGGCCATCGGTATCGACCCGACCGTGCACGACATCCGCTTTGTCGAGGACAACTGGGAGTCGCCAACACTCGGTGCCTGGGGTCTCGGCTGGGAAGTGTGGCTGAACGGCATGGAGGTCACGCAGTTCACCTACTTTCAGCAGGTCGGCGGTCTCGAGTGCAGGCCGGTGACCGGTGAGATTACCTACGGCCTGGAACGACTGGCTATGTACCTGCAGGACGTCGACTCCATTTTCGACATCGTCTGGACCGACGGGCCTCTCGGTCGCGTCACGTACCGCGACGTATACCACCAGAACGAAGTCGAGCAGTCGAAATACAACTTTGAACTCGCCGACACCGACACCTTGTTCAAGGGCTTTGACGATGCAGAGCGCCTGTGCGGCAAGCTGATCGAGGAAGGGCTCGCGCTGCCGGCCTATGAGCGCATGCTCGAATCGTCGCACCTGTTTAACCTGCTCGATGCGCGCGGCGCGATCTCGGTCACCGAGCGGCAGCGTTTTATCCTGCGCGTCCGCACGATGGCGCGTTCGATTGCCGAGACCTATTACGCCAGCCGCGAGGCATTGGGCTTTCCGATGGGCGACGCCAGCGGCAAGGAGCAGGTTGCGTGACAGATCTGCTCGTTGAGATCGGCACCGAAGAGCTGCCACCGAAGGCGCTGACCGCCCTGATCGATGCGTTCGCGAGTGGCGTCGAGGCGCGTCTTTCAGAACAACGCCTGGACTTCGACTGTGTCGTCCCGTTCGCCAGCCCGCGACGGCTCGCCGTGCGGGTCGAGGCGCTTGCCGAGCGCCAGCCAGACCGCCAGGTGGAAATGAAGGGCCCGCCGGTGAAGATCGCGTTCGACGACGACGGCTCGCCAAAACCACCGGCTACGGCGTTTGCCAAAAAATGTGGCGTCGACGTTGCCGACCTCGACCGCGTTGCGACCGAGAAAGGTGAATGGCTGGTGCACACGGCGACCGAAGCCGGCCAGCCGATGGTCGAGCTGATTGCCGGCATTGTCGAAGCCGCCTTGCTCGCCATGCCGATTCCGCGGCGCATGCGCTGGGGCGCATCGAACACCGAGTTCGTCCGGCCGGTGCACTGGGTTGTTGTGCTGTACGGCGACGACGTGGTCGACACCGAGATCCTCGGGGTTAAAAGCGGACGCACCACGCACGGCCATCGTTTCCACACCGACGCGCCGATCGATGTTCCGTCACCTGCCAGCTATGAAGACACGCTGGAGCGCGACGGCTACGTGTTTGCGGACATGCATCAACGGCGCAGCCTGATCGTGGACGGCGTCAACGAAGCCGCGAAAGCGGCCGGCGGCACGGTTGCCGACGTCGGCGAGTTGTTCGATGAGGTGAATGCTCTCGTGGAGTGGCCGGTCGCCGTCACCGGGTCTTTCGAGGACATGTACCTGGAGCTGCCGCGCGAGGTAGTGATTTCGACGCTGACCGGCCACCAACGGTACTTCCCGATCGTAGACAGTAACGGTGAGCTGCTGCCCAGGTTCATCACGGTCGCCAACCTGCAGAGCAAGCAGGCCGAACTTGTGATCGATGGCAATGAACGTGTGATTCGACCGCGCCTCGCCGATGCCGCGTTCTTCTGGGACAACGATCGCGCGACGACGCTGGAAGTACGCCGTGAGTCACTAGCGGCGGTCGTCTACCAGCAAGGGCTTGGCAGCCTCGCCGACAAGGCGGCACGTGTGGCCGACATCGCCGCGGCACTGGCCGCCGAGACCGGCGAAGCGAGCGACACGGTGACGCGCGCCGCCGCACTGGCCAAATGCGACCTGGTCACCGGCATGGTCGGCGAGTTTCCCGACCTGCAGGGCATCATGGGCGAGTACTATGCGATCGCCGACGGTGAAACGACCGCCGTCGCCACCGCAATCCGCGAGCACTACCAGCCACGCTTTTCCGGCGACGCCTTGCCGGAAACATCGGCCGGGCGCCTGCTTGCCGTGGCCGATCGCATCGACACGCTGGCCGGCATCTTTGCGCTGGGCAAGAAGCCCTCCGGCAATCGAGATCCGTTCGGGCTGCGGCGCGCCGCGCTCGGCATCGTTCGTCTGCTGAGTGAGTGCGAGCTGGATATCGACCTGACCGCGCTGGTGACACGCGCTATCGACGCACAGCCAACCCGCGGTGACGCCGATGTCGCGGCCGAGCTGCTGGGCTTTATTCATGAGCGCCTGAAGGGCTATATCACCGACCAGGGCACACCGGTTGAACGCTTCGATGCGGTTGCGGCCACGCAACCTGCGACGTTGCCCGATTTCGGTCGCCGATTAGCCGCTGTCAATGCGTTTGTGCAGCTCGATGAAGCTGAGAGCCTCGCGGCTGCTAACAAACGCATCGCCAATATCCTGAAGAAAGTCGACGGCGAATCCCGCCAGGCAGTGGATACCGATTTGCTGGGCGAAGCCGCCGAGCAGGCGCTGTTCGAACAGCTCAATGTCGCGTCACACACCGTGCAGCCGTTGATGGCGGCCGGCGACTACACGGAAAGCCTGAAATCGCTGGCCGGCCTGAAAGAGCCGGTCGACCGGTTTTTCGATGACGTGATGGTGATGACCGACGACGATGCCGTGCGCGACAACCGCATCGCGCTGCTGTCCGAACTCCGGCGCCTGTTTCTCGGCGTGGCCGATCTGTCCCGCCTGTCGATCCAGTAGTCATGGAGGACGAGAGGCTGGTCGTACTGGACCGTGACGGGGTGATCAACCAGGACTCGGATGACTACATCAAGTCACCGCAGGAATGGATCCCAATCCCCGGCAGCCTCGAAGCGATCGCCCGACTGAATGCGAGCGGCTACCTCGTCGCGGTGGCGACCAACCAGTCCGGGCTGGCGCGCGGCCTGTTCGATGCCGATACGCTGGATGCCATCCACACGCGCATGCACCGCTGTCTCGCCGAGGTCGGTGGCTATATCGATATTGTTCGCCTGTGTCCGCACGGTCCCGACGACGGCTGCGACTGCCGCAAACCGGCCAGCGGGCTGTTCCATCAGATCCGGGACGAGCTCGAACTTCCTATGGACGACGTGCCGGCGATCGGTGATTCGCTGCGCGACCTGCAAGCTGCGGCGGGCGTGAATGCGCGTCCGATTCTGGTGCGCACCGGCAAGGGCGCGCTCACTGAACAAAAACTGCCGGAGCCGCTGAAACACACACCGGTGTATGACGACCTGGCCGCCGCGGTCGACGCGCTGCTGGAGGCATCGTGATTCTCGCGCTGCGCTCGGTTCTGTTTACGCTGTACATGGTCGCCAGCGGCATCATTGCAGCCACCGTGGTGTTTGTCGGCTTCTGGGCGCCGTATCGTTTCAAGTGGTGGATCACCGTCGCCTGGTGTCGCGGCATGGTCTGGGCCGGTTCGTTTTTCTGCGGCCTGAAGGTCGAGGTGGAAGGCCGCGAGAACATTCCGGACGAAGCCTCGGTCATCATGATCAAGCACACGACAACACTGGAGACATACTGGCACGTGACCGTCTTCCCGCGCACGTCCTGGGTGGTCAAGCGTGAGCTGCTGTGGATTCCGATGTTCGGCTGGGCTATCGCCTTTCTGCTGCAGCCGATCGGCATCAACCGCAGCGCCGGCCGCTCAGCCGCAAAGCAGGTGATCGAGATGGGCACACAGCGGCTAAAAGAGGGAGTCTGGGTGACAATCTTCCCGGAAGGCACGCGGATGCCGCCCGCCGAGACTCGCCGCTACGGCACCAGCGGTGCCGCGCTGGCGCAGGCCGCCGGTGTGAAGATCGTGCCGGTAGCGCACAACGCCGGCGACTTCTGGCCACGGCGCGGTTTCTTCAAGCGACCCGGTAAGGTGCGTATTCGCATCGGCGAGCCGATGGACGCGCCGGCCGACAAATCTCCAAAACAGATCAACCTCGACGTTCAGCGCTGGATCGAAGGCACGATGCTGGAGATCAGCGACGTCTATAAAGCGACCTACGGTGACCAGCACCCGCTGAACGACAAGGACTTTGCCAATGACCGAAGCTGAGCGCCTCGTCTAACGACAGGCCAACGGTAGCCAATTGTCGGGCAACGTTTCGCTGTAGCACTGCCACTCCGGGCGTTGCCCACTGTCGGTCTCAAGGAACAACACGATAGACTCGCCCACCAGGTTGCTGTTGGCGTCGCGTCCATACAGGATCACGATGTCGCCGGATTCGACCGTCACGCCTTCAACGTAAGAACCTCTGTAGGCTACCGGATCGTCCATCCCGGCCTCTGCATTGTCCGCCGGCATAGCGCCGTTTCGCTCATAGTATTCCCCGACCGCCGCCTTGACTGGACCGGCGAGGGAAAGCCCTTCCGATATCTGCGCGCGGATCGTGTAATCCTGGTACGCAGGGATCGCGATGGCGGCAAGAATGCCGAAAACCGGGATGATCACAAACAGGTAGGCAAGCCAGCTTGTGCCGCCTTTGCGAGCCAGTTCCTCGGCCATTTGCCCGTCGCTGAGGTTCATCGAGCTGACCTTGTCGACCTTGGCTTTGACGTGGCCGTAGTACAGGCGGTTTGCGAACATCGGCATCAGAATGAACGCGTAGATAAAATAGATGACGTAGTAGCCGGTGGTTGCTGTCACCGGATCCACAAGGACCGAAGCGACGCCGAGCACGAGAGCGCCAGCGATCGGAATGACGATGATG
>JBCCNM010000092.1:0-13516 GCA_039025835.1 Pseudomonadota bacterium | reverse complement strand
GTGATCGTCGGTATCGTTTTGTCGCTCGGCGTTCCGAACATGGTCGAGTTCCGGCAGAACAGCCGCATCACGGCGACGGCCAACGACCTGATTTCCGCATTCCAGCTCGCGCGCACCGAATCGGCTCGGGCCAAGGACAACATCACGATCTGCGCCAGCAGTGCCCCAATGTCCGCGACACCGTCCTGCAACGGGACCTGGGACCAGGGCTACATCGTGTTTGTCGATACCGACGGCGACATCGTGCGTGACGGCACCGAAGAGGTGCTGCGCCGCCACGAAGCCGCCCAGGAAGGTGTTGAGTTTGCCGTGGCCAACGATGCGACTTTCTTCAGCTTCGGCCCGACCGGCCAGGGCCGCGGCAACGTCGGTGGCAATACGGCCCTGTCACAGGTTGTTGTCTGTGACCAACGCGGCAACGTTACTGCGGCGGGTGGCAATTCGGCGTCGAGAATGTTTGTCACGGCACCGCTTGGCCGGGCCAACGTCGTAAAGGAAAACGCCACCATCGGTACAGCGCTGACCACCATGGGCAAGACCTGCCCCGCGGAGACCTGATGCTATGACGACCATAAAACACCAACTGGGCTTCAATCTCGTCGAGGTGCTGATCGCGTTGATCATCATGTCGATCGGTATGCTCGGCATCGCGGGTCTTTATGTGAACAGCCTGCAGGCCGGACGCACGTCGATGTTCCGCACACAGGCCGTGCTGCTGGCCGGCGACGTCGCTGACCGGATTCGGGCCAATCCGTCAGCCGGTGCGGCTTACACTGAAGCAGGCAGCAATAAAAACTGTGTCAGCGCTACGGCGGATTGTTCGGCGGCCGACATGGCCGCCAACGACGTGTTTCTGTGGACGGCGCAGGCCTCTGAATCCCTGCCGGAGGGCACCGTCGGCATCGTGCGCAACGATACGCCCTTCCCGGCCGAGTACACGATCACCATCAGCTGGGAGGAGCCCGGCGCCACGCAGAATTACACCGTCACTATTCCGGTCGCGGGGTCATAAGCCATGCATAAGCAGCAATACGGCACGACGCTGATCGAACTGATGGTCGCCCTGGCTATCGGCTCATTCCTGATCATCGGCGCCGTGCAAATCTACAACCAGAGCCGACAGGCATTCGTCATCAACGAATCGATTGCGCGCGTGCAGGAAACCGCACAGTTCGCCATGGACATTGTTGAAAGTGACATCCGCATGTCCAGCAACTGGGGTCGGACCAGCCGCAGCCTCTCCATCGAAGGTCGCTCACTGTCCGGCAACGCCAATCCGAACAGCTTGACGGTGCCGACCGACTGCGGTGCGCAGTGGGTGCTCGACCTCGGTCTGCCGGTCGATGGCGACAACAACACCTACGCACTGGGCTGCGATCCGACCGGCACGGCTATGGCGAATTCGGATGTGCTCACCGTGCGACGTGCATCCGTCACGCCGACCGCAGACGCGACCTTGCTGAATGGCAAGCTATACGTTCAGTCGACTCGCATCCAGGGCGACATTGTGGTCGGTGACGGCTCCACACTCGTACCGGTGCCGGTCGACGCCTCGGATCCGTCCACCCACAACCTGATGATCAGCAGCTACTACGTGGCGACAGACTCCACACTGATTCCCGGCACGCCGTCACTGCGTCGCAAGATTTTGCAGATGAACGGCGGTTCGATGTCGATCATTGATGAGGAAGTCGCACCCGGGGTTGAGAACCTGCAGGTGCAGTTTGGCGTCGACCTGGACCAGGACAACACGGTTGATCGCTACGTCAACCCGGGTGACGAAGTCTATGACCCGCTGGCCTCGGGCTACGTACCCGGCGCTCGTGTCATGACAGCGCGCATCTGGATGATCGTCCGCGCCTCGCGCATCGAGGTCGGTATCCAGGACGACCGCAGCTACGAACCGGGCGACCGCGACCTTGGCACACCCACCGACTCATTTCGCCGTATGCAGATCTCGAAAACGATTTTGCTACGCAACTCCCTGATCTAGAGGCGAGAACACTATGACTCTCAGGAAACGACAAAGCGGCGCCGCACTGGTCATCGGACTGATGCTGCTCGTTGTGATTACCGTACTCGCCGTGTCCGGCATGAACACGGCAACGACAGAGCTGGCAGTCGCTCGCAACGACCAGAATTACGAGAACGCGTTTCAGGCGGCGGAGACAGGTTTGGAAACGGCGCTGACGCAGGGCAATTACGACACGTCAGGCACAGCGACGGTGACCAAGACCATCACCACCAATGAAAAGGTCAGCGCCGTCATTCAGTACGAAACTGTCACATCGGTACCGGACAAGGCCTTCAGCCTCGGACTGGGTACCGGCATCTCGGCGTATCACTTTTTGGCTACGTCGAGCGCGGAGTCGCGTCGCCTGCCCGGCAGCACCACCGAGCGTGACTCAACCGCAACGCACACCCAGGCTTTCTACATTGTAGGACCCAGCGCACCAACGCTGTAGGTCGAAAACGGAGTTTCACCATGAGCATCAGACTGACAATCACGGCGCTGGCCCTGCTGGTCGCTGGCACCAGCCACGCAGAATCCTTCGAACTGGATCTCACGCAGATTCAGATGCCGGCCACCGCCGCCGGCGCGATCGCGTTCAAGGCCTGCGAAGACTGCAGCTACGAACGCAAGCAAATTCGCAGTTCGACGAGTTTTGAAATCAACGGCAACGCGGTGAGTTTCGAACAGTTCCGCCGCGCAGCTAACGGCGCGCCCAACAAGGAACGGGCGCTGGTCACGGTACTGGTTGACGACAACAGCGGTGATATCACGCTGGTGTCTGTTCGTATCCGGAATCGGGCAGGTTAAGAGGACGTAACCATGAAAATACAGACTTCATTAAAATGGATGGCGCTGTCCGCAGCCGTTACCTCGGTGGCGCTGGCACCCGCTTTCGCTGACGACACCGACCTGCTGTTGATCAACCCGAATGTGGTTGCACAACCCAAGCCAAACATCCTGTTTATTCTGGATTCCTCGGGTTCGATGAAAGACCCGGTGGACTCCACGCTGCCGTACAACAAGGACACGGATTACTCCGACGATGGTGACTGCGACAAGGATTACCTGTACTGGACCGAAGTCGATGTGGTCCCATCCTGCGACTCGGACAACACGCGCAAGATTAAGAAAGCTGCGTTCCTCTGTGAAGCCGCAGACCGACAACTCGACGGACTCGGTCTGTATACGGATGCAATGATTCAGTACCGAGAAGGTTCTTCAGGCTTTTTCAGCTTCCTTTTTGGTCTTGAGACCACTCGCTGGCAACAGCTGGCCCCGGGCAATGAAGAGGACATCGTCGAATGTAACGACGATCGTGAAGTTCACGGACCGAATGACACAAGTTCCGAGGTCTACGCCTCGCGCTTTGGCACTGAAAACGGTGGATTGGACGACGCCTATACAGATAACGAAGGCGATGAAGTGTCCTGGGGTAGCTGGCCGACCAGCCAGACGATCACTGTGTGGGACGGCAATTATCTGAATTATCGCTCCAACCCGGTCGTCGAAAGCCAGAAGAAGATCGACATCATGAAGTCGGTGACAAAGACGGTTCTCGACTCGGTCGACAACGTCAACGTCGGCATCATGCGCTTCAATGACGAGGAAGGCGGCGTCGTGATTGGCGGCATGTCGGATCTCGACACCAATCGCGAAACAATCAAGACCACGATCGATGCGATTACCGCAGACGGCTACACGCCGCTGGCCGAATCGCTGTACGAGGCGGCCCGCTACTGGCGTGGCATGTCGGCGGACTACGGTGCGCTGAACGACTGGGCAACAGCGACGAACGCGTTGTCATCTGCGGCCGGTGAAGCCGAGGTCTACCAGGCCCCGACGAACAATGTCTGCACCAGCAACTTCAACGTCATGTTGACCGACGGTAGGCCGGTTCGTGACCAAGGTGCGCCCGGCAAAATCCTGAACCTGCCGGAGTGGGCGGACGTAATGGGAAAAACGACCTGTGACGAATCCGGCGATGCCGACGGTGACGGTGCCTGCCTTCCGGATATCGGCGAATACATGTTTGCAGGTGATATTGCCCCGACGGTCCGCAACCAACAAAACGTCGTTACCCACACGATCGGCTTCGCGATCGACCTCGACATCCTCGAAGACACAGCGACAGCATCCGGGGGTGAGTACTTCAAGGCGGACGATGTTGAAGGCCTTGCGCTGGCACTGCTGACCATCGTCAACACGATTACAGAAAAATCGCTGTCATTCTCAGCTCCTGCTGTCGCGGTAAACACTTTCAACCGCACACGAAACCTGAATGACTTATACCTGACAACGTTTGCTGCAAACGAGAATCTGCAGTGGCCGGGTAATTTGAAGAAGTTTCAGATTAAAGATGGCCAAATCGTCGATGCCAACCTCGAAGCTGCCGTCAATGATGAATCCGGATTCTTCAACAACAACGCTGTCAGTTTTTGGGACACCGTTCAGGACGGCAACGATGTGACCAAAGGTGGCGCTGCTAACCAGCTTCCGGCTCCGGCGTCGCGCAATCTGTTCACGAATATCAGCAGCGATCCGTCGCTGTGGTCAAACGCCAATGCGCTCTCCAACGGTAACGCTGACGCGTTCACGCTGGCCGATTTCGGCCTGACAGGCTCCGCAGATGAACCGTCAATGGCAGACCTGATCGACTGGGCTCGCGGTGTGGACGTAAATGACGTCGTTCCCGATTCCGATGTACGCAACGCCATGGGTGATCCCTTGCATTCACAGCCGGCTGCCGTGGTCTACGGTGGCACAGAGGAAAATCCGGATGCTGTTGTGTTCGCGGCAACCAACGACGGTTACGTGCACGCCATCAATGGCGCGACAGGTGCTGAGCTTTGGTCATTTATTCCAGCTGAACTCCTGCCAAACCTGGTGAAACTGTTCTTCAACCCAGCAGCGCAGTACAAGAATTATGGTGTAGACGGCGACATCATTCCGGTGGTTAAGGACAATGATGGCGATGGCGTCATCGAAGCCGACGATGACGACTTTGTGTACATCGTTTTCGGCATGCGCCGCGGCGGCAATGCCTACTATGCACTCGACGTAACAGACAAGAACAAGCCGGAACTATTGTGGCGTGTCAGCGCGTCATTGTTTGGTCAGAGCTGGTCCGCCCCGTCCATCGCGCGAATCGACATCGCAGACGAAGACCAGAATGATGACAATGCCGTGGTGATCATCGGTGGCGGTTATGACACGGTGCATGATTCGGTGGCACCCCCGGACAACAACACCGCCGACGCTAATGGTGCGGGTATCTTCTTCCTTGACCTCGTGAGCGGCGACATCCTGTGGCGCGCTGGGCCAGATGAAGATGCCGACCTGGAAATTCCGAAGATGAACCGCTCCATACCAACACAGATACGCGTCATTGATATCTCCGGTGACGGTGTTGCGGACCGGATGTATGCAGCGGATATGGGCGGCCAGATTCTGCGCTTTGACATCTTTGACGGTGCCAACGCAGCTGATTTGGTGACCGGTGGTGTGATCGCCCAGCTCGGCGCCAAGGGTCAGACGACTCCGACAAACGCCAACAATCGTCGTTTCTACACGGCACCGGATATTTCTGTCTTCAATGACGCAGTACAAAACCGACGCTTCATCGCAATCAGCATTGGCAGTGGCTGGCGCGCCGGTCCGTTGGATAACACGCCGGATGATCGTTTCTATTCCTTACGTGATCCGGACATCTTCAACGCACTGACTCAAGACGACTACAACGGTTATGACATCATCACTGAGGGCGACCTTGTTGAAACCCGCAACGGTGTAGCTGCCTCGATTACATCGGACAAGGACGGCTGGCAGTACACGCTACCAGCCAACCAGAAAGTGCTGTCAAATTCAGTGACGTTCAATAACGAGATCTTCTTTGTCGCTTTTGACCCGAATACGGCGGAAGCGGAAGCTTGTGCAGCCGGCCTCGGCCGAAACTTCCTGTACCAGGTCTCAGTGACCAACGCCGATCCGATTGTGCAGAACGCATCGTCGTTCACCGGCGCCGAAGCAGATGCCGCACGCGTCTCCGACCTGGCGCAGGGCGGTATCGCACCGTCACCGCAATTCCTGTTCCCGACACCGGAAGCCGATTGCGAAGGGCCGGCCTGCAACCCGCCGCCGCTCGGCTGTATCGGTGTTGAGTGCTTCGACCCCGGTTTCGCCAACAACCCGGTACGGACGCTGTGGTCCCAGGACGGCATCGAATGATGCCGCGCCGGGCGGGCCGGCGGGCCGCGCTGAAGGCTCAGCGCGGCATCACGCTGATGGAGCTGATGATCGTACTGGTGATCGTCGGCATCATCACCAGCCTCGCTTATCCGCAGTATCTTGAGTACAGCGCGCGCGCAAAAAGGGCAGAGGCGAAAGCGGCCCTGCTCGCTTTGGTGCTGGACCAGGAGCGCTTTTACCTGAACGCCAGCACCTTCACCAACGACCTGACCGACCTGGGGTACAGCGCCGGGTCGGACTGGCCGACGCGCACCGGCGCGTATCGCGTTAACGTAACGGCCGCCGATGCGTCCAATTTCACGGCGACGGCGACTTACCAGGGTGCGGACAGCGAGAAGGACAAGTGCCTGACATTTACGATCACGGCCGACGGCGCAGAAACGTCGGCCCCCAATACGAACTGCTGGACGCGAACCCGCTAGGTAGTCGCTAGCCGGCCTCACCCGAGGCCGGCTGCTGTTCCTCCGGCTTCGCGAGGATGGAATCCAGGATCAACAGGACGGCGCCGATGCTGATCGCCGAATCCGCGACGTTGAATGACGGGAATGCCCAACTGCCGAACCAGACCTGGATAAAGTCGGTGACGTAACCGAGCACGACGCGATCAATCAGGTTGCCAACCGCACCACCGAGCACCAATGCAAGACCGGCAACCAGCATGGTCGAACCGACCCGGCGCTCTTTCCACGACCAGACGACCAGCACAACGCTGACAACGAGGGCGAGCGTAATGAAGAACCAGCGCTGCCAGCCACCCGCCTCTGCGAGGAAGCTGAAGGCCGCGCCGAAATTCCGCTGATGCGTCAGATTGAAGAAATCGTTGATCGGCACGCGCCCGTACAGGGGTACCCATTCAACAATCGCCCACTTGGTGGCCTGGTCCAGCGCAACAATCACCACGGCGATGATCATCCAGTGAATAAAACGTTTCCGTCCGGTGGCGTTGTCGTACATGCGGTCTCCGCTCAGGCGGCAAGTTTCGCCAGCACCGCACGCGCGTTGTCGGCGTCCTGGTGCATCTGTTCAATCAGGGCATCCGCGTTGTCGAACTTGATCTGCGTGCGCAAACGCCGGATGAATTCCACCTCGATGAATCGACCGTAAATGTCCTCATCGAAATCAAAGATGTTCACTTCGAGCAGCGGTCGTACGCCACCGAAAGTCGGCCGGGAGCCCACACTGGCAACCCCGTCTAACACGCGACCGTCCAGGCCATAGACGCGCACCGCGTAGATACCCATGACCGCACTCTGGCGCCGTCGGAGGTCGACATTGGCTGTCGGGTAGCCCAGTTCGCGACCGAGCTGCTCGCCGCCGACGACGCGCCCCGACATGCGGTATGGCCGACCCAGCAAGCGTGTCGCAAGCTCGTCGTCGCCATCGGCAAGTGCGTTTCGAATCGCCGTACTGCTGACGCGTGTCTCGTCGACAACGACACTCGGTACTCGCTCGACACTGTAGTCGAGCGCCGCGCCGGCACGTTCGAGCTGATCGAGATTGCCCTCCCGTCGGCGCGCGAAGCGAAAATCATCACCGATCACAAGGTGCCGGGCCTGCAGGCCGTGCACAAGGATGCGACGAATAAAATCGGCGGCGCTGATATCTCGCATGGCTTCATCAAAAATCGGACAGAAGAATACATCGATGTCGGCCGCCTGGAGCGCCAGAAATTTTTCCCGGAAGCGCATCAGCCGGGCTGGCGGCGAATCGACTGAGAAAAATTCTTTGGGTGTCGGCTCAAAACTCATCACCACCGACGGCAGTACCCGTGACCTCGCGGTGTCGATGACCCGATGCAGCAGCTGCCGATGCCCGAGGTGCAAGCCATCGTAAGCACCAATGGTCACGACACTGCCTTGTTCGAGCAGTCCGTGTGGCATATCGCAAAGATGACGAACAAGACGCATATCAGGTGTTTCGAAGCTTCAGGGTGGATGGGCGAACACCGGCGATAAACAGCACGGCAAAGTACGTGACGACGGCCGCGAGTATGCTCACGGCGAGCCACGCAGCCCGCCCGCCCATTGTAGCGTCTAGCCACCAGTCTATCGACCGATGCAGTGACTGCAGGACCACGACCATGGCGGCATTCGCTACCAGCATTTGCAGCGCATAGCGCAGCCAGCCTGGACGACTCCGCAGTACCGAATCGCGGCGCAAACCGCGGTACAACAACGCTGCGTTGACCAGGGCCGCCACCGAAATGGCAAGTGCGAGCCCCGCATGCGGTGCCGCATAGCCCGCCCGTGTCAATACCCAGGCCAGCAACACGCTGAGCACGAAATTCACGGCCAGCGCGATCAGGCCGATGCGAACCGGTGTCCGGGTGTCCTCGCGGGCGAAATACGCCGGCGCGAGTATCTTGACCAGCGAAAAGCCGATCAGCCCGATCGAGAAGGCCTGCAGGGCGACGCCGGTCAGAGCGACGTCGGTCGCCGAAAACGCGCCGCCGTAGAAGATAGTCACCACCAGTGGCTCAGCCAGCACGATGAGCCCGATCGCAGACGGCACGGCGATCAGCAGCACGAGCCGCAGTGACCAATCCATCGTCGATGAGAATGCGTCCATCGAGTCACTCGCCGCCTGCCGCGACAGTGTTGGCAGGATCACCGTGGCCAGTGCGATCCCGAACACGCCGAGCGGAAATTCCATGAGTCTATCCGAGTAGTACAGCAGGCTGATTTTGCCGACACCGAGCATCGACGCGATGACTCCGCCGAGCAACACGTTGATTTGCGCCACCGAGGATCCGAATATCGCCGGCAGCATCAGCTCACCGACGCGGCGAACACCGCCGTGTGCCGGTCGCCACGCGGGCCGAGGCAACAACCGCAGCCGGAACAGAAAGGGTAGCTGGAACAGAAGCTGTGCGACGCCTGCGATAAACACGCCGTAGGCAAGCGCCATCGCCGGTTCTTCGAGCCGCGGTGACAACCAGACAGCACAGGCGATCAGTGACACGTTGAGCAATACCGGTGTGAACGCCGGCACCGCGAAGCGGCCGTAGGTGTTCAGGATGCCGCCGGCAAACGCCGTCAGCGAGACAAAGAACAGGTACGGAAAGGTAAACCGCAACATCAGCGTCGCGATATCAAAGCGACCGTCGTCACCCACAAAACCGGGAGCCACCAGCAGCACCAGCAGTGGCGCTGCGATAACGCCGATCAGTGTCACGACGAACAGGACCAAGCCGAAAGTGCCGGCAACGGCATCGACAAACTCCCGCGCTTCCTCGTCACTGCGGCCCTCGCGATAGCGCGCCATGACCGGCACAAATCCCTGTGAGAATGCACCCTCGGCAAAAAATCGCCGCAGCATGTTCGGGATCCGGTTAGCCACGAGAAACGCGTCCATCACCAAAGAGGCGCCAAAAAAGCGCGCCAGCACGACGTCGCGAACCAGGCCAAGTATCCGCGACAGCAGGGTCATGCCGCCGACCAGCGATGTGCTGGCAAGCAGCCCTTTTCCGCTTACGGGATCAGCCGCACCACCGGTGTCGGCCTTTTTGTCTGTGTCCGTCGTCATAGGCCGCAAAAGTGTAACCAAGAAGCTTCGATAAATCAGGGGTTTAGCCGTACTGAGGGCGACCGTTCAGACACCCTGCCACAGTCATTGACATCCGCCCCCTGGATGAGAATAATACGCGGCTCTTTTGACTCACGGATCGAACTGTGGCGAACATCAAGTCAGCGAGAAAACGCGCCGTCCAGGCGGAAAAGACTCGCAAGCACAACATGGGCCTGCGCTCGCGCATGCGCACCCACATCAAGAATGTCATCAAGGCCGTCGAAGCCGGTGACAACGATACGGCGCAGGCGGCGTACAAGAGCGCCGTGCCGGTTATCGACAGCATGGTGAGCAAGGGCATTGTGACCAAGAACAAGGCAGCGCGTCACAAGAGCCGCTTGAACAAAATGGTCAAGGCGCTCGCCGCCTGATTATTCACCGGAATGGTCAAGAAAAAGCCGCCTTCGAGGCGGCTTTTTTGTGACCACTTTCAACGCAAGGCTTAACGCCTTGCGCGACACTGCGGGCATGAAATACGTAGCAACCTTCGGGCTGGTCATCGCCCTGCTTCTCGCCACCCCTGCCAGCGCCGATGTCTGGAAATGGGTGGACGCCAACGGCAAGACACATTTTGTTGAAACCCGTACACCGATCTTCTGGTGGATGGACGACATCGGCAAGGTGCATTACAGCGATTCACCGGACCATGAAGATGCCGTGCAGATTGAATTGGTCTGGCATTCGTCCGGGCGGCTTGATGCCGCGGTCAAAGACCACGAGGAGCGGCTGGCCGCCGGTGACTACGTGGAAACAGACAGCGAACGAGCAACCCGCGAGGCGCAGGAAGCTCACTACTGCAAACGTGTCCAGGAAATCTACGACTCGTACAAGAGTGCACCGAAGATCTACCGGACCGGCGCCGACGGCGAGAAAGAGTACCTGCGAAAAAGCCAGGCACGCGCGCTGATTCGGGATGTGAAGACGAAGCGCGACACGCTCTGTCGCTAGACAAGGTTGTTAATCGACGGCGGGCTCGACGACGTCGGCCTGCTCTGCATCCAGTAGCCTTTGCTCCTCCAGATGGCGCATGACGGCCTGTGCCAACGCCTCAGTGCCGGCACCGGTTGCCGCACTGATTGTGAACTGTGGCGCATCCCAGCCGAGTTCGCTTACCAGCGCGTCAGATCGCGCCGCGAGTTCGTCGTCCTCGAGCAGATCCGACTTGTTGATGACCAGCCAGCGTTCTTTCTCGGACAGCTCTTTTGAGAAGTGCTCAAGCTCCCGCGCCAGCGCGGTAACAACGCTCGCCGGTGATTCGGATTCGTCGAGCGGCGCAATATCGACCACGTGCAGCAACAAACCGGTGCGCTGCAAGTGCTTGAGAAACTGGATACCGAGGCCGGCACCGTCCGCAGCACCTTCGATCAGACCGGGAATGTCCGCCATGACGAAGCTCTGCAAGCGCCCCACGCGCACAACACCGAGGTTCGGATGCAGCGTCGTAAACGGGTAATCCGCAATTTTCGGTTTCGCCTGTGACAGCGAACTGATCAGCGTGGACTTGCCGGCATTCGGCATGCCGAGCAGACCGACGTCAGCAAGTACTTTCAATTCCAGCGCCAGATGGCGTCGCTCGCCCGGTGTTCCCTGCGTCGTTTTCCGTGGTGCGCGGTTGACACTGCTTTTAAAGCGCGTGTTACCCAGACCGCCGCGACCGCCTTCCGCGACCCGTTGGGTCTGGCCGTCTTCAGTCAGGTCACAGATCTGCTCCCCGGTGTCGATGTCGCGGACAACGGTACCGCAGGGTACGCGGACTTCCAGGTCGTCCCCGGACTTGCCGGTCTTGTTGCGGCCCGCACCGGGCTGCCCGTTTTCGGCGCGAAATTTACGCGCCACCCGAAAATCCGCCAGAGTATTCATCGCCGGGTCCGCCACGAGGTACACACTGCCACCGTGACCGCCGTCGCCGCCGTCAGGACCGCCCCGCTCAACGTATTTCTCACGCCGAAAACTCAGGCAGCCGTGGCCGCCGTTGCCAGCCATGACGCGAATGGTTGCTTCATCAACGAATTTCATAGCGGTGAGTCTCAGGGATACCGGGCACTTACAAAAAACCCCGCATCAGCGGGGTTTTTCAGGTGATGCGGATCGTGTCGCTCAGGCGTCGATGACGCTGACGAACTGACGGTTCTGCGGACCCTTGCGCTCGAATTTCACCTGGCCGTCTTTTTTCGCAAACAGCGTGTGGTCACGGCCGACGCCAACGTTCGTGCCGGCGTGGAAACGCGTGCCGCGCTGGCGAACAAGAATGTTGCCGGCAACGACCTGCTGGCCACCGTACATCTTCACGCCAAGTCGTTTGGACTCTGAATCGCGGCCGTTCTTACTGCTACCGCCTGCTTTCTTATGTGCCATTGTCTGTTACCTCGTCTGGGAGACCGGGCGCTCGCGCCTAGTCGTCTGATTTCTTTGCTGCAGCCTTTTTAGCGACTTTCTTCTTGGTCGTGGTTTTTTTGGCTGTGGTCTTTTTGGCCGCCGCTTCCTTGGCAACTTTTTTCTTCGTCGTTGCTTTTTTCGCGGTGGTCTTTTTCGCGGTCTTCTTCTTGGCCGCCGGCGCCTCGTCGTCCGCCTTCTTCTCTGCCTTGGCGGCCTTCTTCGGCGCACCGGCACCGATGTCGGTGATCTCGACTTCGGTGAAGAACTGTCGATGCGAGCCTTGGCGCAGGTAATTCTGGCGACGGCGGAACTTCACGACATTGACCTTTTTGCTCTTGCCCTGACGCAGCACCTTGCCGGTGACCGTCGTGCCTTCTACCAGCGGGCTACCGACCTTTACATCGCTGCCTTCGCCGACGAGCAGGACTTCGTCAAAACTGATATCCGCGCCCTCGTCTGCCTCGATTTTCTCGAGACGCAGGACGTCGCCCTTCGTTGCGCGGTACTGCTTGCCACCGCTGCGAAAAACCGCATACATGCTAAAACTCCGTTGTGTGAGCCGCGCTCGCGCAACCCACTGAGAAACAAGACTTTTCTGGCCGCGCTTGAGGATCTGTTGTCCAGGCAGAGAGCTGCCGCGCGCGAAAAAGAGCCGGAATATTATAGATTCCCGGGGCCGGGGTCAATCGGCAGGCGGGCAAAAAAGAATTGCCATTTCAAAGGCTTGGCGTCCGGCGATCGGTTTACGTTTAGAGACCTTATTGTATCGCCAACCTAGTGGTTTTCAGGCATTATTTGCGCCGTATGCAACTCGCACAAACATCTCGCGAAGCGCTCACGATCACCGAGGTGATGGAGCTCGCACGCGGCGACATTGAATCCGTAGACCGTCAGATTTCCAGCAGCCTGGAGAGCGACGTGCAACTCGTCTCGCAGGTCGCTGAATACATTGTGCTCAGCGGCGGCAAGCGTCTGCGCCCACTGCTCGTGCTGCTGGCCGCGCGAGCGCTCGGCTACACGGGCGAACAACACGTCCGCGCCGCCACGATCATCGAGTTCATCCACACGGCTACGCTGCTACACGACGACGTTGTCGACTCCTCCGAGCGCCGGCGCGGCAAGGACTCGGCCAACACGGTCTTCGGTAATCAGGCCAGCGTGCTGGTCGGTGATTTTCTTTACTCGCGGTCATTCCAGATGATGGTCGACATCGGCAGCATGCGCGTAATGCAAATTCTGGCCGATGCGACCAACACGATCGCGGCCGGCGAAGTCATGCAGCTCATGAATATCAACGATCCTGAGACCACCGAG
>JBCCNM010000091.1:0-13562 GCA_039025835.1 Pseudomonadota bacterium | reverse complement strand
TGGCAGGCCGTGAGCAGCGATTTAACGTTAGGTTTGTCGCCGACTGTGGAATTCGCGAGTTGTGTAGTGATGCACTGTTTTAAGGTTTCGGTGGCATCTTCTAACAAGACCGGATCGGCGGACGCTGTGCGGTGGATGCTGCTAAGAAGTAAGGTTGTCGCAATCCAAACGGTAACTTGAGTTGCACGTAAATTTCGCATCATCGATTCTTCCACCTACAAAACGAGTTTGGCGTCTTTGTAAATCGAATTCGTCAAACGGGTCAAATGTGTTTCGAGAAGCACACATGTGATATTCCTATCGATGATGACCCTATAATTGGGCTACTACGTTTTTTCCTCAAGTAACCTCACTTTCCAAGAAATAGACGTAAGCTCATGAAGTAAAAGCGCTAATTGCGCTTCAAACTACCGAGTTTTGGTCTGCCATTTCTTCTGAGTGTCGGTATTCATTTACAGTAAACGGTGACAACTTTTTGTAAACACCTCGGCTATCTCGAAGGGTTTCCTCGAAAAAACCGTGGTTATGGAACAGAAAAACTTAGAATCTCTGCGCCACCCATGTGTTCTTCTCAGCTTATTCACGTCCTGGATGTCACAGCTCAGGGTGTTTGATACTCCGACTTGGCCGAGACGTAAGAGTGTTGCCGATACCGTAGCTTTTGCGCTGGTATTCTTTAAGTTGATCTGCGCTTAGTCCATCGACAGCATGAGCATGTGTCGACTGAGATGCCGATTACTTGGTTATGAGGGGAGCCTGACCCTAATGAGAATCTGCCTCGAGCAGGAACTAAACTTATTGGACAGACTTCTTAAGAGCGTCCGAGAAAGCAGGGTCTAGCTAAGTAACCAGAGTAGTTTCAGACCGGACCCGTTACTGCCAACCTTGTCAGCTCGCTCACTCCGCTCAGCTATCTGGGACAATTATTAATCCCGAAGTGTTTGCAATGTTCAGAAAAGCAAGGCGAATAGACTACAAAAAGGACACTTTTTAATGCTGCGGGACGCTTTTTAAAACCGCGAGTCAAGAACCTGCCCCCAGTCACTACTCCACAGTCACCGACTTCGCCAGGTTACGCGGCTGGTCAACGTCCGTGCCCTTTAGCACGGCCACGTGATACGACAGAAGCTGTAGTGGCACCGTGTAGACAATCGGTGCGATCAGGCGATCGACGTGCGGCGTTTCGATGACGGTGATGCCGTCTTCGTTTGCAATGCCGGTTTCCTTGTCTGCAAACACGTAGAGCTGGCCGCCGCGTGCGCGGACGACCTGCATGTTCGACTTCAGTTTGTCGAGCAATTCGTTGTTAGGCGCAACGACGACAACCGGCATGTCCTCATCGATCAGTGCCAGCGGGCCGTGCTTGAGCTCGCCGGCCGCGTAAGCCTCAGCGTGAATGTAGGAAATCTCCTTGAGCTTCAGTGCACCTTCCATCGCAACCGGCCACATCGGTCCGCGACCGAGGAACAGCGTGTGATTTTTCTCGGCGAAATCCTCGGCAATGTCCTTGAGATGTTCGTTAAGTGCGAGCGCCTTATCCACTGCTGATGCCGCGTGCACGACATGGGGCACGAGCTCGGCCTCTGCCTCCTCACTGAGACCGCGCTGGCGCGCCAGCATCAGCGTGACAATAAGCATGGACAAAAGCTGCGTCGTAAATGCCTTGGTACTGGCAACTCCGATCTCCGGCCCGGCCTGCGTCATCATCACCAGATCGGACTCGCGCACCATTGAGCTGTGCGAGCTGTTGCAGACCGTGAGAGACCCCAGGTAGCCGGACTGCTTCGCCATGCGCAGCGCCTCGAGCGTGTCCGCCGTCTCGCCAGACTGCGACAGGGTCAGGAACAGCGTGTTGTCCGGCACGACAACGTGCCGGTAACGGTATTCGCTGGCGATCTCCACCTGGCAGGTAACACCCGCCAGCGCTTCGAGCCAGTACTTGCCGACGCAGCCGGCGTGGTAGCTCGTGCCGCAGGCAACGATGTGAATGTTCTCCACCTGCTTCAGCAGCTCTTCGGCCTGCGGGCCCAGCGAGTCGGGCACGACCCGACCGTTTTCCACGCGTCCGTACAGTGTGTTGGCCAGCGCGCTCGGCTGCTCGAAGATTTCCTTGAGCATGAAATGGCGATACGGCCCCTTTTCCGCCGAGTCGGTTGTCCACTGTGTCTCGTGCGTATCACGCTCAACCGCGTTGCCGTCTGGGTCTGTGATGTTGACGGCTGCCCGGGTGATCTCGGCGATATCGCCCTGTTCCAGGTAAATAAATCGCTGCGTAACCGGCAGCAGGGCCGGAACGCCGCTGGCCACGAAGTTTTCGCCGATGCCGAGACCGATCACCAGCGGACTGGCGACGCGGCTGACAACGATACGCTGCGGATCCTCCGAATCGAACACCAGCAACGCGAAGGCGCCGGTGAATCGTTTCACCGCTTTGCGAACGGCTTCCAGCAGATCGAGGCCCTGTTTCACATAGTCATGCACGAGATGCGCCGCCACTTCGGTGTCGGTTTCGGACGCGAAACTGTAGCCCTTCTCAAGCAGTTCATCTTTGATCGACTGATAGTTCTCGATGATGCCGTTGTGGATGACGGCGATGCGATCACCGGACAGATGCGGGTGCGCATTCGCTTCGGTGACGCCGCCGTGCGTGGCCCAGCGGGTGTGTGCGACACCGAGCTGGCCGTTGATCGGCTGGGCATCGATGCGTGCGTCGAGTTCGGCCACCTTGCCCACCGTCTTGCGCAGACCGATGCTGCCGCCGTTTTCTAAAACAGCGACGCCGGCGGAGTCGTAGCCACGATACTCGAGACGCCGCAGCCCTTCCACGAGAACGGGTACGACGTTTCGCTCGCCAATGGCACCGACAATTCCGCACATAGATTTGCTACTCCGTCACCGTGTCGCGCACGGTGTGTTCAGGGTTTTGGTTTTTTCACCGGCCGCTGCCAGCCGCTGATGGTTATCTGTTTCGATCGCGATACGGTCAGTGCATCGTCCGGCGCGTTTTTGCTGATCGTTGAACCGGCACCGATCGTCGCGCCCTTGCCGATCTCCACCGGCGCTACCAGCTCCACGCCGGAGCCGATGAAGGCGCCGTCGCCGATGACCGTACGGTGCTTGTTAGCGCCGTCGTAGTTGCAGGTGATCGTGCCGGCACCGACGTTGACGTTTTCGCCGATGTCGGTGTCTCCGATGTAAGTCAGGTGATTCACCTTGCTGCCGTCGGCGACGATGCTCTTTTTCACTTCAACAAAGTTGCCGACCTTGATGTTATTGCGCAGCTCAGCGCCCGGCCGCAATCGGGCAAACGGGCCGATCTCGCAGGACTCACCCATCGAGGCGCCCTCGATGTGGCAGTTGGAATGAATCACCGTGTTTGCGCCGAGCACACTGTCACGTATCAGCGTATTCGACTCGATAGTCACATTGTCGCCGAGCGTCACATCGCCCTCGAAGATCGCGTTGGCATCGATGTAGACGTCCTGACCACAGGTCAGCGTGCCGCGAATATCCACACGCGCCGGATCGGCGAAGCCGACGCCACCCGCCATCAGAGTCTCGACGGCGCGAGTCTGAAACGCGCGCTCGGCCTGGGCGAGCTGGCGCTTGTCATTGATACCCATGACTTCTTTCGGGTCGCCTGCCTTTATGCCCCGCACGGCGAGTCCGTCGGCAACCGCCATCGCCACGATGTCGGTCAGGTAGTACTCGCCCTGCACGTTGTTGTTGTCGAGGTTGGCGAGCCAGCGCTTCAGGTTTTTTCCGGAGGCCACCATGACGCCGGTGTTGATCTCGGTGATGGTCAATTCCTCGGCTGATGCGTCCTTTTGCTCCACGATCGCAGTGACAGCGTCGTCGGTTCGCACAATGCGGCCATAGCCGGTCGGATCGGGCAGGTCGACCGTCAGCACCGACAGACTGTCGGGTTCGCTGTTGTCGATCAGAGTGCTCAATGTCTCCGCGGTCAGAAGCGGCACGTCGCCAGCGAGAATCAGCACGAGATTGTCATCAGGCGTGTCCGGCATTCCTTGCTGCACGGCGTGGCCGGTGCCTTTCTGCTCTGCCTGCAGTGCCCAGCGGAGCTCGTTGTCGGCAAACACGGCCTGAACCTCGCCGCCGCCGTGGCCATACACCACGCAAATGTCGTCCGCGTCCAGTGCCTCGGCCGTGTCGAGCACGTGCGCGAGCAGCGGTTTTCCGGCCAGCGGCTGCAACACTTTTGGCAGTCGGGAGCGCATCCGCGTGCCCTGGCCGGCCGCCCGAATAATGACACTGAGTCCCAAGCTGTAAGCTCCCTCAACAAAGACGCGGGATTCTAACGCAAGTGCCTGACTTTATCGTTGTTTTACCCACCGGTCCGGATGCGTTCCACAGTCGGTTTTGTGCCGCTGATCTCGGAATCAAAACCGCGGATTCAGTAGACTTTGGCGCATGATTGGGCGAATTGCGCCATGCCTGCTGTTGATCCTCGCCGGATGCAGCAGTGAGATATACGTCCGCGACCACGTCACGGACGGGGATACGTTTCACCTTGCGCCCCGGGCCTTTGCAGATAACGACCCCGTGCTGCAGAGCTGGGTGGCGTACACGCTGATGCTATCGGCCTGCCAGCTCGACATCGGCGGCACGAACCCGGCCCGCGTCTCGGACTACGGCTGCGAGCTGTCAGCGCGCATGCTGCTGCTGGACACCTGGGAGCGCAAAATGGCGCAAAACCCGGAGATTCACGACGATTACCTGGAGACGCTGAGCGCCATTCGCGAAGCGGGCTACCTCGACGAATACACCGTGCACTATTACGGCGACGAGGTCTGGCAGGTGCCGATCGAGGTGGACGTCGACGGGTTTATGGTCTGGAAGCGTGAGCACATCGGCCGGCATAAGCCGGAAAAGCGCATCATCGGCTCCTGGAACTACGCCAACAACCAGTAGCTACTCGCCGTTCTGAACCGGCATCTTCGCCGAGTCTTTCTGCTCCCAGCCGTGCCCGTTGAACGGATCCACGCCGAGCTGCTGCATCACGTACGGGAAGTCGACCATCACGTAGTTGTCGACGATTTTTCCGTCGACCACCTTCCAGAAATCCATGTAGCGAATCTCGACGCGCTTGCCGGTCGGTGCGATGCCCATGAACTCGCCGGAATGCACGGCCTCCTGCCGACCGAAAGCAGCACACCACTCGCCCTCGGTGATGCGTGCCTCGTCAATGCAAAGCTTGTCGGAAAATGCCGCCTGGAACGGGCGTTGCCAGTTGTCCTGGAATTCCTTGAGGCCGTTCTTGAAACCGCAGCCGGCGTTACCGATCCAGCGAAACGACTCGCTGAAAAAACGCCCCATCCCGTCGATGTCGTGATCGTTCAGGCCGTCCACCATTGCGTCGACAACACCCAGGGTGTCTGCCGTTTTGCTGAGATCGTTGTCGCGGGTCAGTGCACCCTGCACCGGTCGTCTGTCGTTCATTGCCTATCCATCAGATTTTAAAGTCGAGGGGTTGTCGGGCGAAGGTCACTTCGCGCATCCGTGCAAGCACGTCGACACCGAGCTGTCGCCAGACGTCGAGGATGTCGATCATGACCCAGTTTTCGCGGATCGTGCCGTTTTCGCAGCGCCAGATATCGAGGCTCGCAAAGTCGATGCGTTTGCCCGACGGCGCAATGCCCATCCAGCCGTCGCCGGTCACCGTGGCGCTCATCGCCGGCCAGCCGCAGAAGGCCACATAGTTGCCGTCGGCAAAATAACAATCCCGTCCGCCGGCTTCCGTGTTGGCAATGCGGTCCGGCAGGCTGTTCAAAAACGGGATCTGGTGCCAGTTGCGAAACCCGGAGACCCGTCGATTGGCGCCGATGCCGGCGGGACCGTACCAGGTCATTTTCGGATGCCAGAACGCCTCCGGCGTCATCGCCTCGGCGCCGCCGTCAGCAAACTTTGCGAGGCCGGTCACCATGTCGTTGACGAGCTGCATGCTCGCCGCGGCCTGCCCCCCGGTCCGGTTGCCGTCATCCACACCGTCGTTGCTCGCCGGGCCCGGCACGAGGATCTCGCGACCGAGACTCGGCGCCATCGGCCAGGCGTCTGCCTGCATCATGACCGACGGGATGTCCCAGAGCAGCCGCGCCGCAACGATGCGTTCGTCCTCAATGCGGAAAAACTCGATGTAGCGCATGTGCACCAGGTGGCGGGTGGCCGGGATATCCAGCCACGGCGCGTCAAACGCGCCCTGGTAGTGACCACCACAGCCGATCCAGTGCTCACCGTCCTGCTCTCCGGCAACGACGATCGTGTCGCGGCGCTCGAGATCCGGGATGGCATCCAGCAGCGGTGCGTAGCCGTGATCGAAGAGTGACTGCGGCCCCTCGACCGGGCCTATCGGGTGTGGCAGCGTCACGGCGCAGTCGGCACTGAACAGCTCGCCAAGCCGGGATACCAGAGTGGCGCGATCGCAGTTGTACAGCGCGTCGCGAAAGAGAGCGAAGTGTGCCTTGCTGGTTTGGATATCGGTCATTGCAGTCGGGATCGGAAGAGGTCGGCGTCGAGGTCCGCAGCGGACTCGCGCCGCGACTCGTCAAAATAGTGGTTAACACTGTCGTACTCGTAAAAGCCGGCCAGCCGTCCGGCCGCGTCCAGCCAGTCCGCGAGCTGTCGACTGTTGCTGACAGCCGTCGCCTGGTCACCGCTTGCATGGTGCACATTGACCGGGATATCGAGGTCCCCGATACGCGCGGCGTACTCGGCTACATCCATCGTCGACCAGAGCGACGCCGCGCGAATGCCGTCTGTCGCAAGCAGCGCTTTGAGGGTGACCAGCCCGCCCATCGAGTGGCCCCAGACAAAGACGTTGTCGGTATCGGCCGTCTCCAGCTGATCGAGTGCCGACATCAGCGCGACAACGTCCTCGGCGTAGAACGCAAAGGACTCGGCGGTTTGCGGGCTGATCATGTCGTAGCCCTCGGAGCTGTTGTGGCCGCGGTAGTCGGCCATAACCGTCAAAAAGCCACGCGACGTGAACAGCGCCGGCACGGAGCGGTAGTAGTCACCCGGCCGGGAATCGCGCCCGTCCGCGGTGATGCCGTATCGTCGCGGGTCCGGCACGTAGCCGTGATTGGCAACCACGACCGGAAAGCCCCCGTCCGGTGCCTCGCCGGTAGGTACGGCCACCATCGCGTGCAGTTTCAAACCGGCGTGGCGGTAAGAGACCAGATACGCCGTGAATCCGGGTCCAGCGTCCAGATCGCCTTCCACCGTGAATGTGACATCCACATCGAGCTGCCGCAGCGCGTCGACTGTCAGCGGCGCCGGCGTGTTTGCATCCGCAAAGGCGAGCTGCGCTACCAGCAGCAACACAGTCGCCGAGCGCATCAGAACAGTGTCTCGAACAGGTACAGGAACAGCATCGTGGCGCCAAAGAACACGAGCAGGTACCAGCTCACTGTGTCGACCTTGCCCGGCACCAGATACCAGCCGTCGTCTTTCTGCGGCAGGCCCTTGGATTCGAACTCCATCTGCTGGCCCTTGATCGTGTATGGCGACCACTCGTCCTGCTTGCCGTCGATCAGGCGACTGGCTACCCAGGACACGATGATGTTGATGCCGCCACCAAACAGGCAGTACCACGGCCAGGCGATGTCGGTCTGCGTGGCCAGCAGCCAGATCGCGACAAAGCCGACGGCAACGCCGACGAGCAAACCTTTTTCGGTGGTCTGCTTCGAGAAGAAACCGAGACCGTACATACTGAGCTTCGCGCCAACAAAGTAGGAACCGATCTTCGACAGCGTCTGCAGGATCGAGCCCTCGCTGTTCACATACAGCATCGCCGGCACAATGATCAGGACGGCCCAGATGACGGTAAAGGTTCGGGTCACCGTCAGATAGTGCTCCGGTGACTCGTCCTTCTTGAAGAACTTCTGGTAGTAGTCGACCGTCGAGATCGTCGCCAGCGAGTTGAATGACGAATCCAGCGACGACATCGATGCTGCGACAACCGCCGCCGCGATGATGCCCATCAGGCCCGGCAGGCCGTAGTCGGTCGCGAAGGTCAGGATGATCGTGTTGCCGTCCTCGAATTCGCGCCCGCCGTAGTAACCGTAGAACAGCACACCGAGGAAGAAGAACAGGAAGTAAATAAAGAACGCCGCGAAACCCATCAGCAGGAACGACTTCTTGGCGTCACCGATATTCTTCGCGGCGAGTGTGCGCTGCACCATCATCTGGTTGGCGCCGTAGACGGTAACGTGGAACAGCGTCATAGCGATCACACCCGACCAGACCGTGGCCTCGAGTGTCAGGTCCGGTCGCCAGTCCAGCGGATTGGTTTTGCCGGCGGCCTTGAGGTCGGCAAGAACCTCGCCGAGCGGTGCGGGCATGTTGTTGATCAGCGCAAAGAAGATGATCAGTGCGCCGACGAACAACACGCCGGCCTGGATCACGTCGGTCCAGATCACCGCCGTGATACCGCCCATCATCGTGTAGATCAGCGCGATTACCGTGACGATGACGATGGCCATGCGCACGTCGATGCCGGTGATGAACTGGATCACCAGCGAGGTCGCGTACAGAATTGCGGCCGAGGTCAGCGCCTGCGAGACGAGGAATACCCCGGAGATCACAACGCGCGAGGCCGGGCCGAAGCGGCGTTCCATGTAGTCGTAGATCGATGCCACGCCGGAATTGAAGAAGAACGGCAGGAAGATCGTGATGACGAGGAACACGACGATCGGGTAATTCAGGTGAATCGCGATCACCGCGAGCGACTCGGAGTAGGCCCAGGCCGGACCGCCGAGGAACGACAGCGCGCTGACATAGGTCGCGATCACGGAGATACCGATCGCCCACCACGGCGTCGTTCGCCGACCCAGGTAGAAATCTTCTGCCGTCTCGACGCGCTTGCTGAGCACCCAGCCCAGCAGCAGATTCAGCAACACGTAGGTGACCAGAATCACCCAGTTCAATGTGCCAAAGTCAGCCATACACCCCCCTTGTTCTCGTTATTGGGCCGTCCATCCACCGTCGACGACCAGACTGTGTCCGGTCACCATGCCCGCCGACGGCGAGGCCAGGTACAGCACGGCGGCGACCACGTCATCTTCGGTCGCCAGTTTGCCCATCGGGATCATCCCGAACACAAAATCCCGGAATTCTTCGTTTTCGAGCATCGGTCGAGTCAGCGGGGTCTCGACGAAGGTCGGTGCCACCGTGTTTACGCGGATGCCGTGCGGCGCGAGCTCGACCGCCATCGCCTTGCTCAGGCCCTCGATGGCGTGCTTGGTCATGCAGTACACGCTGCGGCCCGGTGAACCGACGTGGCCCATCTGCGACGACATGTGAATGATCGATCCGGCCGTCCCGGCCGCCAGCATGGCTTGTGCGGCAGCCTGCGCGACGCGAAAGGCGGCGCGAACATTCAACTCGAGGATGAAATCCAGGGCTTCGCTGTCGATGTCGACGAACGGCGCCGGGCGATTGCCACCGGCGTTATTGACAAGAATCGACAGGCCCTCGATTTGACCGATCTGCTCGATGAAGCCGTCATCGGTCACATCCCCGGGGAGCGCCTCGATCCGGCCGCTGTCGTGCCCGGCGAGCTCAGCCAGGTCCGCTTCGGAGCGGGCTGTGGCCATGACCCGGGCACCGGCGTTGGCCAGACCCTCGGCGCAGGCACGACCCAGCCCACGGCCGGCACCGGTGACCAGTGCCACGTGTCCGGCGAGCGCGTCAGTCATTGCGGGCTCCGAATTGCATACGAATGCAATACTGCCTACCATCGTTCGACATTGGAAGCGGGCCCGGCGGCTCAGCCTGATGAAAAAACCAACAAAAACGGACGACAACATCACCTCGGCCGAGAAAAAACGGGCCACCTCCTACGACGTCGCGGCGCTCGCCGGGGTCTCGCAGTCGGCCGTTTCCCGTGTCTTCCAGGACGGTGCCAGCGCCTCAAAAGCCATGCGAGAACGCGTCATGGCGGCGGCCGACCAGCTGGGCTACCGGCCTAACGCCATCGCCCGCGGCCTGATCACGCAGCGCTCCAACATGGTGGCTGTTGTGATCTCAAAGCTCACCAACCTGTATTACCCCGAGGTGCTGGTGCAGCTCACGCAGCGCTTTTCGGAACAGGGGGTGCGCGTCCTGTTGTTTGCGCTGGAGCGCGAGAGCGACACCGAGACGGTGGTCGAGCAAATGCTGCAGTACCGCGTTGACGGCATCCTGACCGCCGCGATGTTTTCACCCGAACAGCTGGAGACGATCGATAATGCGCACATTCCCGTCGTGCTTTACAACCGGACAGCGTCCGGTCACATCGTCAATTCCGTGCGCTGCGACCAGGAAGAAGGCGAGCGCTGGCTGGTCAGCGAGCTCGTCGGCGCCGGTCATCTGTCGTTCGGCGTGGTTGAAGGCCCGCCGGACTCGGTGGTCAGTTTTGAACGCAAAACCGGCGCCCTGAACGAACTGCGCCGACTGGGCATCGACGACATCACCACGGTGTCCGGCGACTTTGGCTACGAAACGGGTCGGGAGTGTTTTGCCGAGCTGGTCGAAAAGCACGGCTCGCCGCCGGACGCCGTTATTGCAGCCAACGACGTTATGGCGATTGGTTGCATTGACGAGGCACGCGAAGCCTTTGGCCTGGACGTGCCGGGCGACATTTCCATCGTCGGTTTTGACGGTGTTGGTCCGGCCCGCTACTCGGCGTATGCGCTGACCACGGTCCGCCAGCCCGTTCAACGCATGACGCAGTCCGCCGCATCGATGTTGCTGGAACGCATCGACAACCCGGAGCTGTCCCCGGAGAAGCGGGCCTTCTCGGGCATTCCGATTCGCGGTCGCTCGGCACGGCTGGCAGACGGGTGAGCGATGCCCGCCGAAGCCGTTTTGTATTTGCCGGGCATGATGTGCGACGCCCGGTTGTGGCACCTGCAAACCGAGGCGCTGCCGTATCCGGCCTTCCACGCTGACACAGCTAACGCCAACAGCATTGAGCAGATGGCCGCACAGGCGCTCGCGGTTGCGCCAGCACGCTTCGCCGTCGTCGGTTTGTCGATGGGTGGCATCCTCGCGTTTGAAATCTGGCGCCAGGCTGCCGAGCGCGTCACGCACATGGCCTTGATGGACACCAACCCGCACGCCGACGCCCCCGAGCGGCAACCGATACGCATGCAGCAGATCGAAGGCGTGCTCGCAGGCGGTCTGCGTGAGATTGCTATCGAGGAACTGAAGCCGCTGTACCTCGCAGAGGCGAATCGCGACAACGAGGCCTTGCTGCAACTGCTGCTCGACATGGCGCTGGACCTGGGACCCACCGTTTTTGAACAACAGTCGCTGGCACTCAGGGACCGCAGTGACTACGTCGACCTGCTGGACAGCATCCGCTGCCCGACACTGGTGCTCTGCGGCGCCGAAGATGAGCTGTGCCCGGTGGAGTACCATGAGCTGATGGCGAGCCGCATACCGGACGCGACGCTCAACATCGTCGATGACTGCGGGCATATCGCATCGCTGGAGCAGCCAACCGTCGTGACGGACGCGCTGCACCGGCTGCTGGAGCATTAAAGGAGCATTCATGAAAACCAGCGAAGTCCGAATCCTGACCACGCACGTCGGCAGCCTGCCACGATCAAAGGCCGTTACCGACGTCGTGTTCGCGGTTGAGCAAGGCGATACGCCGGACAATGCGGAGGCGGTAATCCGCGACGCCGTGCACGAGGTCATCGCCCGCCAGGTGTCCACCGGCGTCGATCTGGTCAGCGACGGCGAAATGAGCAAAATCAGTTACGCCACCTACATCAAGGACCGCATTACCGGCTTTGACGGTGACAGCGCTCGCCAGCCACCGAGCGACCTCGAGGAGTTTCCGTCGTTTCTCGAACGGCAGGCGAAATCGGGCGGCACACCGACTTATCGTCGTCCGTGCTGTGTCGGCGAGATTCGCGTCAAGGACATGGGGCCGGCCGAATCGGATATCGACAACATGCTGAGTGCGATGGCGGCCGCGCCGCCTGTCGAAGGTTTCATGAACGCAGCGTCTCCCGGCGTCATTGCGCTGTTCCAGCCGAATGAACACTACGCCACCCACGAGGAGTATCTGTTCGCCCTCGCTGATGCGATGGCGGTCGAGTACAAGGCCATCGTGGATGCCGGGCTGGTGCTGCAACTGGACTCACCCGATCTCGGCCTCGGCCGGCACATGCTGTTCAAGGGCAAGCCCGACGCCGAGTATGTCGCCCAGGCCAGCCTGCACGTGGATGCGCTGAATCACGCGCTGCGCGATATCCCGAAAGACCGCGTGCGTTTGCACGTTTGCTGGGGCAACTACGAGGGCCCGCATCATCACGACGCGCCGATGGAGCTGGTGTTGCCCATTGCGCTGAAGGCGAACGTCGGTGCGCTGCTGTTTGAATCGTCCAATCCGCGGCACGCACACGAATGGGAGGTGTTTGCCAACACCGACCTGCCCGACGACCTGGTGCTGGTACCGGGTGTGATCGACTCGACGACCAACTTTGTTGAGCACCCGAAGCTGGTGGCCGAGCGCATCAGCCGCTTTGCAAACATCGTCGGTCGCGAGCGCGTCATCGCCGGCACCGACTGCGGCTTTTCTACCTTCGCAGGCTTCGGCGCCGTCGACGAAAACATTGTTTACGCGAAACTGGGCGCGATGGTCGAGGGTGCGGCCATCGCGTCCGATTCATTGTGGGGATAGACCGATGACCCGAGCCGGATTCCGCCAGGCATTGCTCAACGGTGACGTGCTGATGGGCACCTTCCTGAAGACTCCGTCACCGATCATAGCCGAGGTACTCGGGCTGTCAGCACTCGATGTGGTAGCCATCGATGCCGAACATGCACCTTTCGGACGTGTCGAGACCGATTTGTGCATCGCCGCGTTTCGCGCTGCCGATATGCCGTGCCTCGTGCGCGTCGGCGACGACTCGACGACGCAGCTCCGCAACGCGCTGGACAGCGGTGCGGATGGTGTTGTCGTTCCGCACGTGACGAGTGCGGCGCAGGCCGAGCGAGTTGTCAAAGCCTGCCACTTCGGCGACGGCGGTCGAGGCTATGCCGGCTCGCCCAGAGCGGCTGGCTACGGCACGCGACCGATGCCGGATTACCTGGCAGGCAGTGCGGAACACACCAGCGTTGTCGTACAGATTGAGGACATTTCAGCGCTGGAGCACGCCGCGGCTATCGCCGCGGTCGACGGCGTAGACGCGGTGTTTATCGGCCGCATCGACCTGGCGGTAGCGATGGGCAAAAGCCCGATGGACGAGGCGGTGATCGACGCGATCGCAACGATTTGTCAGGCCTGCGCCGATACCGGCACGACGGTCGGGATGTTCACGCCCGATCTCGATGAGTTACCGCGCTGGCGTGACGCCGGCGCGAGTCTGTTTTTGCTGAGCTCGGATCACTCGATGCTGCTCGCCGGTGCGAATCAGCTCGCCGACTCGATACGGTAAAACGCCCGCGCCGTATCGCCGAACAGCCGGGCCTGATCGTCCGCCGGCAGCTCACCCAGAATGTCCTCGAAGGCGCCCCAGACACGGGCGTAATCCGCGTGCAGTTTGTCC
>JBCCNM010000090.1:0-13628 GCA_039025835.1 Pseudomonadota bacterium | reverse complement strand
CCGCGAGATACTCGGACTGCTGAAGAGCGTCTACTGCGGCAAGGTCACGATGGAAGTGGCCCACGTGTCTCGCTCCAGGGAGCGCCTGTGGCTGCGCCGTGAATTTGAACGCGCGATCGCGGGTCCTGCGCTGCCGGCCGCCGAACGTCACTCAATCCTTGAGCACCTGACCCGCGCAGAGGGCATGGAGCGCTACCTGCACACGCGCTACGTCGGCCAGAAGCGATTCTCACTGGAAGGTGGCGAGAGCCTGATCCCGATGCTCGGCGATATCGTCAATCGCGGCGGCCAGAATGGCATTCACGAGGTCATCATCGGTATGGCGCACCGTGGCCGCATCAACGTGCTCGTCAACATCTTCGGCAAGTCGCCCGAAGAGTTGTTCGAGGAGTTCGAGGGCAACTACGACATCGACGACCTTAAAGGCTCCGGTGACGTCAAGTACCACAAAGGCTTCTCGGCGGACATGAAGACTGAAGGCGGTAACGTGCACATCGCGCTGGCCTTCAACCCGTCGCACCTGGAAATCGTCAACCCGGTGGTGGAGGGATCCGTGCGGGCGAGGCAGGAGCGGCGCCAGGACACCGAGCGCAGCGAAGTTCTGCCGGTGTTGATCCACGGCGATGCCGCGTTTGCCGGCCAGGGCGTGGTGCAGGAAACCTTTCAGCTCTCGCAGACCAACGGTTTCCGCACCGGTGGCACGCTGCACATCGTGATCAACAACCAGATCGGCTTTACAACCAGTCGACCGTCGGACGCCCGTTCCACCGAGTACTGCACGGACGTCGCCAAGATGATCGAGGCACCGGTGTTTCATGTGAATGCCGACGATCCGGAAAATGCGATCAAGGTCACGCGGCTGGCACTCGCCTACCGGCAGAAGTTCAAGAAAGACGTGGTCATCGACCTCGTCTGCTATCGACGGCACGGCCACAACGAGGCGGACGAACCGTCGGCGACACAACCGACCATGTACCAGCGCATTAAGCAACACCCGACGACACGCCAGATTTATTCCGACCAGCTCGTCGCCGACGGCGTGTTGTCTGCAGCGGATGTATCCGGATTGCAGGATGCGTATCGTGATCGACTGGATCGCGGCGAGCCTGTCCCGGAAGCTTCGCTCGGCATGATCGGCAATGAATACACGGTCGACTGGTCACCGCATTTCGACGCGACCTGGGATGAGGTGGTGGATACCTCGCTGTCCCCGAAGAGCGTGGATGCCTGCGCCGCGGCAATCACTGACGTGCCTGACGAGATCAAGCTGCACGGTCGCGTCCAGCGCATCATGGACGACCGGGCCCGTATGGCGAAGGGCGAGATTCCAATGGACTGGGGATTCGCTGAGGCCATGGCTTATGCGTCCCTGATCAAGGACAAGTACAGCGTGCGTCTTGTTGGCCAGGACGCGGGACGCGGCACCTTCTTCCATCGACACGCTGTACTTCACAACCAGCTCAACAGTCGCCAGCACACGCCACTGCGGCACATCGACGACCGGCCAAATGCCTTCCGCGTTATCGACTCACTGTTGTCGGAAGAAGCGGTGCTCGGTTTCGAGTACGGCTACGCAACCACGGAAGCCGAAACGCTGGTGATCTGGGAAGGGCAATTCGGCGATTTCGTCAACGGTGCACAGGTGGTGATCGACCAGTTCATCAGTTCCGGTTATGCCAAGTGGGGTCGACTGTGCGGTATGACGCTGTTCCTGCCACACGGCTACGAAGGCCAGGGGCCCGAGCACTCCTCGGCCAGACTTGAGCGGTTTCTGCAGCTCTGTGCCGAGCACAACATGGCGGTCTGCGTACCGTCGAATCCGGCGCAGATGTTCCACATGCTGCGCCGCCAGATGCTGCGTAAGATTCGCAAACCGCTCATTGTCATGACACCGAAGAGCCTGTTACGCCACAAACTGTCAGTATCGTCACTGGAGTCCCTGTCGAGCGGGCAGTTCCAGCTGCTGATCGACGACGACGAGATCGATGTCGGCAAAGCGCGTCGCGTCGTGTTCTGCAGCGGCAAGGTGTACTACGACCTGTACGAGGCTCGAAAACTTCAGGACATCGACGACATTGCCATCGTTCGCGTCGAGCAGTTGTACCCGTTCCCGATCCCTGAGTTTGCCGAGGTGATTCAGAAGTACGCACACGCCAAAGAGATTGTGTGGTGCCAGGAAGAGCCGCAAAACCAGGGTGCCTGGTACCAGATTCGACATCGTCTCCAGGAACCGCTGTCACCGGATCAGGAGTTGTTTTACGCAGGCCGGGAGGGGGCTGCCGCCCCGGCGTCCGGTATTTACAAGGTCCATACGCAACAGCAGCAGGACCTCGTCGAAGCCGCATTGGACATTGCAGCGAAGGCCAGCAAAACCGAAAAGCCGCGCTAGTTAATCGAAGTTACGGAAACCCACTATGAGTATTGAAATCAAGGTACCGCCACTGCCTGAATCGGTGTCGGACGCGACGCTGGTTGGCTGGCACAAGAAAGCCGGTGAACCGGTAAGCCGGGATGAGAATCTGGTCGATCTCGAGACTGACAAGGTTGTTCTTGAAGTCCCGGCGCCGTCGGCCGGCGTCATCGAGAAGATCCTTGTTGATGATGGCGCCACCGTAACCGAAGGCGTTGTGCTGGCTATTCTCGTCGAGGGTGAAGCGGCTGCTGCAGAACCGATGGTCGCTGCGGCGAAGGTCGAGACGCCGGCGGAGGTCGTCGAAGCGCCTGCTGCGGCCGGTCCGGTCAAGACCAGTCCGGCCGTGCGCCGACTGCTCGAAGAGCACGACCTCGATTCGACGATGGTCATCGGAACCGGCAAGGACGGACGTATCACAAAGTCCGACGTTATGGCGTTCCTGAAAGACAACGACGGCGGCAATACCACCCCGAGCGACGACACGCCGGTTCCAAGCGACGGCGAGGTCATGGAAGTGGCTATCGAGCGCAGCGAACAACGTGTGCCGATGACGCGTCTGCGCGCGAAGATCGCCGAACGTCTCGTCGAAGCGCAGTCGACGGCCGCGATGCTGACGACCTTCAACGAAGTGGACCTGACCGAGGTCATGGCACTGCGCAGTCGCTACAGAGACAGCTTCGAAAAAGAACATGACGTGCGGCTTGGCTTCATGTCCTTCTTCGCCAAGGCGTCGGTTGCCGCTTTGAAGAAGTACCCGGTGGTCAACGCATCGGTGGAAGGCACCGACATCGTGTATCACAACTATTACGACATCGGTATCGCTGTGTCGGCCGAGCGTGGCCTGATGGTGCCGGTGATCCGTGACGTCGACAACATGACCTTTGCCCAGTTTGAGGCGCGCCTGAACGAGATGGCGAAAAAGGCGCAAGACGGCACGATTGGTATGCAGGAGCTGACCGGTGGCACCTTCACGATCACCAACGGTGGCATTTTCGGATCGATGATGTCGACGCCGATTCTGAATCCGCCGCAGAGTGCCATTCTAGGCATGCACTCCATTCAGAAACGTCCGATGGTTGTCGGCGACGAGATCAAGGTGCGGCCGATGATGTATCTCGCACTGACTTACGATCACCGCATCATCGATGGCCGGGAAGCCGTTCAGTTCCTGGTCACCATCAAAGAACAACTTGAAGATCCCGGCAGGCTGCTGCTGCAGGTTTAGGACACAGACATGAGTAGAAGTTTTGACGTCGTCGTCATCGGCGCCGGCCCGGCCGGCTATATCGCGGCGATCCGCGCAGCACAGCACGGCCTGTCCGTAGCCTGCATCGACAAGTGGCAGAATTTCGACGGCAGCTACGCGTTCGGCGGCACCTGCCTCAATGCTGGCTGCATCCCGTCCAAGGCGATGCTCGAGTCCTCCGAGCTATACCACCGCGCGACGCACGAATTCAAAAAGCACGGCATCGTGACCGGCGGTGTGTCACTCGATATAGCCGCGATGCAAAAGCGTCGTGCCGGCATTGTGCGCCAGCTCACCGGCGGGATTGGCGGTCTGTTTAAAGCCAACAAGGTCGAAGGCCTGGTCGGTCATGGCAAGCTGCTGGCGGGCAAAAAAGTGGAGTTTACGCCGGTGGACGGTGAGCCGGAGATTTTGCAGGCCAAACACGTGGTGCTCGCATCCGGCTCAATACCGATCGAGCTGCCGTTTGCGAAATTCGATCGCGAGCACATCATCGACTCCTGGGATGCGCTCGAACTCGGCGAAGTTCCGGGGCGGCTGGGCATTATCGGTGCCGGCGTTATCGGTCTCGAACTCGGCAGTGTCTGGGCACGTCTGGGGTCTGAGGTCGTCGTGCTCGAAGCGATGGATGACTTTCTGGCGATGGCGGACCGCGATGTTGCGTCGGCGGCGGCCAAAGACTTCAAAAAGCAGGGTCTGGACATCCGCCTCGGTGCGAAGGTGTCGGCAACCAGTGTCAGCAATAGCGAAGTCACGGTGACGTACAGCGACGCGTCCGGCGAGCAAACGCAGACATTCGACAAACTGATTGTTGCGGTGGGACGCAAGCCCTACACCGAGGGACTGTTGGCTGACGATTCCGGGGTATCGGTCGATGAACGAGGGCGGATTGTTGTGGATCACGAGTGCCGGACCGACGTCAGCGGTGTATACGCAGTTGGTGACGCCGTCCGCGGCATGATGCTCGCACACAAGGGATCCGAAGAGGGTGTCATGGTCGCGGACCTGATTGTCGGCGACATCGCTGAGGTCAATTATGACGTCGTCCCGTCCGTGATCTACACGGCACCGGAAATCGCCTGGGTCGGCCAGACCGAGGAGCAGGTCAAGGCGAGCGGTAGACCCTACAAAACCGGTAGCTTCCCGTTCGCCGCGAGTGGCCGCGCCAAGGCGATGGAGCAGACCTCCGGCATGGTCAAGGTAATTTCGGCTGCAGATGATGATGAAATGCTCGGCGTACACATCGTGGGTCCGATGGCCGGTGAGCTGATCTCCGAGGCAGTGCTGGCGCTGGAATTCTCGGCAAGCACCGAAGACCTGCAGCGCACGATCCATGCACACCCGAGCCTCGCGGAAGCGGTGCACGAGGCGGCGCTGGCGGCCGACAAGAAGGCGCTGAACTACATCAATCGCTGATGACGACTTGAAAAAACGCAGAATGAACAGATACATAGGGTAATCTGGCGCAAGGCTGGGCGGTTTGTGCCGGGCAAAAGAAAAATAGGCTTGTCGTGCCCTCTGTGCGACGGTTTTTGTTCAACAGGTTGCTATCCGACGCCTCTGCGTCGATGTCCGATGGTGACCGTAGCGAAGCGGGGTAGCTCATGATCTGGTGGGGTTGGTTAATCGTTGGCGCCGTGTTGCTCAGCGCTGAGTTACTGGGTATCGAAGCCCAGTTCTATCTCGTGTTCCTTGGTGTCTCTGCGCTCCTGGTTGGTATCGGCGACTTGCTGGGAATACCGATGGGAGACACGGTCGAATGGTTTGTGTTTGCCGCGCTGTCGCTGTTCTTCATGTTTACCTTTCGCAGGACGCTTTATGAGAAGTTGAAACTCGATGCGGGGGGATACACCGCAACGATCAGTGGTGACACAGTGGACATTGACGTCGAGCTTGCTCCTGGAGATGAGACCCGCGCCAGTTATCGGGGAAGCGAATGGACGGTTCGCAATACCGGTGACGAGACACTGGCGGCAGGTACACGAGTACGGGTCGTCAGAGTCGACGGCGTAAAGTTGCACGTAGAGTAAGTCTGAGGAGCAGGAGTTATGGACATAGGTACATTCATTGGAATCGCGGTCGCACTTGTTGTCGTCATTATCGCGTTCAAACTGGCTGTCGTTGTGCCTCAGCAAAGTGCGTACGTCATTGAGCGTCTGGGCAAGTACAGTCGTACGCTGAACGCCGGCTTTGCCATGCTGTTTCCGTTTGTCGACAAGGTCGCCTACAAGCACACGCTGAAAGAGCAGGCCGTCGATATTCCCGAACAGATCTGCATCACGCGCGATAACGTCCAGGTCGGCGTCGACGGCGTCCTGTACATGCAGGTGCTGGACCCCGAGCGTGCGTCCTACGGCATCGGCGACTATATGTTTGCTATCGCCCAGCTTGCACAGACGACGCTGCGCTCCGAAATCGGCAAGATCGACCTCGATCGCACCTTCGAGGAACGCGCGTTGATCAATGCGAATATCGTGACTGAGCTCGATAAGGCCTGCGACCCGTGGGGCGTTAAGGTGCTGCGCTACGAGATCAAGAACATCAATCCGCCGAATGACGTGTTAACTGCGATGGAAAAGCAGATGCGTGCCGAGCGTGAAAAGCGCGCCGTTATCCTGACGTCCGAGGGAGAACGTGACGCGAAGATTAACGAGGCCGAAGGTGAGAAGCAGCGCGTCATCAAGGAATCCGAAGCGGCGAAAACCCAGCAGATTAATGAAGCCCAGGGTGAGGCTGAGGCTATTCTTGCCGTTGCCACGGCAACGGCAGCCGGTTTGCAGCGTGTTGCGCAGGCGGTCACCGATGAGGGTGGCAGCGAAGCCATGCAGCTGCGTGTCGCTGAGCAGTACATCGCGGAATTCGGCAACCTCGCTAAAGTCGGTAACACCTTTGTCGTGCCGTCCAATCTTGCTGACCTGACGTCGATGATGGCGCTTGCAACGGACATTGCGAAGCGCGACAAGCCGGGCGCCTAGTTCTTTCGGCGCACCGAAACGACATTCGGAATCTGCTCCAGCCGCGTTATCGTTGCGCTGAGCGTCGGCAGGTCGCTGATCTCAAGGCTGATCAGCATCTCGGACTCGCCGGTATCGCGATTGCTGTGCGTCGTCAGGTCGGTCACGTTCGCGCCTTCGTCGGCGAGGATCGCACTGATGTCGCGCAGCAGACCGCTTCGATCGACGGCGTGGATGCTGAGATTCACCGGGTAGGCCGCATCCTCCGAACTGCCCCAGCTGACCTCGATCAGCCGTTCCGGATGGCGCCGGTTCAAGTCCAGCGCGTTGCCGCAGTCGGCGCGGTGAATGCTGACGCCACGACCCTGTGTGATGTAACCCACGATCGGTTCCGGCGGCACCGGGCGGCAGCACCGCGCCAGGCTGGACATCAGCTCGCCAACGCCGCGAATCGCAATGCCGTCGGTTTGCTTGTCGGCCTTTGTCGCGTGCCGTCGCAGCGGGAACGGCCGGTCGTCAAGTTTGCCGCGCAGTTGCTGGATGGCGTTGGCGACAGCGGCTCCGGTCAGGTCTCCGGAACCCAGCGCCACCGACAGGGTTTCGACGTCTTTCATCTTCAGTTGCTGTGCGATCGCTTCTGTCGACAGGTCGCGAACGTTCAGTCGCCCGACTTCCCGGTCGAGAATTTCCTTGCCTTGACGGAGGTGCTGTTCGCGATCCTGGTGGCGAAACCAGTTGCGGACTTTCGCGCGATTTTTGGCGCTGGCCAGGTAACCGAGTTTTGGGCTTAGCCAGTCTCGACTCGGATTGGCATCACTGCCGGTAATGATTTCTATCTGGTCGCCGTTCTCAACGCGGTAGGTGATGGGCACGATGCGCCCGTTGACCTTGGCACCTCGGCAGCGATGCCCAACCTGGGTATGCACATGGTAGGCAAAATCCAGCGGTGTCGCGCCGGCCGGCAGCTCGACAACATCACCTTTCGGGCTGACCGCGTACACACGATCTTCAAACACGTCGTCACGAATCTGTTCCAGCAGGTCGCTGTCATCGTTCGACGGTTCCAGGAGTTGGCGCAGGAAGCGGATTTTTTCGTCAAACGCCGCAGGTGACGCACCGCCTTCCTTGTAGCGCCAGTGCGCTGCGATCCCGAGCTCTGCCTGACGATGCATGTCGTAGGTGCGAATCTGAATTTCGACTGTCTTACCTTCCGGGCCGACAATGGCTGTGTGCAGCGACCGGTAATCGTTCTCCTTCGGATTGGCGATGTAGTCGTCGAACTCACCCGGGATGTAGGCCCACAGATTGTGGACAACACCCAGCGCCGCGTAGCAGGCTTTCACGTCGTCCACCATGATGCGCAGTGCACGGATGTCGTACAGAGACTCCAGGCCGCGGTTCTTGCGCTGCATTTTTCGGTAGATGCTGTACATGTGCTTGGGCCGGCCACTGATCTGCGCATCAATACCTTCGTTGCTGAGCTCGGTTTGCAGGGATTGCTTCACATCGTCGATGAAGGCCTCCCGCTCGCCGCGCTTCTCATTCAGGCTGGTCGCGATGTGCCGGTATGCATCCGGCTCCAGGTAGCGAAAGGCGAGGTCTTCGAGTTCCCATTTGAGCTGCCAGACACCCAGGCGGTTGGCGAGTGCCGCGTAGATTTCCCGCGTCTCTGTCGCGACGCGCCGCTGCTCATCTGCCGGTGCGGTCTTGGCAATGCGCATCCGGTGAAGCTGTTCGGCGATACGGACGAGTATGAGCCGGACATCGCTGACCGAGGCGAGCAGCATCTTGCGCAGGGCCTCGGATTGCTGCACAGCCAACGCTTCTCCAGGTTGCCAGTCGAGTGGGAGCGTAAACTGATGCAGCTGGACTAACGCAGATAAAACATTAGAAATACTTTGTAAATTATTGTTATTGATATATTTACTATTGACTTCTTCGGCGCTTGCAAGGCGACACAGGCCGGCCGCCATGACGACATCGGCCGGCAGCCCGAGCTCGGCGACGATCGTCGCTATTGCGCGCCCGTCGGTTGCCAGCGATTCGGTGTCCGGGTTATCTGCGAATGGACGCAGCAACGCGTCGAGCTGATCAAGTGCGCTCGGATTTGTGGCTGGTGTGTCGGTCACGGTGCTGCTCATGCGTCTGCTTTTGCCGGCCAAACGGTGCTGTGTCCATGCGGTGATATCGTTATCATACGCGGGATGCGCAGCGCGCATACGAATGGGCATATGGAGAGAACAGGCAGGTATGGCAGGCCACAGTAAATGGGCGAACATTCAGCACCGCAAGGGCGCCCAGGACAAAAAGCGCGGCAAACTGTTTACGAAGCTAATCCGTGAAATCACGGTCGCTGCGAAGATGGGTGGCGGAGATCCGGACGCGAATCCGCGACTGCGTCTCGCAATCGACAAGGCCAAGGGCCAGAGCATGCCAAAGGACAATATCGAACGCGCCGTCAAACGCGGCGCAGGCGAGCTGGATGGCGCTGAATACATGGAGATGCGTTACGAAGGCTACGGTCCCGGCGGTTCGGCTGTGATGGTGGACTGCCTGACGGACAACAAAAATCGCACGGTCGCCGAAGTGCGTCATGCATTCTCCAAGTTCGGCGGCAATCTCGGTGCGGATGGCTCGGTGAACTACTTGTTTAATCACGTCGGGCAGATCCTGTTTCCGGCCGGTGCGGACGAGGAAGCGGTGATGGAGGCCGCGATCGAGTCAGGTGCGGAAGACGTCGTTGTCGACGACGACGGCTCCATTGAAGTGCTGACCGAACCGTCCGATTTCGAGTCGGTCCGCGATGGCATAGCCTCCGCCGGTCTCGAGCCGGACACTGCCCAGCTCACGATGCGTGCGTCGACCACAGCCGAGCTCGGCGTCAAGGAGGCTGGCTCGATGGTGAAAATGCTGGAGATGCTTGAAGATCTCGACGACGTTCAGGAGGTCTACAGCAACGCCGACATCTCCGAAGACGTGCTGGCGCAGCTGTGAGGCACCATTGAGCGACCGCCGACGCATCCTCGGCATCGACCCCGGTTCTCGCAAGACCGGCTTCGGCATCGTCGACTGTGTCGACGGTGACCCGGGCTATGTCAGCAGCGGTATCGTAAAAACCGCGGACGGAGATTTTCCGGACCGTCTTCGCCAGATTTACCAGTCGGTTCGCGAGATCGTGCGTGACTTCCAGCCGCAGGTCGTCGCTATCGAATCGGTGTTCATGCACCGCAACGCGGGCAGTGCGCTGAAGCTCGGGCAGGCCCGCTCCGCGGCACTGTGCGCGACCTTTGAGCTGGACGTCGAGGTGCACGAATACGCGCCCAGAGAAATCAAGCAGGCGATTGTCGGCACCGGTTCTGCGTCCAAGGAGCAGGTGTCTCACATGGTCGTGCATCTGCTGCGCCTCGATGGTGTGCCGGCTGAAGATGCGGCCGATGCGCTGGCTGCGGCTTTGTGTCACAGCCACCAGCGCAAGCTGAATATCTCGGTCGCGGGCGGACTCTCCGTGGCGGGTGTCCGATGATTGGCTCCCTGCGTGGCGTGCTGATCGACAAGCAGGCGCCGGTTGTTACGATCGACTGCCAGGGCGTTGGCTATGAGGTGGAAACACCCATGTCGACCTTTCTTGAGCTGCCGCCACTCAACCAGGAGGTCTTCCTGCATGCGCACCTGGCGGTCCGCGAGGATGCTCAAACGCTGTACGGATTCGCGACAACGGGCGAAAAGGCGCTGTTTCGCCTGCTGATCAAGGTCAGCGGAATCGGCGCGAAAATTGCCTTGGGCGTGCTGTCGGCGATGCCGGTGCGCGAGTTTGAACGCTGCATTCAGCACGAGGACGCCGCGTCGCTGGTCAAGGTGCCCGGCATCGGCAAGCGGACCGCAGAGCGTCTGATCATCGAGATGCGCGACAAGATCGACGCCGAACCGATCCTGGTGAAAACGACCCGGGTGGCGGCGGCCGGCGACAGCCGGACGGAAGCCCTGGACGCGCTTATTGCACTTGGCTACAAACCGCGCGAGGTCAGCCAGCTCATTGACAAGCTCGACACCGACGGGCGCAGTACCGAAGACATTATTCGCGATGCGCTGAAGCAGGCGGCGGGCTGATGGCGGGCATCGAACACGACCGGTTGATCAGTGCGGACCAGGGCGGCGAAGACCGCGCCTTCGACCGCGCAATTCGGCCGAAGACGCTCGGCGATTACGTCGGCCAGCCTGACGTCAGCGACCAGATGGGTATCTTCATCGAAGCGGCGCGGCGTCGCGAGGAAGCGCTGGACCACGTTTTGATCTTCGGCCCGCCCGGACTCGGCAAGACCACGCTGGCGCACATCATCGCCAACGAGATGAAGGTCAGCCTGCGGCAAACATCGGGCCCCGTGCTCGAGCGTCCCGGTGACCTCGCGGCCATCCTGACCAATCTCGAACCGAATGACGTCCTGTTCGTGGACGAGATACATCGCCTGAGTCCGGTCGTCGAGGAAGTGCTGTACCCGGCGATGGAAGACTTCCAACTCGACATCATGATCGGCGAAGGGCCGGCCGCACGTTCGATCAAGCTCGATTTGCCGCCGTTCACGCTGGTCGGAGCAACCACCCGCGCCGGTCTGCTGACGTCGCCACTGCGTGATCGTTTCGGTATCGTGCAGCGACTCGAATTCTACAACTCGGCGGACCTTGCCTCGATCGCCGCGCGCTCGGCCGGCATCCTGAATCTGCCGATCGAGACGGCCGGTGCCAACGAGATTGCCCAGCGATCCCGCGGTACGCCACGCATCGCGAATCGACTTTTGCGTCGCGTTCGCGACTTTGCGGAAGTGCAGGCCGACGGTGTCGTTACTGCGAACGTAGCCGCCAGTGCCATGGACATGCTCAAGGTCGATCCGCACGGTTTCGATGCGATGGATCGGCGCCTTTTGAAAACCATCATCGAAAAATTCGACGGTGGGCCAGTCGGCATAGAAAGCCTGGCGGCGGCGATTGGCGAAGAGCGGGGCACGATCGAAGACGTGCTGGAGCCCTACCTGATCCAGCAGGGCTTCATGATGCGAACCGCGCGCGGTCGTGTCGCCACCAAAAACGCCTACCTGCACTTTGGCCTGACACCGCCGAAGACAGAGGCTGCCCAGGAACTGCCGCTCTTCGACCGTGACTGACGAAGCGCCGATTTTTGAGTGGCCGGTCCGCGTGTACTACGAGGACACCGACGCGCAGGGCGTCGTGTATTACGCCAACTATTTCCGTTTCCTCGAACGCGCACGCACCGAGTGGTTGCGCTCGCTGGGCGTGGACCAGCGACAGCTGCTCAACGTCGATCGCCGAATGTTTGTCGTTGTCCGCTCGGAGGCCGACTTCCTGAAGTCGGCGAGTTTCAATGATGAACTCATCGTCACCGCGTCACTCGAATCCCTGACGCGTGCGACATTCACGATCAGCCAGGACATCTACATTGATAACGAATCTCGCGACCACTGTATCCGCAGCTCGGTTGTCGTAGCCTACCTCGATGCGGACAGCCACAAGCCGCTGCGCGTACCCAAAGACTTTTTTACGACCGAAGAACGTTCCTCGCAGGGGAAAACCTGATGACCGAAGAAATCTCCGTTACCGCCCTGATGCTCGACGCGAGTATTCCGGTGAAGCTCGTCATGATCTCACTGGTGCTGGCGTCGTTGATGTCGTGGACGATCATCTTCACCAAGCGACGTCTTATCGCAAAGACCAAGGCTGCGTCCGACGAATTCGAAGCCAGCTTCTGGTCCGGTGGTGACCTGAACACGCTGTATCGATCGGCCGGCCGCGATAAGGGCGGTGCATCGGGCATGGCCAGCATTTTTGAATCCGGCTTTCGCGAGTTCAATCGCGCGGTGCAGCAGGGCGGTATGAGTGCCGAACGTATGATCGAGGAAGCTCGCCGCGCGATGCGTGTGGCGCAGATGCGTGAAGTGGATCGACTGGAGCAAAGTCTCGCCACGCTGGCGACGATCGGATCAACCAGTCCTTATGTCGGCCTGTTTGGCACCGTATGGGGCATCATGGAGGCCTTTCTCGGTCTGTCGATGGAAGGCACAGCGACGATCGCCAGCGTCGCACCGGGCATTGCCGAGGCGCTGATCGCGACCGCGATGGGTCTGTTTGCGGCCATCCCGGCGGTGATTGCTTACAACCGCTACGCGGACAAGGTGGTGCGTCTCGAATACCGCTACGACGGTTTCAGTGAGGAGTTCGCCAGCATCCTGACGCGTCACGCTCGCCAGCGGGCAAGGGAGGCGTAAATGCCGACACCGCTGCAGAAGCGCAAACTGATGGGCGAAATCAACGTCGTGCCGTACATCGACGTCATGCTCGTGTTGCTGGTGATCTTCATGGTCACGGCGCCTTTATTGACCCAGGGTGTCGAGGTCGAGCTGCCGAAAGCGGCGGCCGCGGCGATGTCGAGTGACGATACGCAGCCGCTGGTGTTGAGTGTCGACTCCGACGGTAACTTGTACATCAATGTCGGCGATGACGAGGACAAGCCGCAGTCCGGTGACGAGATCGTCCGGCGGGTGAATGTCACGCTGCAATCGGTTCCGGGCAAGGCCGTTTACGTCAAGGCCGACCGGGCCGTGGAATACGGCTACGTCGTCGGGGCAATGGTGCTGCTGCAGCGCGGCGGTGCCACCAACATCGGATTTGTTACCGACCCGCTGGACACTTACCCGACCCCCGAGTAGCCGTGAGCGAAGCCCGCCAGTACATCCTGCCCGCCACGCTGGCCACGCTGCTGCACGTGGCGCTGATCGCGGTCGCACTCGTGGCGTCTTCGCTGCCGTCTCGTCAGGCAGTGACACCGCTGCGCGTGCAGGCGACGCTGGTGCAGGATGTACCGACGACCGTTGCCGTTGCGGAAACCCCGGAACCCGAACCCGAGCCCCTCATCGACGAACCTCCGCCGCCTCCCGACGACTCGGAGCGCCTCGCCGCCGAAGAGGCCAAGCGCCTTGAGGATGCGCGCATCGAGCAGGAACGCCTG
>JBCCNM010000089.1:0-13760 GCA_039025835.1 Pseudomonadota bacterium | reverse complement strand
CGTCAATCTGGGTGTTGACCCGCGTAAATCCGACCAGGTCGTGCGTGGTTCGACAGTCCTGCCGAATGGCACCGGTAAGACGGTCCGCGTAGCGGTCTTCGCGCAGGGCGAAAACGCCGACAAGGCGAAGGCGGCCGGCGCAGACATCGTTGGTTTCGATGATCTGGCGGACGCCGTCAAAGGCGGCGAAATGAACTTTGATGTCGTCATCGCCACGCCTGACGCAATGCGCGTAGTCGGTCAGCTCGGCCAGATCCTCGGTCCTCGCGGCCTGATGCCGAACCCGAAGGTTGGCACGGTCACCGCGGACGTGGAAAACGCCGTCAAGAACGCCAAGGCAGGCCAGGTACGTTATCGCACGGACAAGGCGGGCATCATTCATTGCCCGATCGGCCGCGCGGATTTCGAAGTCCCGGCACTGAAAGAGAATCTGGAAGCTCTGCTCGCTGACCTGAAGAAAGCGAAGCCGGCTTCCGCCAAGGGCGCTTACGTGAAGAAGCTCACGGTCTCATCCACGATGGGCCCGGGCGTTTCGGTCGACAAGAGCACCGTCGACGCATAAGCCCCGCACGTTATTCCAGGGGTCTCGTTCGCGGGATTCCGGAACAGCCGCAAGGATGCGGCGATCGTCGAAGACCACAGGCGATTCGGTTGACCCCGGATCTTAATAACCGCCTGTGCAGATGGTTAATCCTGAGTCAGTTAGCTGGCGACGGTTGCCATCCGACACGGGGAGGATTCCCCAGGGTGGGTAACGGCAAGAGCGCGAAGCTCGAACCGGAACCTTATTAGTAACCGTAAGCCAGGAGGTTTTTATGGCACTGAGACTCGAAGACAAGAAAGCGCTTGTCGCCGAGGTCAACGCGGTTGCGAGTGACTCTGTAACGGCTGTTGCAGCCGAATACAGGGGACTGTCGGTATCGGAAATGACCGAATTGCGTAAAGAAGCGCGCAATGCCGGCGTTTACCTGCGTGTTGTCAAAAACACGCTGGCGCGCCGGGCAGTCGAAGGTACGGATTTTGAGTGTCTGCAAGACACGTTGAAAGGTCCGCTTCTGCTTGCATTCGCAAAGGAAGACCCGGGTGCCGCCGCCAGGATCATCAAGGATTTCGCCAAGGAGCATGACGCTCTGAAAGCGGTGTCCCTCGCAGCCGGTGGGCAGCTGATGCCGGGCTCTGATTTAGCGAAGTTGGCAGATCTGCCGACGCTCGATCAGGCTCGCGCCATGTTGCTCGGCGTCATGGTTGCACCGATGTCCCAGCTGGTACGCACTGTCGCCGAACCGCCTGCCATGCTCGCACGGACCCTGTCTGCGCGTGGCGAACAGCAGGATGCGGCTTAATTTTTTCCTGACTCAGGATTCAAACTTTAGAGGAATACAGACATGGCAATGTCAAACGAAGATCTGCTCAAAGAACTGAGCGCAAAGCCCATCATGGAAGTCGTCGAGCTCGTCAAGATGCTCGAAGACGAGTGGGGCGTTTCGGCTGCGGCACCGGTAGCGGTTGCTGCGGGTCCGGCTGCCGGCGGCGACGCTGGTGAAGCAGCGGCAGAGAAAGACGAATTCGACGTCATTCTTGCAAGCTTCGGCGGCAACAAGGTTGCTGTCATCAAGGCCGTCCGCACGATCACCGGTCTTGGCCTGAAAGAAGCCAAGGACGCTGTCGAAGGTGCACCTTCCCCGATCAAGGAAGGCGCGACCAAGGACGAAGCCGAAGAGATCAAGAAGCAGCTTGAAGAAGCCGGCGCAACGGTTGAGCTCAAGTAATTGCTTTTTCTGAGCCGCAAGGTTCAGTTCGAGACAGCAGTCAGTCGAATTTTTCGGCTGGCTGCTTCCTCGTCTCTGTGAGTTTTGTATTCGTTCGCGAATGCAAAACTGACAAAGCACGATGACACACGGGAAAGACCCGGCATGTTGCCGGCGCACTTTCGCACAAAGAGGGTAATCACGAATGGCCTATTCGTTTACTGAAAAGAAGCGTATCCGCAAGAACTTCGGCAAGCGTCCGACGATTCTTGACGTTCCTTACCTGCTGTCCATCCAGGTCGACTCCTACAAGAAGTTCCTGCAGACGGACAAGACCATCGAAGAGCGCGATGATCTCGGCTTGCACGCGGCGTTCCAGTCCGTGTTCCCGATCGTCAGCTACTCGGGTAACGCAGCGCTGGAATACGTCAGCTACCGTCTCGGCGAGCCGGTCTTTGACGTCAAGGAATGCCAGGTCCGCGGTCTGACCTATGCAGCACCGATCCGCGTCAAGGTTCGCCTGGTGATCTACGACAAGGAAGCCAGCGGCACGCCGAAACCGGTAAAAGACATTCGTGAGCAGGAAGTTTATCTCGGCGAAATGCCGCTGATGACCGATCACGGTACCTTCGTAATCAACGGCACTGAGCGCGTGATCGTCTCCCAGCTGCATCGCTCGCCGGGTGTGTTCTTCGACCACGACAAGGGCAAGACGCACAGCTCCGGCAAGCTGCTGTTCTCTGCGCGCATCATTCCGTATCGCGGTTCTTGGCTGGACTTCGAGTTCGATCCGAAGGACAGCGTGTTCGCGCGTATTGACCGCCGTCGCAAGCTGCCGGTGACCATCCTGCTGCGCGCGCTGGAAATGACCAACGAAGAAATGCTTGAGCTGTTCTTCGATACCAACGACTACCACCTGTCGGAAGATGGCGTGGAGCTCGGCCTCGTGCCGGAGCGACTGCGCGGTGAGACGGCGACCTTCGACATCAAGATCGGTCGCAAGACCATCGTCGAAGAAGGCCGCCGCATTACGGCGAAGCACGTTCGCGACCTGACCAAAGCCGAAATCGATCGCCTGCCGGTGCCGACCGAATACCTCGAGGGCAAGATCCTCGCCCACGACGTCGTTGATACCGAAACGGGTGAGTTAATCGCCGCGGCCAACACCGAGCTGACGCCGGAGTTGATCGAGCAGCTCATGGAGAGCGGCATCGAGCATATCCGCACGCTGTACGTGAACGACCTCGATCGTGGCCCGTTTATCTCCAACACGCTGAATATCGACCCGTCGAGCACGCGTCTGGAAGCCCTGGTCGAGATTTACCGCATGATGCGTCCGGGTGAGCCGCCGACCAAGGAAGCGGCTGAGAACCTGTTCCAGAACCTGTTCTTTAACAGCGAGCGGTACGATCTGTCGGCTGTGGGCCGCATGAAATTCAACCGTCGTGTAGGCCGTGACGAGTCGGAAGGCGAAGGCGTCCTCGACAAGAGCGACATCCTCGACGTGCTGAAGACCCTGATCGACATTCGCAACGGTTACGGCACGGTTGATGACATCGATCACCTCGGCAACCGTCGCGTTCGTAGCGTTGGAGAGATGGCAGAGAACGCTTTCCGCGTCGGCCTCGTACGCGTCGAGCGCGCCGTGAAGGAGCGCCTGACGCAGGCCGAAGCCGATAACCTGATGCCACAGGAAATGATCAATGCGAAGCCCGTGGCTGCCGCCGTGAAGGAATTCTTCGGCTCCAGCCAGCTTTCGCAGTTCATGGACCAGAACAACCCGCTCTCGGAAGTCACTCACAAACGCCGCGTATCGGCGCTGGGCCCGGGTGGCCTGACGCGTGAGCGCGCCGGATTTGAGGTGCGTGACGTGCACCCGACGCACTATGGCCGTGTCTGCCCGATTGAGACGCCGGAAGGCCCGAATATCGGCCTGATCAACTCGCTGGCTGTGTACTCACGCACCAACGAGTACGGCTTCCTGGAAACCCCGTACCGAAAAGTCGTTAAGGGCAAAGCGACGGGTGACATCGAGTACCTGTCGGCCATCGAAGAAAGCCAGTACATCATCGCGCAGGCGAACTCCGAGCTCGACAAGAATGGCAAGTTCCTTGAAGACCTCGTGTCCGTTCGCCACAAGAACGAGTTCACGCTGGCGAACCCGGAAGACATCAACTATATGGACGTCTCGCCGCGCCAGATCGTGTCCGTCGCCGCAGCGCTGATTCCGTTCCTCGAGCACGATGACGCCAACCGCGCCCTGATGGGCTCGAACATGCAGCGCCAGGCGGTGCCGACGCTGCGTTCGGAAGCGCCGTTGGTCGGCACCGGTATCGAACGCGCTGTGGCCGTCGATTCCGGTGTTACCGTCGTCGCGCGTCGCGGCGGCTACGTCGACTCGGTGGATGCCTCGCGCATCGTCGTTCGCGTCAACGATGACGAAACGACCGCGGCCGAGCCGGGTGTCGATATCTACAACCTGACGAAGTACACGCGTTCCAACCAGAACACCTGCATCAACCAGCGTCCGCTGGTGAAAAGTGGTGACCAGATCTCTGCCGGTGACGTGCTGGCCGACGGTCCGTCGACCAACCTCGGTGAGCTGGCGCTGGGCCAGAACATGCTGGTCGCGTTCATGCCCTGGAATGGCTACAACTTCGAAGACTCGATCCTGATCTCCGAGCGTGTCGTCAAGGAAGATCGCTTCACGACGATTCACATTGAAGAGCTGCAGTGTGTCGCTCGCGATACCAAGCTCGGGCCGGAGGACATTACGTCGGACATCCCGAACGTCGGCGACGCCGCGCTTGCCAAGCTCGACGAGTCCGGCATTGCGTTTATCGGTGCCGAGGTAAAAGCCGGCGACATCCTGGTTGGCAAGGTCACACCGAAGGGTGAAACCCAGCTGACACCGGAAGAGAAGCTGCTGCGTGCCATCTTCGGCGAGAAGGCGTCCGACGTGAAAGACACGTCGTTGCGCGTCCCGCCGGGCATGGATGGCACCGTCATCGACGTTCGCGTGTTCACGCGCGACGGCGTCGAAAAAGACATGCGTGCCCTGTCAATCGAACGTGCGGAACTCGAAAGCGTTCGCAAGGACCTCGACGACACGCTGCGCATTCTCGAAGAAGACATCTACGATCGTATTGAGCGTCTGCTCACCGGCAAGGTCGCCCAGGGTGGTCCGAACAAGCTGAAGTCCGGCTCCAAGATCACCAAGGCTTACCTTGACGACGTGCCGCGTGAGAAGTGGTTCGAGATCCGCCTCAAGAACGACGAGGCGAACGAGCAGCTGCAAAGCGCGTCCGAACGTCTGAAGTCGCAGCGCGAAGAATTCGATCGCCGCTACGAAGAGAAGAAGGTCAAGATCACCGCCGGTGACGACCTCGCACCGGGCGTGCTGAAAATGGTCAAGGTCTACCTGGCCGTCAAGCGTCGCATCCAGCCGGGTGACAAGATGGCTGGCCGTCACGGTAACAAGGGCGTTATCTCGACCATCGTTCCCGTCGAAGACATGCCGTATCTCGAAGACGGTACGCCGGTCGATGTTGCCCTGAACCCGCTGGGCGTTCCGTCACGCATGAACGTCGGTCAGATTCTCGAAACCCATCTCGGCTGGGCCGCGAAGGGTATCGGCAAGAAGATCGACGGCATGTTGAAGGCGCAGGAATCGACGGCGAAGATTCGCACGTTCCTCGAAAGCGTCTACAACAAGACGGGCGGCCGTGTCGAAGACATCAAGTCGTTTACCGACGAGGAAGTCATCGAGTTGGCCGGCAACCTGGTCAGCGGTGTGCCGACGGCAACACCGGTGTTCGACGGTGCCACGGAAGCCGAGATCAAGGGCTTGCTGGAGCTGGCCGACCTCGACGAAAGCGGTCAGTCGACACTGATCGACGGACGTACCGGTGAGGTCTTCGATCGCCCGGTCACCGTGGGTTACATGTACATGCTGAAGCTCAACCACCTCGTGGATGACAAGATGCACGCCCGTTCGACCGGACCTTACTCGCTGGTCACGCAGCAGCCGCTGGGTGGTAAGGCGCAGTTCGGTGGTCAGCGCTTCGGGGAGATGGAGGTCTGGGCGCTCGAAGCCTACGGCGCTGCCTACACCCTGCAGGAAATGCTGACGGTCAAGTCGGACGACGTTCAGGGACGTACTAAGATGTACAAGAACATCGTCGACGGAGAGCACGAGATGGATGCCGGCATGCCGGAGTCCTTCAACGTGCTCGTCAAGGAAATTCGCTCGCTCGGCATCAACATTGAGCTGGAGACTGAATAATGAAAGATCTCTTAAAGCTTTTTAAATACCAGAACCCGGTCGACGACTTCGATGCGATCCGCATCGGTCTGGCATCACCGGAGATGGTGCGCTCCTGGTCCTTCGGTGAAGTCAAGAAGCCGGAGACGATCAACTACCGCACATTCAAGCCGGAACGTGACGGCCTGTTCTGCGCCAAGATTTTTGGTCCGATCAAGGACTATGAGTGCCTGTGTGGCAAGTACAAGCGACTGAAGCACCGCGGCGTGGTCTGCGAAAAATGTGGCGTTGAAGTCACGCAGACCAAGGTCCGTCGTGAGCGCATGGCGCACATCGAGCTGGCCAGCCCGGTTGCGCACATCTGGTTCCTGAAGTCGCTGCCCAGCCGCATCGGCCTGATGCTCGACATGACGCTGCGCGAAATCGAGCGCGTGCTGTACTTCGAGGCGTTCGTCGTCGTCGATCCGGGCATGACCGAACTCGAGCGCGGCCAGCTCATGACCGACGAGATGTACCTCGATGCGCTGGAGCAGTACGGCGATGAGTTCGATGCCCGCATGGGCGCCGAGGCTGTGCGCGAGATGTTGATGACGATCGACCTGCAGCGCGAAGTACTGCAGGTGCGTGAAGACATCGATGGCACGCGTTCGGAAACCAAGATCAAGCGTCTTTCCAAGCGACTGAAGCTGCTCGAGTCCTTCATCGAGTCCGGCAACAAGCCGGAGTGGATGGTGCTGACTGTGCTGCCGGTCCTGCCGCCGGACCTGCGTCCGCTGGTTCCGCTCGACGGTGGCCGCTTTGCGACCTCCGACCTGAACGACCTGTACCGTCGCGTAATCAATCGCAACAACCGTCTGCGCCGTCTGCTTGAGCTGAATGCGCCGGACATCATTGTGCGCAACGAAAAGCGCATGCTGCAGGAGTCGGTTGACGCACTGCTCGACAACGGTCGTCGCGGCCGCGCCATCACCGGCACCAACAAGCGCCCGCTGAAGTCGCTCGCCGATATGATCAAGGGCAAGCAGGGTCGCTTCCGCCAGAACCTGCTTGGAAAGCGTGTCGATTACTCAGGCCGCTCGGTGATTGTTGTCGGTCCTACATTGAAGCTCCACCAGTGTGGTCTGCCGAAGAAGATGGCGCTCGAGCTGTTCAAGCCGTTCATTTTCTCGAAGCTGCAGCTGCGCGGTGAAGCGACGACGATCAAGGCCGCCAAGCGTCTCGTTGAGCGCGAAGGCGCCGAGGTCTGGGACATTCTCGAAGAGGTGATTCGCGAGCACCCGGTCATGCTGAACCGTGCGCCGACGCTTCACCGCCTGGGCATTCAGGCGTTCGAGCCGGTCCTGATTGAAGGCAAGGCCATCCAGCTCCACCCGCTGGTGTGCACGGCGTTCAACGCTGACTTTGATGGTGACCAGATGGCGGTTCACGTGCCGCTGTCCATCGAGGCGCAGCTCGAAGCGCGTGCCCTGATGATGGCGTCGAACAACATCCTGTCACCCGCCAACGGCGACCCGATCATCGTGCCGTCGCAGGACGTGGTACTCGGCCTTTACTACATGACTCGCTCGCGCGTGAACGCGAAGGGTGAGGGTATGCTGTTTGCCAACCTCGACGAGGCGCAGCGCGCCTACGAAAACGGCGCGGCCGAGCTGCAGGCCATCGTCAAGGCGCGTATTACGACGCTGGAGACGGACGACGACGGCAACTCGACGGAAGTCGAAAAAGTGGTCGAGACCACCGTGGGTCGTGCTCTGCTGTCGCGCGTGCTGCCGAAAGGTCTGAGCTTTGAATTGATCAACCGCGCGATGACCAAGAAGGCCATCTCCAACGTCATCAACGAGTGCTACCGCCAACTCGGCCTGAAGAAGACGGTCGTGTTCGCTGACCGCCTGATGTACACGGGCTTCCGCAACGCAACGACGGCTGGCTGCTCGATCGGTGTCAACGACATGGTCGTGCCGGAAGAAAAGTCCGACATCCTTGCGGTCGCCGAAGCGGAAGTGAAAGAGATCCAGGATCAGTACAGCTCCGGTCTGGTCACGGACGGTGAGCGCTACAACAAGGTCGTCGATATCTGGTCGCGCACCAATGACCAGGTCGCCAAGTCGATGATGGACAAGCTCGGTGTCGAGAAGGTCAAGAACTCGAAAGGTAAGGAAGTCGACCAGGAGTCGTTCAATTCCATCTACATGATGGCCGACTCCGGTGCGCGTGGTTCTGCCGCGCAGATTCGCCAGCTGGCCGGCATGCGTGGCCTGATGGCCAAGCCGGACGGCTCGATCATCGAGACGCCGATCACGGCAAACTTCCGCGAAGGCCTCGACGTTCTTCAGTACTTCATCTCGACTCACGGCGCCCGAAAGGGTTTGGCCGATACGGCACTGAAAACCGCTAACTCCGGTTACCTGACACGTCGTCTCGTTGACGTGGCCCAGGATCTGGTGGTGACCGAGCAGGACTGCGGCACGCGCAACGGCGTGACGATGTCACCGCTGGTTGAAGGCGGTGATGTGGTCGAACCGCTGCGCGAACGCGTCCTGGGTCGTGTCCTGGCTGACGCCGTGCTGATTCCGGGCACCGACAAGGTCGCCTTCGATGCCGGCACCATGCTCGACGAGGCGACTGTTGCGAAGATGGAGGAATACTCCATTGACCAGGTTCTCGTGCGATCACCGATTACCTGTGAACTGCGCTATGGCGTTTGCGCCCAGTGCTACGGTCGTGACCTTGCACGCGGCCACCGCATCAACATTGGTGAGGCGGTCGGCGTGATCGCAGCCCAGTCCATCGGTGAGCCGGGCACACAGCTGACGATGCGTACCTTCCATATCGGTGGTGCTGCATCGCGTTCTGCTGCGGTCAACAGCATCGAAGTGAAGTCGACCGGTTCCGTGAAGCTCAATAACCTGAAAACGGTTGAGCACAACAAGGGTTACCTGGTTGCGGTATCGCGTTCCGGTGAAATTTCGGTCAACGATGATCTCGGTCGTGAGCGTGAGCGTTACAAGGTACCGTACGGCGCCACGATCACCATCCGTGACGGCGACCCGGTGGAAGCCGGCCAGGTTGTTGCGAACTGGGATCCGCACACCCACCCGGTTGTCACGGAAGTTGCCGGTAAGCTGAAGTTTGAAGACTTCATCGACGGTATCTCAGTCAACGAGCAAGTGGATGAGTTCACGGGCCTGACCAGCATCGTCGTATCCGACACGAAGAGCCGCGGTTCTGCCGGCAAGGATCTTCGCCCGGTCGCGAAGCTGGTTGGTGAAGACGGTTCCGACATCTTCTTCGCCAACACCGAGATTCCGGCGGTCTACGCCCTGCCGGACGGCGCCATCATCAGCATGGCGGACGGTGACGAAGTGTCTGTCGGTGACGTAATTGCACGTATCCCGCAGGAGTCGTCAAAGACGCGTGACATCACCGGTGGTCTGCCGCGTGTTGCCGATCTGTTCGAGGCGCGCAAGCCGAAGGACCCGGCGATCATGGCGGAATACACCGGTACGGTGAGCTTCGGTAAGGAAACCAAGGGCAAACGCCGCCTGGTCATCACCGACGAGAACGGCGAGAGCTTCGAGGAGCTGATTCCGAAGTGGCGCCACCTGAATGTCTTTGAAGGTGAGCAGGTTGCCCGCGGCGAAGTCATCGCTGACGGTGAACCGAATCCGCACGACATCCTGCGTTTGCAGGGCGTCGAGAATCTCGCGGAGTACCTCGTCAAGGAGATTCAGGACGTCTACCGCCTGCAGGGTGTGAAGATCAACGACAAGCACATCGAGGTGATCATTCGCCAGATGCTGCGCAAGGTGAACATCGAAACACCGGGCGAGTCGCGTTACCTGCGCGGTGAGCAGATCGACAAGGCGCGTTTCCTGGAAGTGTCGGAAGAGCTGGAAGCGGCCGGCAAGGACGCACCGACGATGGAACCGGTTCTGCTCGGTATCACGAAAGCCTCGCTGGCCACGGAGTCGTTCATTTCGGCGGCGTCGTTCCAGGAGACAACCCGTGTGCTTACCGAAGCGGCAGTTCGCGGTCTGCAGGACGACCTGCGCGGCCTGAAGGAAAACGTCATCGTGGGTCGCCTGATCCCGGCGGGAACCGGCTTTGCACATCACGCCGAACGCCGTCGCACGCGCGAGCAGGAATTTGCCGAGCAGCTAAAAGAGCTCGAGCAGGCCCAAAACGCGGCTGCGGAAGAGGCGGCCGAGGCCGAAGCCGAGTCCAGCGACGAAGCGACGACCGAGGCGTAAGTCTCTGAAAAATAAGGGCGAGCTGCCGGCCCGGCCGGCAGCCTGACCCGGGCATCGAACGGCGCTGACCGGCTGCTTGACAGTCCGAGCCCGGCGTCACTACAATGCCCGCCCTCATGACAGAGGGCCCGCGTTTAGCGGGCTCTCGACATTGCGGCCTTCGCAGCAATAAATCCCGGCAATTCAATTGCTTGGATGCGACAGACCGAGACCCGACCCCTGGACGAGCAGTTGTTCAGCAGTCGGGTGCGCGCGTTTTTTCGTGCAAAACTGAATAGAAACAACAACTTAAACACTGAGAGAGAACGGCCTATGGCCACAATTAACCAGCTAGTCCGCAAGCCGCGTTCCACGAAGCGCGTCAAAAGCACGGTTCCGGCCCTCGAGGCCTGCCCGCAGCGCCGTGGCGTCTGCACCCGTGTTTACACGACGACGCCGAAAAAACCGAACTCGGCCATGCGCAAGGTCGCTCGTGTGCGCCTGACAAACGGCTACGAAGTCACGAGCTACATCGGCGGCGAAGGCCACAACCTGCAGGAACACTCGGTCGTGCTGATTCGCGGCGGTCGTGTAAAAGACCTGCCGGGTGTGCGTTACCACACCGTCCGCGGCACGCTTGACTGCGCCGGCGTATCGGATCGCAAGCAGGGTCGTTCCAAGTACGGCACCAAGCGGCCGAAGAGTTAATCAGGGCGTCGCCCCTAATAAAGAGAGTTAGAAGATGTCCAGAAGAACACAGGCGCCGAAGCGGACCATCCTGCCGGATCCGAAGTACCACAGTGAGCTGCTCGCCAAGTTCATGAACATGATCATGAACGACGGCAAGAAGTCGGTTGCGGAGCGCATCATCTACGGCGCACTGGACCGGATTTCCGAGCGCGAAACCAACTCCGACGAGAAGGCGCTCGAGCTGCTGGAGACAGCACTGGAAAACGTCAAGCCGGTCGTCGAAGTGAAGTCCCGCCGCGTGGGTGGTGCGACCTACCAGGTTCCGGTCGAAGTTCGTCCGGCGCGTCGTCAGACGCTGGCCATGCGTTGGGTGATCGACGCGGCGCGTCGTCGCAGCGAGAAGTCTATGGCCCATCGCCTGGCCCATGAGCTGCTGGACGCGGCCGAGAATCGCGGCACGGCGGTTAAAAAGAAAGAAGACACGCACCGTATGGCGGAAGCCAACAAGGCGTTCTCTCACTACCGCTGGTAAGCGCTCGCGCTTGAGTCTTTTGTCGTGGCCCGCACAACGCCCATCGAGCGCTACCGCAATATCGGCATCATGGCCCATATTGACGCGGGTAAGACGACTACCACCGAACGCATCCTCTTCTACACGGGTGTCTCGCACAAAATAGGTGAGGTCCACGACGGCGCGGCCGTCATGGACTGGATGGAGCAGGAACAGGAACGCGGCATTACGATCACGTCCGCGGCGACCACCTGCTTCTGGTCCGGGATGAGCCAGCAGTTCGACGAGCACCGGATCAACATCATCGATACGCCGGGGCACGTCGACTTCACGATCGAGGTTGAGCGCAGTTTGCGCGTGCTCGACGGCGCGGTCACTGTGCTGAGCTCGGTAGACGGTGTAGAGCCGCAGACGGAGACCGTCTGGCGCCAGGCGAACAAGTATGGCGTGCCGCGCATGATCTTCGTCAACAAGATGGATCGTGTCGGCAGTGACTTCCTGCGCGTGGTTGAGCAGGTTCGTGAGCGACTGGGCGCCAACCCGGTACCGATTCAGCTGCCGATCGGCGCGGAAGAGGATTTTGAAGGCGTCATCGACCTCGTGCGGATGAAAGCTGTGCGCTGGGCCGACGAAAACATGGGCGCGGCATTCGAAGAGTCGGATGTACCTGCCGACATGCTCGACGAGGCAAAAGTCTGGCGCGAGAAAATGATCGAAGCGGCCGCCGAGGCCAGCGAAGAGTTGCTCGACAAGTTCCTCGAAGACGGTGAGCTGTCCGAGGAAGAGATCAAGGTCGGTCTCCGCCGCCGTACGCTGGCCAACGATATCGTTGTTGCGATGTGCGGCACCGCGTTCAAGAACAAGGGCGTGCAGACGCTGCTCGACGCGGTCATCGACTACATGCCGTCGCCGATCGATGTCCCTGCGATCAAGGGCATCAACGATGACGAGTCCGAAGGTGAGCGCCACTCGGACGACGATGAGCCGTTTTCGGCGCTGGCGTTCAAGATTGCGACGGATCCGTTCGTCGGCAACCTGACCTTTTTCCGGGTGTACTCGGGCGTGCTCGCTTCGGGCGACACGATCTACAACCCGGTCAAAGGCAAAAAGGAGCGTATCGGCCGACTGCTGCAGATGCACTCGAACGACCGCCAGGAAATCAAGGAAGTCCGCGCGGGTGATATCGCCGCGGCGGTCGGCCTGAAAGAAGTCACCACCGGTGACACGCTGTGTGACGGCAATGACCGGATTACCCTGGAGCGCATGGAGTTCCCGGATCCGGTGATCTCGGTCGCGGTTGAGCCGAAGACCAAGCCGGACCAGGAAAAAATGGGCATCGCGCTGCAGAAGCTCGCCAAGGAAGACCCGTCGTTCCGAGTGCACACGGACGAGGAGTCCGGCCAGACGATCATCTCCGGCATGGGCGAGCTGCACCTCGACATTATCGTCGACCGTATGAAACGCGAGTTCAAGGTCGAGGCGAACGTCGGCAAGCCGCAGGTCGCGTATCGCGAGACGATTCGCGCCTCGGTCGAGCAGGAAGGCAAGTTTGTTCGCCAGTCCGGTGGTCGCGGCCAGTACGGCCACGTCGTGCTGCGCATCGAACCGCAGGAGCCGGGTGCCGGCTACGCGTTCGAGAATGCGATTGTCGGCGGTGTCGTGCCGCGCGAATACATTCCGGCCGTCGACAAGGGCGTGCAGGAACAGATGGAAAACGGTGTCATCGCCGGCTACCCGGTCGTCGATGTGAAAGTCACGCTGTTCGACGGTTCGTACCACGATGTCGACTCCAGCGAGATGGCCTTCAAGATCGCCGGCAGCATGGGCTTCCGCGAGGGTGCCCAAAATGCCAAGCCGGTGCTGCTTGAGCCGATTATGAACGTCGAAGTTGTGACGCCGGAGGATTACATGGGTGACGTGATGGGAGACCTGAACCGTCGCCGCGGTCTGCCGCAGGGCATGGATGATTCGCCGTCAGGCAAGATCATCCGCGCCGAGGTGCCGCTGGCCGAGATGTTCGGTTACGCGACCGACCTGCGCTCAATGAGCCAGGGCCGCGCCGTGTATTCGATGGAGTTCGAGAAGTACGCCGAAGTGCCGCAGAACGTTGCTGATACGGTACTGAAAAAGGCTTCTTAAGAGATATACGCGCGAAGGCGCATTGGTTTTCAGCTTTAACAACCCGGGAAAAGGGCCATGGCAAAGGAAAAATTTGAACGTACAAAGCCGCACGTGAACGTCGGCACGATTGGTCACGTAGACCACGGCAAGACGACGCTGACGGCGGCGCTGACGAAGGTAATGGCGGAGCAGCACGG
>JBCCNM010000088.1:0-13852 GCA_039025835.1 Pseudomonadota bacterium | reverse complement strand
TCAGCGGAGCATCCGTCACACCGAGAGCGGTGATCGCGGCGATCCGTGACACGCTGATCTGGTTTGAGGCCAATCGCGAACAGGTATTTGCGTGGCCGGAGACGACGCGGTGAGCACGCACGGTCGACTCGCAGCCGGTCTCTGGCAGGACAATCCGGGGCTTGTCCATTGGCTGGGGTTGTGCCCGCTGCTCGCGGTCTCCGGTACTGCTGTGAACGCTATGGGGCTCGGCATTGCGACGCTGGCGCTGCTCTGTGCGTCCGCTGTGCTCGTGTCTGTCGCACGCCACACGCTGGCAGACGAGATTCACCTACCGATCATTGTGCTGATGATCGCGAGTCTGGTTACCTGCACCGAGTTACTGTTCATGGCCTACGCTCCGGCGCTTGAACGCTCACTCGGTGTCTTCATCCCGCTGATCGCCGCTAACAGCATGGTCATTGCCAGCGCCACTCAGGTTTCAGCCCGGCGATCGGTGGCAAGCAGTCTGCGGCATGCCGCCGGTACCGGGCTGGGCTTTGCGCTGCTGTTGCTCGCCCTCGGCGTGGTTCGCGAATTGCTCGGCGAGGGCACAGTGTTCGCCAACCTGCATCTGCTGACCGGCAGCGCGCCGTTCAGCGGACTGCGCGTCGCGGACAGCGGCTGGATACTGGCTGTACTGCCGCCGGGAGCATTCTTCATCCTCGGACTGGCCTTGGCCGTGAAGCACCGGCTCGACCGGCGCTGGCGGGCTTGACCCACCGAGTAACAGGCTGAACGCCGCATTGTGAAAGGACAGCGGCAGATATCGTATTATGGGTTCGACGCCCTTCACCCTCGGGAGCTGCCATGATTTTCAGCCAGGACCGCGACGCCTTGAGAATGATTGTCGTCGACGCCTGGCAAAAACAGCTTGGCGGTCACCCCCTGTCCGCGCTGGAGGCACAAATCGCCTCGGTCGTCGGAGAACACCCCGAATACCACGACGCGCTGAATGCCGACCAGCTGCACGAGGATTACCTGCCCGAGCAGGGCCGCAGCAACCCGTTTCTGCACATGGGCCTGCACCTTGCCATTCGCGAGCAGGTCGCTACGGACCGACCCAGCGGTATTCGGGGTGTGCATCTGAACCTGTGCCGCCTGCACGGCGATCAGCACACCGCCGAACACCGAATGATTGACGCGCTGGCCGAGACGCTGTGGGAAGCGCAGGGAAAACAACCGGACGAGGCACGCTACATCGAGCGACTGCGCGCACTGTAGCCCTCCTCGATCCGTGTAATAAACGCAGACGCTGCAAGGTCTGTTGCAGTAACGTGGGAGGAGAATTTCGTGACGCAAGTATCGACACAATACCCGGTTGAAGGTGCCGGACTTGGACTGCGACGGGCGTTGCTCGACAAGTTCATGGCCGAACCGCCCGGCGACGTCGACTTCATGGAAGTGGCGCCGGAAAACTGGATTCACGTCGGCGGCGTTCTCGGTAAGAAGCTGCGCTTTTTCACGGAACGCTACCCGTTTGTTGCTCATGGCCTGTCGCTGAACATCGGCTCTCCGGCACCACTGGACGAACAGCTCGTTCGGGACGTCAAGGACTTCATGAAAGAACATGGCGTCCGCCAGTATTCCGACCACCTGAGTTTCACCGGCGATGACGGTCAGTTGTACGACCTGATGCCTATCCCGTTTACCGAAGAGGCTGTTCATTACGTCGCTGACCGCGTGCGGCGCGTGCAGGACATCCTCGAACAGCGCATGGCACTGGAGAATGTCTCGTTTTACGCGCCTACCGACGAAGGCATGGGTGAACTGGAGTTCTTGCTGGCGGTGCTGGAAGAATCGGATTGTGACCTGATGCTGGATATCAACAACATCGTGGTGAACAGCATCAACCACAAATACGACGCCAGCGCTTTCCTTAAGCGCATGCCCGCGGAGAAGATCCGCTATTTTCACATCGCTGGTCATCACGTCGAGGCCGAAGATCTGCGCGTGGATACCCACGGTGCGCCGATCGACGAGCAGTCCTGGGCACTGCTGGCTGAAGCCTATGCGCATTTCGGTCCGGTACCGACGCTGCTCGAACGAGATTTTAACTTTCCGCCGATCGACGAACTGCTCGACGAAGTTCGCCAGATCCGCGACTACCAGAATGCCGCAAAACCGGCGGCAGCGGCCAATGGCTAGGCGACCCGCCTTCCAGGAAACGCAGTATGCGTTTGCCGCGCATCTCCGTGATCCGGATAACGTCGCCGCGCCTGAAGGCATTGAGGAGCGACGGCTGTCGATCTACCGCGAGCTGTTTTTCAACAACCTGCGCAGCCTGCTGGCACGCACCTATCCGGTACTGAAGCGTTTGCACTCCGAGGATCAGTGGCGCCGCTTTATTCGCGGGTTCATGCAAAAACACCAGGCGCAGACGCCCTACTTTCTGCAGTTGCCGTCCGAATTTCTGGCGTTCCTGCAAGGCGAATACGAACTGCGCGACGACGACTTCCCGTTTCTCGTCGAACTGGCGCACTACGAGTACATTGAGCTCGCCCTGTCCGTAACGGATACGGAAAACGATCTCGCCGGCATCGATCCGAATGGCGACGTGCTGAACGGCATCCCGGTGAAGTCGGAACTGGCGTGGATGTACGCCTACAGCTTTCCGGTGCATCGCATTTCAGCCGATTTCCTGCCAAGCACACCCGATGAGCAACCGCACTATCTCGCCGTCGTTCGCAATCACAAGGACAAGGTTCGATTCCATGAGCTGAATCCGGTGACGGCAGGCCTGTTCAGCGCGATCGAAAACAACGCAGACGGCAAGACGGGCGAGCAACTTCTTCGCGATCTTGCCACCGCGATCGGATTCGCCGATGCAGACCAGTTTCTCGAGCACGGCCGCACCGCGCTGCACGAATTCCAATCAAAAGAAATCATTCTTGGTGCCCGCGCACCCGACTGAGGAGTCAATCATGAAAAAGCTTATAGACGTATGGGGTCAGGTCACCTCAGGGTGCAATTCAGCCGGCGAATGGGTTGGCCTGCTGATCATTCGCCTGCTGATGGCCTACGAGTTCGCCAACGCCGGTTTCCGCAAACTGAATTCATCCGAGACCCTGTGGGGTGATGTACCGGGATGGTTCGCTCGCAACATGGCCAATGCGCCGTTCCCGTTTGCGCAGCTTCCGGCGGAACTCAACTGGTTCCTCGTCACCTGGGCGGAGATCCTCGGCGGTCTTGCTCTGGTCATCGGCCTGTTTACGCGCTTCTGGGCGTTCAGCCTGTTGATCGTCACGATCGTCGCCATCTTCAGCACGCACTGGCCAGCCGAGTGGTCATCACTCGGTGAGCTGTGGGAAGGTTATCGGGTCACCGCTCGCGATGGTTCGGGCAACTTCCGGATTCCGCTGCTGTTCCTGGCAATGCTGATTCCGCTGGTGCTGATCGGCCCGGGACGGCTCAGCGTTGACCATCTGATCGCGACCTACGTCATCAAGAAGTAAGCAGAGCGCGCCGCGCACGCCGTGGCGCCACCATCGGGGGAGAGTGGGGACATGATGCAGGAAACACTGAACTACACGAAGGTCGTGTTCGACTGGCTGGCGACACTGTTTGTCATCGCCGCGGGCCTGGCCGTCCTGACACTGGTCGTGCTGTACGTCATCGACGTGACGCAGACCAAGCACACGGTGCGGCGCAATTTTCCGGTCATTGGCCGCTTCCGCTATTTCTTCGAACACATTGGCGAATTCTTTCGCCAGTATTTCTTTGCCGGCGACCGCGAAGAGATGCCATTCAACCGTGCTCAACGAAGCTGGGTGTATCGCGCTGCCAAGGGGGTCGACCACACGATCGCCTTCGGCTCCAGCCTGAACCTCAAGGTACCGGGCACACCGATCTTCGTGAACTGCCCCTACCCTACGCTGGAGGAAGACTCGGTCAAGCCAAGGCCGTTGATTATCGGTCCGTACGCACGAACACCGTACGAGGCCACGTCGTTCTTCAACGTGTCGGGCATGAGTTACGGCGCGCTGTCGGGGCCCGCTGTCCTCGCCCTGTCAAAAGGTTCAAAGATGGCCGGCAACTGGATGAACACCGGCGAAGGCGCTATCTCGCCCTACCATCTCGAAGGCGGTTGCGACATTGTGTTCCAGATCGGCACCGCCAAATACGGCATCCGCGATGACGAGGGCCGGATCGACTGGGACAAGCTCAAGGCGATCGGCGACATCGAGCAGGTCCGGATGGTCGAGCTGAAGCTCAGCCAGGGCGCCAAACCAGGCAAAGGCGGCATCCTGCCGGGAGAGAAAGTAACCCCGGCGATCGCGAAGGTGCGCGGTATTCCGGTCGGCGAAGACTCAATCAGCCCAAACCGCCACCCCGAAATCAACAGTGCCGCCGATCTGCTGGACATGATCAATCGAGTGCGTGATGTTTCCGGTCGTCCAACCGGCTTCAAGTCCGTCATTGGCGCGTATGGCTGGCTTGACGAATTGTTCGCACTCATCAAGGAACGCGGCATTGAGTCGGCGCCGGACTTCATTACCGTGGACAGTGGCGACGGTGGCACCGGTGCAGCACCGATGAGCCTGATGGACAACTGTGGCCTGACGATTCGCGAATCGCTGCCGTTGGTCGTCGACAAGCTGATCGAACACGGGCTGCGTGACCGCGTCAGGGTGATCGCCAGTGGCAAACTGATCAACCCGGCCGAAGTTGCGTGGGCGCTGTGCGTTGGCGCCGACTTCGTCAACTGTGCGCGAGGTTACATGTTTGCCCTGGGCTGCATCCAGGCGCTGCAATGCAACAAGAACACCTGCCCGACTGGTATCACGACTCATGACAAACGCCTGCAGCGCGGCCTCGTTCCGGCTGACAAGGCGGAGCGCGTGCGTAAGTACACAGAAACCATGCTAAAGGAAGTCGGCATTATTGCGCACTCCTGCGGTGCCGACTCACCGCGCGGCCTGAAGCGCTATCACTGCCGAATCGTGCAGGATGACGGGCGTTCCATTGCCCTCGACGAACTTTATCCGGACGTACGTCCGCCGGTCGACGAACAGGCCGCCTGAGTCAGCCGGAAACCTGCACCAGGATGACAGCCAGTGACACGAGCACAACCAATGTCACGCGCAGACGCATCGTCGAGTAGGTGTCGGTCGTCAGGCCGGCTCGATGCAAAGCGCGATCGATTAACAGCAGAACGGTAAAAGCGAGCATCTGCACGGCGATTGACAGTGCCGAATCCGCGATCAGGAATGCGAAGAACACGGCGAGCACGATTGCGTTGCTGGCGACGAACAGATTGATCGGACAACTGTCGCGTTTGTAGAGGTAGGTTCCCCAGTGACTGCCCGCCACAAAACTGGTGATTGCCAGACCGTACACCTGGGCGATGACATCCGGACGTCCGAGCAACGGTACGGTGTCGATAGCAAACACCGGCAAAAGCGCGCAGGCGACAAACGGCAAAGCGCCCGCGTAAGTTAAAAGCGTGTACAGCCGGGTCTCCTGCATGGCTGGTATCCTACGTGCAATGGCGCGCAAACGCAGTATCTTCCTCGACCTTGACGGCACGCTGACGGACCCGTATCAGGGCATTCGCCGCAGCATCGAATACGCACTTGAAAGCCTCGGTGAACGCTGGCCGGCGGACGAGAATTTTCGCTGGTGTATCGGTCCGCCGCTGAAGGAGAGTTTTGCCCTGCTGGTAGGCCGGGAGCGCGCAGACGATGCGCTGACTCACTATCGACAACGTTTCGCCAACGTCGGCTGGCGAGAAAACCAGCCGTATACCAATATTCACACCGTGCTCGACACCCTGAAACAGGATGGGCACACGCTGTATGTCGCTACCAGCAAGCCGCAGATCTACGCCAACAGGATCCTGAAACACTTCGACCTGTCCCGGTTTTTCCGCGCCGTGCACGGACCCGACCTCGACGGCCATCTCGCCAATAAGCGCGATTTGCTCGCACATATGCTGGCTACAGAGAAGGGCCTGGTTGACCCGGTCATGATCGGTGACCGACGCTACGATATGCTCGGCGCGCGCGACAACGGCCTGTCAACGGTGGGCGTGCTGTACGGCTACGGGTCTCGCGGCGAGCTCGAGTCGGCGGGCGCCGAACGGCTTGTCGAAAGCCCCGACGAGATTCCGGGCGCGCTGACCGAGTAAACCCCGTTGCCGCGGTCAGTGCCGCGGCGTCTTGCGCGGCATGTACAGGTCGGTCAGTGTCCCCTCGAACGCCTCGGCAGTAAAACCGACGGTTTCGGACAAGGTCGGGTGCGGATGAATCGTCAGCCCGACGTCTTCGGCGTCAGCCCCCATCTCGATCGCAAGACCGATCTCGGCAATCAGATCGCCAGCGGAGGTACCCACGATGGCGCCGCCGAGCACACGACCGGACTTCGGATCGAACAGCATCTTGGTAAAGCCCTCGTTGCGGCCGTTGGCCAGGGATCGACCGCTCGCCACCCACGGAAACTGGGCCTTCTCGTATTCGATACCTTTCGATTGCGCCTCGGTTTCGGTCAGGCCGACCCACGCCACCTCCGGATCCGTGTAGGCCACGGACGGAATCGTGCGTGCATCGAAGAAGCTCTTCTGGCCGGCTGCCGCCTCAGCGGCCACCTTGGCCTCGTGCGTCGCCTTATGCGCCAGCATCGGCCCGCCGGCCAAATCACCGATCGCGTAGATATGCGACACATTGGTGCGCATCTGGTTGTCGACCGCTACGATACCCCGCTCATCGACGTTGACGCCTGCCTTGTCGGCATCCAGCTTGTCGCCGTTGGCGCGCCGACCGATGGCGACGAGCACCTTGTCGAAGACTTCCGATTCGGGCGCACCCTCACCTTCAAAGTACACCTCGATGCCAGGCACGGTAGCCTTCATTCCGGTCACTTTGGTCGATGTCATGATCGATGCATAGCGGTCTTTGACGATCTTCTGGAAGGGCTTGACGAGATCCGCATCGGTACCCGGCATGAGTTGATCGGTCAGTTCGACAACCGTTACAGCTGTGCCAAGCGCCGCGTACACGCAAGCCATTTCCAGGCCGATGATCCCGCCACCGACCACCAGCATGCGCTTTGGCAACGGGTCGATCTGCAGCGCACCGGTCGACGTAACGATGCGCGGATCGTCGGGCAGGCCGGGCAGCATGAAAGGCTCTGAACCCGCCGCAATGATGCAGTGTTCAAAAGCGACGGTTTCGCCGTTGTCCAGCTCAAGGTGCTTTGGCGACGCAAACCTGGCCGTCGCATTCAGGACGCGGACCTTGCGACGCTTCGCCAGCATTTCGATGCCTCCGGTCAGGCGACCGACGACGCTGTCCTTCCAGGTGTTGAGCTTGCCGGCATCGATAGACGGTGTACCGAAGCTCACGCCGTGGTCCGACATCGCTGCTGCATCGTCAATGACCTTGGCGGTGTGCAGTAAGGCCTTCGACGGGATACAACCGACATTCAGACACACACCGCCGAGTGACGGATAGCGCTCGATCATTATCACGTCCATACCGAGATCAGCTGCGCGAAACGCCGCGGTGTAGCCGCCCGGTCCGGATCCTATGACCACCATCTGTGCACTGTGCGTGGCATCACCCACAAGCGGTGCCGCCGCTTCCGGAGTGGCTGTAGCGGCCGGCGCTGGCGTTTCAGCCGGTTGTGCCGCGTCGCTCTCCTCCACGGCCTCGACGACCGCGACCACGTCGCCGGCGTTCAGCGTGTCGCCAACGGCAACACTGACACTCTTGATCGTGCCCGCATGCGAGGCCGGTACGTCCATCGCCGCCTTGTCCGTTTCCAACGTCACCAATCCGTCCTCGACCGCAACGCTGTCGCCGGGTGACACGAGGATTTCTATAACCTCGACGTCAGCGAAATCGCCAAGGTCAGGAACCGTCAGTTTGATTTCAGCCACTACGGGATCGCCTGCAGCAATTCATCAACATCGGCCAGCTTGCCGGCCAGGTACGTGGTAAAGCGGGCCGCCAGGGCACCGTCGATCACGCGATGATCGTAGGACAGGCCGTACGGCAGCATCAGCCGTGGCGCGAAACTCTCACCGTCCCAGATCGGCTTCATCGCCGAGCGAGACACACCGAGGATAGCCACCTCCGGCGAATTCACGATGGGTGTGAAGGCGGTGCCGCCAATACCACCGAGGCTCGAAATTGTGAATGACGCACCCTGAAGCTGCGGCGCCTTGAGTTTGCCTTCGCGCGCCAGCGCGGACAGCTCGCCGAGCTCCTTGGCCAGTTCGTAGACGTCTTTCTTGTCCGCATCGCGGATGACCGGCACAACCAGACCTTGATCGGTATCCGCGGCAAAGCCCATGTGGATGTACTTCTTGAAGACGAGATGCTGGCCGTCTTCGGCCAGTGAGGAATTGACCTTCGGAAACTCCTGCAAGGCGCTGACGCAGGCTTTCATGATGAAGGCCAGAGGCGTCAGCGGAATTCCCCGCTCCTTCGCCGGACCTTTGAGCTGCTGTCGGCGCGCCTCGAGTTCAGTGATATCCGCCTCATCTTGCTGCGTCACGTGCGGGATATTGATCCAGCTCGCCTGCAGTCGCGGTCCTGAGATCTTCTGGATGCGCGTCAGCGGCTGCACGTCGATGTCACCAAACTTGGCGAAATCAACGCTCGGCGTCTTCGGCAGGCCTCCGCCACTGCCCGGCAGCTCGGTGCCGCCGGCAAGGACCGACTTGACCCAGGCCTTGACGTCATCGTGCAGGATGCGGCCCTTCGATCCCTTGCCTTTGACCTGGCCGAGATCCACACCGAGTTCGCGCGCGAGCTTGCGCACGGACGGACTGGCGTGTGCGCGAGCGAAGCCCGCTTCATCAATGCGTGCCGGCTCTTTCGGAGCAACAGCCGGCGCAGGTGCCGGCGGTGCCGCCGGCGGCAGCTCGGCCGCCTTTGGTGTCTCAACCGGAGCGGTGGCTGTCTCGGATCCGGCAGGCGGCGTCGGAGGGGCAGCGGCTGCACCGCTGGCCTCGATATTGACTACCGGCGAACCCGCCGACACCGTGTCACCGACGCTGACCAGTACCTCGATGACTGTGCCGGCGTCAGAAGCCGGAACGTCCATCGCCGCCTTGTCCGTTTCCAGCGTCACCAATCCGTCCTCGACCGCCACACTGTCACCCGGCGAGACGAGCACCTCGATAACCTCCACCTCGGAAAAGTCGCCAAGGTCGGGAACGACCAGCGTCTTCGGCCCGGCCGACGGTGCTGCGGGTTCCGGCTCCGGCGCTGACACGGCCGGCTCGTCCGCCGATTCATTTGCCGACTCGCTTGCAAGCTTGGCCGGCGGCGGAATGATCACAGTGTCGCCGTCCTTGATTTCCATTGTGCCGATGACGTCACCGCTGTTGACGATGCCGCCGGTATCGACGGTCAGTGCGACAACGACGCCATCCTCGGGAGCCGGCACGTCCATGGCTGCCTTGTCGGTTTCGAGGGTAATGAGGCCGTCTTCCCTGGCGACCTTGTCGCCCGGTTTGACCAGCAGCTCGATGATCTCGACGTCGGAGAAATCGCCCAGGTCCGGGACGACGATGTCCAGTGTTTTCGCCACGCTCGTCTCCGACTACAGGTTGACCGGATCCGGACGATCCGGGTCGATACCGTATTTCTCGATGGCCTGGCCGACGGTCTTCTGGTCGAGCACGCCGTCATCAGCAAGTGCTTTCAATGCCGTAACTGCGATGTAGCGTCGATCCACTTCGAAATGGCGTCGCAGCGCCTCTCGGGCGTCACTGCGACCGTAGCCGTCAGTGCCGAGCGACACGTATGTGCCAGGCACCCAACGCTGAATCTGGTCGGGAACAATTTTCATGTAGTCGGTGGCGGCAATATACGGTCCCGGGCGGTCCGCGAGACAAGCCTCCACATAACTCTTCCTTGGCGACTCCTCCGGATGTAACTGGTTCCAGCGTTCAACCTCGAGAGCTTCACGACGAAGTTCGTTAAAGCTGGTGACCGACCAGATGTCGGTGACGATCCCAAAGTCCTTGTACAACAGCTCGCCGGCCGCGATCACTTCACGCAGGATTGTGCCCGAGCCCATAAGCTGTGCGCGGATCTTGCCAACGCCGCCGACGTTCAACAGGTACATGCCTTTGAGGATGCCGTCTTCGACACCCGCCGGCATCGGCGGGTGAACGTAGTTTTCGTTCATCGCCGTGATGTAGTAGAAAATGTTCTCCTGCTCTTCCACCATGCGACGCATGCCGTCCTGGATGATGACCGCCATTTCGTAGGCGAATGTCGGGTCGTAGCTGCGACAGTTGGGCACGGTCGACGACATGACGAGACTGTGTCCGTCCTGGTGCTGCAGACCCTCACCGGCCAGCGTTGTGCGGCCGGCGGTGCCGCCGATCAGGAAACCTCGTGACTGCTGGTCACCCGCTGCCCAGATGAAGTCACCGATACGCTGGAAGCCGAACATGGAGTAGTAGATGTAGAACGGCACCATCTGCGTGTTGTGGTTGGCATACGACGTACCGGCAGCCGCCCATGAGCAGAACGCACCGGCCTCGTTGATGCCTTCCTCGAGGATTTGACCGCTCTTGTCTTCGCGGTAGTACATCAGCTCACCCGCGTCTTCCGGTTCATACAGCTGGCCTTTCGACGCGTAAATGCCGACCTGACGGAACATGCCCTCCATGCCGAAAGTGCGAGCCTCATCGGGCACGATCGGGACCACGTGCTTGCCGATCTGCTTGTCACGCGTCAGCGCCGTCAGCATGCGAACAAAGGCCATCGTCGTCGATGCCTCGCGTTCACCGGTGCCATCGAGCTGGGTCTTGAAAACCTCCAGCGGCGGCGCCTTGAGCGCAGCTGCCTTGCGACGTCGTTGCGGCAGGAAACCGCCCAGCGACTGGCGACGCTCGTGCAGGTATTCCAGCTCTGCGCTGTCGGCCGCCGGCTTGTAGAACGGCACATCCTCGATGTCCTTGTCAGCGATCGGGATGTTGAAGCGGTCGCGGAATTCACGCAGCGACTCGATGTCCATTTTCTTCTGCTGGTGCGCCGTGTTCTGGCCTTCACCGGCCGCGCCCATGCCGTAGCCCTTTACCGTCTTCGCGAGGATCACCGTCGGCTGACCCTGGTGTTTCGACGCTGCATCGTAGGCAGCGTAGACCTTCAGCGGGTCGTGGCCGCCGCGGTTCAGGCGCCAGACCTCCTCGTCCGACATATTGGCGACCATGGCCGACGTTTCGGGATGCTTGCCAAAGAACTTTTCGCGCACATAGGCGCCACTGCGCGCCTTGTACACCTGGTATTCACCGTCGACGGTCTCGTCCATCAGGGCACGCAGCTTGCCCGCCTGGTCCTGCGCCAGCAGCGGGTCCCAGCGTGAGCCCCAGACGACCTTGACGACATTCCAGCCAGCGCCGAGGAATGCTGCTTCGAGTTCCTGGATAATCTTGCCGTTGCCGCGCACCGGACCGTCGAGCCGCTGCAGGTTACAGTTGATGACGAACACGAGATTGTCGAGACCTTCACGCACCGGCATCGTGATCGCGCCCAGCGACTCGGGTTCATCCATCTCGCCATCGCCAAGGAATGCCCAGATCTTGCGATCGGAGGGGGCCACCATGCCACGGTGCTCCATGTAACGCATGAATCGCGCCTGGTAAATCGCCATCATCGGACCGAGACCCATCGACACGGTCGGGAACTGCCAGAAGTCCGGCATCAACCACGGATGCGGATACGACGACAACCCGCCGCCGCCGACTTCCTGACGGAATTTGGACAGGTCCGCCTCGTCCATACGGCCTTCAAGGAACGCCCGCGCATAAATGCCCGGCGACGAATGGCCCTGGAAGTAAATCATGTCGCCGCCGTGGTCTTCGGTCGGCCCTTTCCAGAAGTGATTGAAGCCCACTTCGTACAGAGTTGCCGACGAGGCGTAACTCGAGATGTGCCCCCCGTACTCGGTGCTGACCTTGTTGGCGCGCACCACCATGGCCATCGCGTTCCAGCGCAGTATGGCCTCGATGCGACGCTCCAGCGAGCGATCGCCGGGGTATTCCGGTTGGCGGCCCGGCGAGATCGTGTTCAGGTATGCCGTGTTTGGACTGTACGGCAGATACGCACCACTGCGTCGTGCGTGGTCGATCATGCGGTTCAGAAGAAAGTGCGCTCGCTCCGCACCGTGAGTCGTCAATACGGAATCAATCGACTCCAGCCACTCGGTGGTTTCGAGTGGATCGATATCATCGTATGGATTGAACTTGGTCATTGCCCCATCCAGTTGTTATCCCCGGTTTCCTGGCGAGGTCGACTCACGACAGCGTGGCGTGAATTAACGATGTCGTCCTGCTAGGATCAGCGCTCTGTCCAGATCGCCAGAGCGTGGCCGCATGTTCCGCGTTTGCGGAGCAACGGTCAAGCCATCCCGGGATATTTCATAGCAATGCATGAGCTTCTTCCTGACGCGAAAGAACTTCGCGTTAATCAACAGCTTGGGCGTATTTCCGCCGACGACGTCGACAAGCTGGATCTGTTACTCCTGATACTTCCGGAGACGCCGAAACCGGCTCATTTCAGACAGCTTCCAGACGGTGCTCGACTGGCCGCAGCTCACCGGCGATCAGCGCCGGGCAAACCGGCAGTGACGCGACTGGATAACTCGAAGCAAACGCTGGTTATTGCCGGTTTCCTGAAGCCCAATGCTGAAGCACACGAACGCCTGTCGTTTGCTCGTAAGCTGGTCGCGGCAGCGATCGGCTGCAAACCCGGCCAGCTCGGTATCGCAGCTATCGGTTTTTCCCGGCCGCAACAGGGCAGCATCACGCTGGATGCCTTGTCCGCTGCGCTGGCGGCCGGCTTTTCCTTGCCGACGTTTAAAGCTAAATCATCGGAGTTGCCGTTTCGCAGCGTGCGCCTGCTCGGTCTGCGCAGCAAGCTCGACGTCGCCCGCGTACGCGCCGAGGCGAAGGGTAATAACCTGGCTCGCTGGCTCACCGCCCTGCCCCCAAACAAACTGGACGCCCGCAACTACGCCGCGATGGCCCGTGATCTCGCGCGCCGCCACGGCTGGCAATTCACACGCTATTCGACAACGCAGCTCGAAAAACTCGGCGCTGGCGCGTTCCTTGCTGTGGCACAGGGCAACGCCGACAACAGCGCGAGCATCGTTCGCTTGCGCTACCGGCCCAAGCGCCGCACGGCGAAAGCCGACGTAGCACTGGTCGGCAAAGGCATCATTTTCGATACCGGCGGTACCAACCTGAAGCCGTTCCAGTCGATGCTCGACATGCACGGTGATATGCAGGGCAGCGCGGTGGCGCTCGGCACGTTGTTGAGTGTTTCAACTCTGAAACTGCCGTATGCGGTGGACTGCTGGCTCGCGATTACTGAAAACCGCACCGGCCCGACCGCCTACAAGTCGCAGGATGTCGTTACGGCCGCTAACGGCAAAACCATTCAAACCATCCACACCGACGCAGAGGGCCGCATGGCGCTGGCCGACACGCTGGTGCTCGCCAGCCGGGAGAAGCCTGGCTTGATCATTGACTACGCGACGCTGACCGGCACCTGCATCAGCGCCGTCACGACTCGCTACTCCGGCGTTTTCACCAACCGCGAGGAATGGCACACGCGGCTGCAACGCATCGGCGTCGACAGCGGTGAGCGCGTCTGGCCGTTCCCGATCGGCAAGGAGTTTCTTCAGGACCTCGACAGCCCGGTGGCGGACCTGATGCAGTGTTCACCTAACGCGGCCGGTGACCACATACTCGCCGGCAGTTTCCTCGCTGAATTCATCGACAACGACGTCGCCTGGCTGCACATGGATCTCGCGGCCAGCAACCACAAAGGTGGCCTCGCGCATATACCGACCGAGGTCACCGGCTTTG
>JBCCNM010000087.1:0-13910 GCA_039025835.1 Pseudomonadota bacterium | reverse complement strand
TAGAACTGGTTCTCTCCGGAAGCGCGGCGTGCCAGCGCAGTGGCCCAAAAGTAGAAGCGCGCTTTGGCGCCGGTCGGCCCAGGCGGAATCGAGTTGAACAGGTCGAACTTGTTGGAGGCGTCCGGGTTGTTCTCGTCGAATTCGATGATCGTCGTGAACGCAAACGGGTTCTCCGGATCGTCGAGTACGCAGGTCTCCGGGAACACGCCGACGTCTTCGCAGAAGAGGTTCAGAACCACGTCCGTCGGCAGCGTGACCGAGTTAATGAGCTGGCCGTCGTCTGCGTCTCGTTCGGAGTTGCAGCCGGCCAGTGCGAGGGACACAGCACCCAGCATCGCCAGGCCAAATTGCCTGGCTGAGGTGGACCGCGTCGTGTTTCGAATTGAAGTCTTCATCATGGGTAATCCTTGACGGGTCAATCCAGTGCTAGAACTGGTAGGTGAAATAGATAACGGTCAGGAACGTCGAATCGTTCGTACCTTCCAGGAACTCATCCGGCGGTGAATTCTCATCCACGGTCCGGTAGTGAGAACGGATACCGATGCGCGTCGCATTCTGCTCGTCTTCAGCCGAACCCAGCTGACCGCTGCCACCCAGGCGGATGGAGTAGTCCAGCATGAACTGTTCCGGGAAGGTGAAGTTCAGCTGCTGGTAGAAGTCGTACGGGCCCCAGGCGTCCTTCATGAAGAAACCGCGAACCACGTGCTTGCGGTTGAACTCCATGTGCCAGTGCAGCTTGGTGAAGTCGCGCGTGCCGCCTACCGGGTTACCGGTGGACTGCTGCGACGCATGTTCCGCACGAACGATGTAACGCGCATTCGGGTTCGGGTTCACGACCATCTTGGTCTTGACCGTGAACACGTCTTCCGCCGGCAGGCCCAGACCAAACGAGGCGTTGGTGCCGAATTCGGGCAGGAAGATCAGGTACGCGTCGGTCGCTGTCGGGAACTCCGTGTAGGTCGCGCCGATGTTGAACGCAAACGATGCGTCTTCTCGCCAGTCGTTGTCCCAGTTGTAAAACGGCGTGGCCCCGGTCGGATCATAGGTCAGGTAGACCTCAGCGGAACGCGCTTCGCGGTTACCGAGAACGGCGAACGGGTCGCCGTCGGTGTCACGCGGGTTGACGCCCGGCCGCAGCACGGCACCGGAGATCGACGGTTCGATCAGCGGATTGGCGTGCACGAGGTTGTCGCGATACAGGATGCGCGGCATGACCATCAGGTTGCCGGTCTGCCAGATCAGGCCGGCTTCGTATTCACGCTTGTTACCAAAACCGGAATTCGGCAGCCCACTCGGGTCGGTGACGCCGAAGGTCCGGTGATGCTGGCCGGCGTTAGCGACGAGCCCCGCGTGCTGCGCGAGTACGTAGGACTGGGTGCCGAGGAACGGAAACTCCAGCTTGCCGCGGAAGCCCAGCGTGTCCTCGAAATCGATCTCCTCAAAGAACACGTTGCCGGCGCGGTCGACGCGGTCAAATCCTTCGTCAATACGCTCCGGCGCCGAGATGATACCGCCGAGCTCCACTTTGAGGCCGTTGCCGAATTCACGTTCGGCCGTCAGCGTCGTCTGACGCGACTGGCGGTCGGTCGCCTGCGAGGCGCTGGCACCTTCATCCAGTCGTGCAAAGTCTTCCGAGTGGATAAATGTCCAGTCGAAGTTTGCGAATCTGAAGTCGTACTTCAGCATCGCTTTCGGGTTGGCACCCCAGTAAACCTCGGGGCCGAACAGCAGGGTCAGGCCATCCCATGCGCCTTCCTTACCGATAATCTCAATCCCTTCCGGTGCTTTCGCATTCCAGATGTCAGAGCCGACAATATCGGTTGCCTCACGCAGCAGGCCAAAGTGGTCACCCTCGTACCCCCAGTGGAAACGCGAGGTGTGGTAGAAGGCTTCGACATCAAAAGTCTCGCCTTCGTACTTGGCGTTGAAGTCGTAGACTTCGACGCGCTCACGATCGTTGAACACGATCGGGCGCTCGGTGACGGTTACGTCGCCAAAGATGCTGCGCTCGGCGACTTCGGTCACAATCGTCAGCGGCAGGCCGCGATCACCGTAGGTGAACTCGACGTTTCGCTTGTTGGCCACGTTGGCCAGCGCATTGATGGTCATCTGCCCCTGCACGCGATCGTTCGGCTGGAATTCGAAATCCAGGAAGACCATCTGGCCATCCGAGAAGTCCACACCGCGCTCGCCGTCTTCCGACACCGACTGCTCGGTGCCGCGGAAGACCATTTCACCCTGCAGGCGACCGCCGGTGAGTTTCAGTTTCGACTGGTCCTCGTCAGCTTCCACCTTGAGTCTGCGGACATCGCCTCTCAGTGAGTAGAAGTCGAGATTCAGGTTGGCGAAGGCCTCATTGATCTCATCTTTATCGGTACCGTAGATATCGATGGCGAACACTTCCTGCATGACGTCGTACGCCATGCGCGGCCGGGCCGTGGCAACACCGTCGGTGTTCAGCGGGCCAAGAGCGGTGATTCCGAACCACTCCTCGTTCATGTTGTTTTTGCCCGGCGCCCAGTCAAACAGGTACGCCTGGTTGGACCACGACGCGTTGTTGTTCTGGATTTCGAGCTGCTCGATCTGCAGGTACTTCCACCACTCGTCGCGCCATTCGAAGATGAATGCGCCGATGGAGTTGCCTTCCTCGCCCTTGCCCCAGGCCTTGTTGTACATCTCCTGCCACTGGGACTTGAGGATCAGCGCCTGTGCTTCCTGATCTTCACGAAAATCACGTGCGTTGAACGCGTCACTGCCGAATTCGAAAAACGCGACCGGCAGGTCCAGTTTTTCGTCAACACTCGCCCACAGGTCGGTGAAACTGTTACCGCGATAGACGTTACTGCCGAGAATATCGAGGTCCGGCATCAGCTCGACGATCAGGTCGATGTACTGCAGGTCACCGTTGACGATCGAGAACGGGTAGTTCGGCGCAATGGACTTGCCTTCGGCAATCACTTCCTGGAACAGGCTGTACAGATAGCGGGCCTTGGCCGTGTTCTGTTCGCCTTCCGGCAGGTTTTCGATTTCGAAGCTCGACCAGGACAGGCCGTAGTTGCTTTCGTTACCGAAGGCGAACATCAGGACGCCTTCGACGTCCTTGTATTCGCGAACCCACCCGGCCATGTCGCGCTTGAGCACCTCACGCGTACGCGGATCGGAGTAATCGGTGAACGGAACCCACTGGCCGTCGATGTTGTAGCCGTAGCGGCCCATCAGCGGGTTGATGACACTCCAGATACCGTGCTCCCGGTAAATGTAGGTTACCCAGCGCGGCGGGATCTTGGTGAAGGTACGAATCGAGTTGACGCCCATTTCGGCCATCAGCCCGAACTCGTAGTCCAGTACCTTACGAATCTGCTCGTCGCTCTGCCCGAACAGGTTGTAGGTGTAGTTTTCCCCGCGCGGCGTATATCCCCAGACGACGCCCTTCATATAGAAGTCCTGGCCGTTGATCTGGAGCCTCCATCCGTTTTCGTCCTTGACGGTAGTAACGACCGTTTCCTGGGCCGATGCGACCTGCATGCCGCCGAACGCCAGCAACAGGGCAAGCATGAAAAGCACCTGCTGAATGCGCTGTGAAAAGCGTGTTCCCGCCATAGCGATTACTCTTTTTTGTGTTTTCTTGTGTCGTGAAACGTTCATCGCGTCCCCCATCAGTCGATCGTGATCGACACGTTGTCGACGAACATGTTGATGTCACAACCCGCGACCGCGCCGCAGGCGCCGACGAGCTGAAGCGTGATCCCACCAGACACATCGGAAGACGTGGTGACGTTGTAGGTAAACGTCTGCCAGTCGGCGATGGAGTCCGTGTAACTCTCGAGGATCTGGTTGACGACCGTCGTGCCTTCCGAGAAAAACTCGGCAATCACCGCCGCACCCGGCTGCGTGATCGTGCCCTTCAGATCAAACGAGACGGTGATGGCCTGGTTCGGCTGAACCGTTCCCTGGCCGATGCGCTCCTGCTTGACTACCGGGTTACCGCCGGCCGTGCCGTCGGATGAGACTGCGAAGTTCAGCGAGTAGATGCCGCCAGAGGCTTCCGCCGTCGAGACCGCGATCGTTCCGCCGTTGTCGAAGTTCGTCCAGCCCGTCACGTCGCCGGTTTCGAGATCGCCGTTGACCGCGAGGTTGCCGGTGGCACCACCACCGCCGGTTCCGCCACCGCCCGTGCCGCCGCCGGCGGCGACTACGAGTGAGACGTTGTCGATGTAGACCTCGCCAGCCTCGCCATTCAGGTCAAACAGCACGCGACTGTTGGCATCACCGAAACCGGTGGCCGTCAGGTCGAGTGAGTAGTCCTGGTAGGTCGCCGTCAGGTCCACCGGCACCGAGTTGTTGGAGAAGTCGCCATCCGACAGGCCGATACCCGCAATGATCGACCGGTCGCCGTTCGAACGCGCGCGGAAGCTCAGTGTGTAGGTTTCACCCGGGGTAATCGTCAGCTTCTGGCTGAGATTCACAGCAAACGGAGCGTTTGGATCCGGTGACGTGATGTTGGCGAAGTACACGTTGCTGCCGTCGTCCATGATGATGCTCGAACCGGCGATCGGGTCAGTGACACCGGCCAGCCACGGGCTGGTGCCGGACTCGAAGTCGCCGTTGGTCAGCAGTCCACTGTCAAACGGCGGCGCTTCGACGAGCGAGACGTTGTCTATGTAGACCTCGCCCGCCTCGCCGTTCAGGTCGAACAGCACGCGGCTGTTGGCATCCCCGAATCCGGTGGCGGCAAGCTCGAGCGAGATGTCCTGCCAGCCGGTGTTCAGGTCAACCGGCATCGAGTTGTTCGAGAAGTCGCCATCCGACAGGCCGATACCCGCGATGATGCTGCGAGGCACACTGGCGCGTGCGCGGAAGCTCAGCGTGTACGTCGTTCCCGGCGTGATCGTCAGCTTCTGGCTGAGGTTCACGGCGAACGGTGCATTCGGATCCGGTGACTCGATGTTGACGAAGTAGACGTTGTTGCCGCCGAGCGTGACGATGTTGCCGGCCGCAATCGGGTCAGACACACCGGCCAGCCACGGCGTGGTGCCGGACTCAAAGTCACCGTTGGTCAGCAGGCCGCTGTCGTGCGCCGGGACCGCCGGACACGCCGAGGAGGTCTGCTGGATATCGTCGAACTGGAAGGTCCAGTTGGCCGCTTCGGTGTCGGCCGAACCCGGGATGCCGTTGTCGAAGATGATCGTGTAGCCGGTGACATCACCGGACACACCAGTGAAGTCAAAGCACAGGTTCTCCCAGGTGCCGCTGCCGCTGTGGAAGGCGGTGCGTTCCTGGTTGACGCCTTCCAGCTCGAAGGTGACCTGTACCGGACGCGTGGCGCGAACCAGCATCGTGTAGGAGTCACCGTCCGCCAGCGCGACCGAGCTGTCGAGGACCAGCGTGCTGCCACCGAACGTGGCACCCGGGAACTTCTGCATCTGTGCGACCTGCACACTGGTGTTCAGGCCGGATGCATCCGGGTTGGCGACAACCGCCGCTGTACCACCGTCAAAGTCGTTGAAGGTGAACATGCCGCTTTCGAAGTCGACGTCCGAGGTGGCGCCGCCACCTCCCGTGCCACCGCCGCCGGTACCACCGCCGCTGCCGGCCGTGATGACGACGTTGTCGATGAACACATCGACCGCGCAGTTCTCGACCGGTCCGCAGGCTGCAGCGAACTGCAGAGTGACACCGCCACTGACGTCAGAGCCCGTGGTCGGCGTATAGGTGAAAGTCTGCCAGTCGGCCGGTACGGCACCGATTGACTCGAGAAGAACGGAAGCAGAGACACCGCCGGAGTCGATCTCGGAGAACAGCTCGACGTTGAGAACACCGCCGGCGCCGGCCGTGCCCTTCAGGTCGAAGCTGATCGTGATCTGCTCATCCGGATTCACGCTGCCCGCGCCGACACGTTCCTGCTTGGCAATCGGCGGAGCCGGTGCCGGACCCGTACCGGAGTAAGACGTGCTGATGTTCAGCGAGTAGACGCCGCTGGCCGCTTCGGTGTCGACGACTTCGATGCTGCCGTCCTGCGGGTTGTTGACCCAGCCGGACTGGTCACCGGTTTCGAGGTCACCATTCACCGCGAGGTTCATGGCGCCACCACCGCCGGTGCCACCACCGCCGCCGGTGGAGACGACCAGTGAGATATCGTCGATGAAGACCTGGCCCACTTCAGCGCCAAGGTCGAAGAGCACGCGAGCGGCCGGGTCGCCGAAACCGGCGGCCGTCAGCTCGAAGGTAAAGTTTTGCCAGTCGGTTGTCAGCGCGACGGTCTCCGTGGTGTTGGAGAAGTCGCCACCGGCCAGACCGATACCTGCAAGAATTGACCGCGAAACATTGGAACGTGCGCGGAAGCTCAGGGTGTAGGTCTCATCCTGGATGATTTCCAGGATCTGGCTGAGGTTGACGTTGAACGCGTCACCGGCGGTCATGACATCAACGAAGTAGACGTTGTTGCCCATATCGTCGATGACGTTTTCGCTGCCGATCGGGTTGGTAACACCGTTCAGCCACGGGCTGATGCCCGCTTCGAAGTCGCCGTTGGTGACCAGGCCGCTGTCGAACGGCACGCCTTCAACGAGGCGCACGTCATCGATAAAGACCTGGCCGACTTCAGCGCCGAGATCGAACAGCACGCGAGCCGCCGGGTCGCCGAATCCGGCTGCCGTCAGTTCGAGCGTGAAGTTCTGCCAGTCTGTGGTCAGGTCCACCGACTGCGTCGTGTTGGAGAAGTCGCCGCCAGCCAGACCGATACCCGCAAGTATTGAGCGCGAGACGTTTGACCGCGCGCGGAAGGTCAATGTGTAAGTCTGATCCTGCGTGATCGGCAGAATCTGGCTCAGGTTGACGTTGAACGCGTCCCCGGCCGCCATCACGTCGACGAAGTAGACACTGTTGCCCATGTCATCGATGACGTTTTCGGAACCGATCGGGTTGGATACGCCGGCCAGCCACGGGCTGGTGCCCGCCTCGAAGTCGCCGTTGGTGACGAGGCCGCCGTCGAAGCCGCTGCCGCCGCCTCCACCGCCGCCACCACCGCCGGTGCCTTCGGCGTTGCTGATGATCACGTTGTCGATATTGACATCGACAACACAGTCCGCGACATCGCCGCAGACAAAGCCAAGTTGCAGCGTCACGCCGCCGGAGACATCGCCGCTGAGATCAGAGGACGCCGATCCGGTCGACATCGTCGGCTCCGGAATCGAGCCGACGAAGGTGTACGTCGTGTAGCCGGTGGTCGGATCCGCGATGCTGCCGAGCAGCTCGCTGCCGGTGACGCCCATGTCGCCCTCGGTAAACAGCTCGACGTTGATCACGCCGCCGTTTGCCGCGTTGCCGCGCATGTCGAAGGTCACCGTGACGTCGTCCCCCGGATTGATTTCACCGGCGCCGATGCGCTCCTGGCGAAGAATCGGGTTGTCGAGACGGCCCGCACCGATGGCGACAGAGAAGTCGCCGCCGTTGCTGTCGGTCGCATCAACATTGATCGTGCCGCCGTTTTCCTGCGCGACCCAGCCGTCCAGCGAGCCGTTCTCAAAGCCGCCGTTGGTCGCCAGGTTCGGGACACCGGCACCACCGCCTGCGCTGCCGCAGTCGCTGACCTGCTCAATGTCGTCGTAGAAGAAGGTCCAGTTGGCCGGATCGGTGTCCGCCTGACCGAGTGTGCCGTTGTCGAAAATCAGCGTAACGCCGTTGTAGACGACGGCCGGGTTGGTCGCACCTGCGAAGTCGAAGCAGAACTGCTCCCACATGCTGCTGCCGGAATGGTTACCCACTCGCTCCGGACCGAAGGTGGTCATCGTCTCTTCGAGTTTGAAGGTGAATGCCACCGGGCGCGGTGACCAGACTTTGACCGCCCAGGACGTGCCGTCACCAAAGTCGACCAGTTCGTCGTAGTTCAGACGCGTACCGCCGAACACCTGGTCCGGAAATTTCTGCATCTGTGCCACAGCATCACTGGTGTTGATGCCGCTCTGGTCCGGGTTGTCGATAATGACCGATGAACCGCCATTGAAGTTGATGATCTCCGGCAGTTCGCAAACCAGTTCGAAGTTGATCGTGTCGCAGAAGCCGACCGGTAACGGTGGTAGCGGTGCAACGGGCTCGTTCTGGATGGACTCGGGTCCGTCGCCGTTGTCAAAACAACCGGCGACGACGAGTGCCGCGGCCAGCAGTGTTGAAGTGCGATAAAGGCGCTTGGGTGCATTCATGAGAACTTTCTCGCTAAAACGTGTTGCGAAGGGCTAAACGCCCTCGAAACAGGGAGAGGCTCGCAGAGCGGAGCCTCGTAAAATACGAAACAGGATGTCGAGCGGATTGGACAAGGGTCTACTCTTCGCCGGAGTAAACGCGGACCCAGTCGACTTGCATCGTGGCAGGGAAGGCGCTGTTGTCGATTCCGTTACCCGGGAAGTTCCCGCCAACCGCGAGGTTGAGCAGGATATGGAAGTTCTGGTCGAACGGTGCCGGGTAAGGCGCGGCGGTCGAGAACCACGAGTTCTGTACCGCATACAGCGTGTCATTGAAATACCAGCGGACCTCGGTCTCGTCCCACTCCATCGCGTAGGTGTTGAACGTGTCAGTCACGTCCACTCCCGGCGTATACGTCACAGACGTGGACGTGTTTGCCGGGAATTCGCCGCCGTAGTGCAGCGTTGCGAAGATTTCATTACCGCCGGTGCCGTCGAGGTTGATGGCCTCCATGACGTCCATTTCGCCGGTCGCCGCCCAGATGCCGTAAGGGCTGTCCTGAGACAGCATCCAGAAGGCCGGCCACAGGCCCTGGCCTGCCGGCAGCTTGATGCTGGCTTCGATGCGGCCGTAGCGGAACGCGAAGCGATCGGAGGTGTTGAGGCGAGCAGACGTGTAGTTCAGACCGAGCGGCGCCGCCTCGATTTCGGCCGTGATGTTCAAAATGCCGTTGGACACCTGAGCATTGTCCGGCTGGTAGTACTGGAGCTCGTTGTTACCCCAGCCACCGGGCAGCCCGACTTCGGTGCCGTCGCCGGTCGCGAAGAACCAGGTCTCCGGATCGAGCGGGCCGTCGAACTCGTCGCTGAAGACAAGCGTCAGGTTGTCGCCCGGCGACACCTCGTTGTTGTCGGCAATGACCAGCGTCGGATTGCTGATGTTCTGGTTGGTTTGCGACGGTTCGGCAGCGGCCACGGCGTCGTCAGCGACGTCGGTGAACGGCCGGCTCGGGTTGTCGCACCCGGACAGTAAGACAGTGATACCTGCAAGCGCAGCGATGCTGCGCCAAGTTACGTTTCCAAGCATTGTTCCCCCCGCGTTCGGAACGTTGGATATTGTTGTTTGAGCGTCAGGTGTAACAAAGTATGACAGCGCTGTCAAACAATCGTCACCGAGGCGACATGCGGGTTTCAGCCCTAAATCCGTAGAAAAGGAACGTGTTGCGAGAAAACCTCAGCGGCGTCTCGGCAGACCGGTTTGCAGGGGATCAGCGACCGGTCGCGGCGAGCGACGCGGGGGGAGTGGTCAACTCGCCGGACCGGGCTGAGTGGTTCTTATTGTGCGACCGTCACCGTGATTGTGAGCCCGCAAGCATCTGATATTGCTTGACTTTATGCTCAATGGTGATCGGTCGGTCGAGCTTATGCCGCGCGATCGAGTCCGGGCGGGGCGAACAGCCTCGCGAGGAAATTCTCGATCTCCCGAGTCATCGTCGGTTGGTCGGCGGGTTCGGCTCGTGCCAGTGTCTGATCGATGACCTTATTGATTTTGTCGTCAGCGATGACGGGCACGGGCCCGAAAGACGCAATCGTTGTCATACCGCGAAGGCTGAACTCGAAAGCGTCTCGTCCTGATGGTGCTTTCTTGTACATGATCCTGGCTCCAGGGGTTAAAGGTACAAACACGTCCCGTTTGGTGGGGGGGATACCTCCGGGGACACAAGCACGATAGGGTCGGCGGCGACCAGTCACAAACGAAAAAGAATCAGCCCAGCGTTGAAAAAAATTCAACGCTGATCGCTAAAGTTTCCGGGGGGATTACTCGGCGAAGGTGTCGAGAATCCAGTCGCTCAGAAGACGAACGGCCTCGTCATTTTCGCGCTCCTGCGCCACCACAAGGTAGTAGCTGACATCAGCAACGAGCTCGTGATCGAACAGCGGCACAATGGTCTCCTGGTGAAACCATTGCTGGGCGATCGGCACCGGCACGAGTGCGGCGCCGAGGCCCTGCTCCGCAGCGCGCACGATCGCGATCATCGAATCGAGTCGTGTGACCCTGCTGTCGGTGGGCAGTTGAATACCGCTGGCCTTTTCCCACTGACGCCACGCTTTCGGGCGAGTCTCATGCACCAGCAGCGGGAAATTACTGACGATGCGGTCGTTCTTTACCTTGATTGTCTTCTTGAACTCTCTCGAGCCCGACGGCGCCATGCGCAGTGGAAACAAGCGATGCGCCACGAGCTTATCGGGTGGCTTTCTGAACAGACGTATCGACAGGTCCGCATCTTTCGGATGCTTCTCGGACGACTCATCACTGGTGCCGACCTGAATCTCGATTTCCGGGTAACGCGTTGTGAACTCGGGCAGGCGAGGCACAAACAACTCGCTGGCGAAAAAAGGTTGCACCGAGAGTCGCAGCTTGCTTCTCGAACGGCCGGCACGGAAGCTCGACGTCACCTCGTGCAGCTGATCCAGCAGAGGAGCGACTTCTTCGTACAGGCTGCGACCGGTCGCGGTCAGCTTCAGGTCCCTGGCGCTGCGCTTGAACAACTCCCGGTTGAGCTCCTGCTCCAGCGACTTTATCTGATGACTCACTGCCGACGGTGTAATGAAAAGCTCCTCGCCAGCCTCACGGAAGTTTTCATGCTTGGCGGCAACGCAGAATGTGCGCAGACCGCGCAGCGACAGTCGGGGCGACGTTGCCATCGACTACGCCTTCACCAGGACCGTTTCGAGCTCCTCGAGCGAGCGACCCTTGGTCTCCGGCAGGATGCGCATGACGAACACGAAACCGATCGCCGCGAATACGCCGTAAATCAGGAAGGTCGTCGATGTGCCGAGGTTCTCCAGCTGCCATGGGAATACGAGCGTGACGAGAAAAGCGACCGCCGAATTAATCAGTCCGACGAACGAGATGGCAATGCCGCGAACCCGATTCGGAAATAGCTCGGAAAACAGCACCCACATAACGGGCCCCAACGAGATCGCAAAGCTCGCCACGAAACCCAGAATCGCCGCGAGAATCAGTCGCGAATTGGCATCGATTGCTGTACTGACCAGTGCCGAGTTGTGTTCGGTAAACTGTTCGATACCGATCGCAGCTGTAACCGCGTTGCGGAAATCGACATCGCTGTCGAAGCGTTCGCCCAGGACGTCGGCGATCGCACCCCGATCAATGCCGTCCGGCAATTCGGCGTTCGCTGGCAGCTGATAGCTTGCCGAACCGAAAGCCCAGGCCAGCGTCAGCATGCACACAGTGATGCCGGTCAGCCCGACGCCGAGCAGTGGTCGTCGGCCAAGTCGATCGATCAATGCGATGGCGGCCAGCGTAAAACCTACGTTAACGAGGCCGACCAGAACGGCCTGCATGAAGGCTGCATTGGTGCCAATGCCGGACTGTTCAAAAATCATCGGCGCATAGAAAAACACCGAGTTGATTCCGGTGATCTGCTGCAACACGCCCACCGAAATGCCGATGGTCAGCACAAGTTTCATCGACGGATGCAACAGCGCCCGCAGCCCCACACCGTGCTGCTCCTGCTCGGCCTCGATGGCAAGGTAGACGTTTTGCAGCTCAGCCTTTGCCTGCTCCGGGCCATTGACCGCATCCAGCACCTCGAGCGCCTCGTCTTCCCGCTGTTGCATGGCCAGCCACCGGGGACTCTCCGGAATAAAGGCCAGTGCCAGGAAATACAGCACAGCCGGTATCGCCTCGACACCAAGCATCCAGCGCCACTGTGATTCGGCGATTCCCAGCGTCGTCACCCAGGAGGCGGCTGATTCGCTCAGGCCCAGAATCAGGTAGTTGCTGAAGAACGCCGCTGAAATGCCAACGACGATGTTCAGCTGGTTGAACGACACCAGTCGACCGCGCTTGTGGCCGGGCGCTATCTCGGCAATGTACATCGGTGCAATGATCAATGCCGCACCAACGCCAAAGCCGCCCAGCATGCGAGCGATCACCAGCGACAGGAAATCCGGCGCGAACGCCGACCAGACTGCAGACACCGCAAACAACACGGCCGCCACCTTGAGCACCGGGCGGCGACCGTAGCGGTCACTCAACGGACCAGACACCATCATCGCCAGCGTCGCGGTCAGGGTCAGCGATGACACGGCCCAACCGAGCTGCAGCTTGCTCAGCTCAAACTGCGTTTCGATGAAGCCGGTAACGCCGGATATCACCGACGCATCGAAGCCCATCAGGAAGCCGCCGAGCGCCACGGTCAGGGCGACGCGTATGGTGTAAGCCGAGCCGCGACTCACGTTAATCAGCCGGCGTCGACGAGGCGGAACGCGATCCGCAACTGCGTGGCTGAACTGCCACCAATCCACGCGTGGAATTCACCCGGCTCGACCATGCGCCTGTTGTTGCGTCCGTAGAACGCGAGGTCATTGGCGTCGATCGTAAACTCAACGCGTGTCTGCTCTCCCGGGTCCAGCGTAATGCGCCGAAATCCCTTCAATTCACGCACCGGCCTGGTGACATTGCCGACCAGATCGCGAATATACAGCTGGACGACCTCGGTACCCGGTCTGTCGCCGTCGTTTTCGAGCGTGACGCTGATTGTGACGCTGCCGTCGAGCGCCACGTTTTCCGCACTGACCGCAATGTCGCGGTAATCGAAGTAGGTGTACGACAGTCCGTGGCCAAATGGAAACAGCGGCGTGTAACCGGCATCAAGATGGTAGGCCGTCATGCCGGTCGACAATTGCGGCGCGTGCGGATCGATGTCATCGATCAATACCACCGTGTCCGGCGACGGCGGCTTGCCGGTGTTCTTTTGGTTGTAGTGCACCGGTATCTGGCCGACCATCCTCGGAAAACTCGCGGGAAGCTTGCCCGACGGCGACTCGACACCAAACAGCAGGTCGGCAATCGCGGGGCCACCCATCGTGCCCGGGTGCCATGCGTAGAGGATGGCATCCACCTCATCGACAATATTGCTCAGGGTCAACGGCCGACCGGCCATGATCACGGCAACAACGGGCTTGCCGACCGCACGAATCGCTGCGACCAGTTCCGGCTGGACGCCCGGCAGGTCAATGTCAGCCCGCGAGTGCGCCTCGCCGCTCAACACCGCCTCCTCACCCAGGAACAGGACAACAACGTCGCAGGCACGAGAGGCTGCCAGCGCCGCGTCAAAACCATCGCGGGATTTATCGCGCGAGTACGACAGCGCAGGCACGTGATGCACATCAACGCGATCGCCAACCAGCGAACGAATCGCATCGACCGGCGTGATGCTCAGATCGCGGTCGCCGTCAAAAATCCACGTGCCCAGCTGTTCGTAGGGTGCGTTGGCCAGTGGACCGATCACGGCCACCGAAGCCGTGGACGACGCATCCAGCGGCAGCACGTGTTGGTCGTTCTTCAGCAGTACGGCGCTTTGCACGGCGGCCTTTTTTGCCACCGCGAAGGCGTCGTCGTCGCCAAACGGCGGGTAATCAGCCGGATCGGTGTAGGGTCGCTCAAACAGACCCAGTCGGAACTTGACGCGCAGGATGTTCGCAGCGGCGTCATCGATCAGCGACTCATCGATGACGCCCTCGTTAATGAGCCCTTTCAAATGATTGAGGTAGGCATCGCCATGCATCTCCATATCGACGCCGGCGGTTATCGCCTCGAGGGCGGATCCGCGATCGTCGGCTGTAAGGCCGTGAATGGCGAGCTGACGGATGGAGTCCCAGTCGCTGACGACAAAGCCGTCGAATCGCCAGTCGTCCCGCAAC
>JBCCNM010000086.1:0-13917 GCA_039025835.1 Pseudomonadota bacterium | reverse complement strand
TGGCTGCCGAAGTGGACCGGCCACATGTACAACGAAAAACTCGGCAAGCTGCATTTCTGGCTGTCGACCATTTTCGTCAACATGACCTTCTTCCCGATGCACTTTGTGGGTCTCGCCGGCATGCCGCGTCGTATTCCGGATTACTCCACGCAGTTTGCGGACTTCAACGCGATCGCCAGTATCGGTGCCTTCGGCTTTGGCTTCTCGCAGCTCATCTTTGTCTACATCCTGCTGACGTCGAAGAAGGGCGCCAAGGCCACAGACATGGTCTGGGATAACCCGGTGGGCCTCGAGTGGACGGTCCCGTCACCGGCGCCGTATCACACGTTCGACACGCCGCCGGAAGTGAAGCCGCGCGAAGCGCACTAAGTGGACGGTATCGTGGACGAACAGAAACGAGGCGTACGGCGGACGGCATTGATGCTGGTCGCGCTGGCCCTGACATTCTACGTCGGCTTCATCACGCTTGGGGTGCTGAACAGCTAGATCATGCGGGCCAAGTCCAGAAAATTGGAAAACCGCAGCCTGATGCTGTGCCTGCTCGTCATGAGTGCCGGCATGTTCGGCTTTGGCTTTTTGCTGGTGCCGCTGTACGAGGTGTTTTGCGAGATCACCGGTTTTGGCGGTCGCACCAACGACACGGCGGCACAGGTTGTTGAAGCCCCCGACTACTCGCGCGAAATTCGCGTCGAGTTCGTCACCACGGTTAACGAGTATGCGCCTTGGGATCTGGCGGCGGATGTGCCGAGCATGACGGTAACGCCGGGCAAGCTGTATTTCGCCACATTCACGGCGGAAAACAAGGCTAACAAGACCATGGTCGGCCAGGCCATCCCGAGTGTCGCGCCGGTCGTTGCATCGAAACACTTCAAGAAGCTGGAATGCTTCTGTTTCAACAACCAGGAGTTCGCCGCGAAGGAATCCAGGGCGATGCCACTCCAGTTCATCGTCGATCCGGACGTTCCGGACTACGTCGACACGATCACTTTGCAATACACGTTCTACGACACGCTACGGATGTCGCAGAACTGATCATCGGAAGAAACCATGTCATCACACGCTGACGATAGTTATTACGTCCCTCACGACAGTCACTGGCCGGTGGTCGGCGCAGTGGGCCTGTTGCTGCTTATGGTCGGAGTTTCAAGCTGGCTGAACGGCGCCGACTTCGGCTTCTGGGTCATGATGGGCGGCTTTGCCGTCATGATTTTTATGATGGCCGGCTGGTTCGGTGACGTCATCGGCGAAAACCAGCAGGGCATTTACAGCCCGCAGGTCGACACCTCGTTCCGCATGGGGATGTTCTGGTTCATCTTCTCCGAGGTCATGTTCTTCCTCGCCTTCTTCGGCGCACTGTTTTACGCCCGCAATATGTCGGTGCCGTGGCTGGGTGGCGACAGCAACAACTTCTTCACCAATGCGGTGCTCTGGCAGGGCTTCGAGGCCGCCTGGCCGACCAACGGTCCGGCTGAGATGGGCGGCGAGTACACGGTCATGGGTCCGCTGGGACTGCCGCTGATCAACACGGCCATCCTGCTGACCAGCTCGGTCACCATCACGATCGCGCACCACTCGCTGATCGCGAAACACCGCGGCATTCTGCTGTCGATGTTGGCGGCTACCTGGATGCTCGGGTTTATCTTTGTCGGCCTGCAGATGTATGAGTACATCCACGCCTATCAGGACCTGAATCTGAAGCTCTCGACCGGTATTTACGGGTCGACCTTTTTCATGCTGACCGGCTTCCACGGTCTGCACGTCACGATCGGCGCGATCATGCTGTTTATCATCTGGCTGCGCGTGGTCAAAGGTCACTTCACGCCGGAGAAGCACTTCGCGTTTGAAGCGACGGCCTGGTACTGGCACTTCGTCGACGTGGTCTGGGTCGGCCTGTACGTGTTTGTCTACTGGATGTAGCGACGCGTCGAAATGAATACACAGCGGGCGCGTAAGCGCCCGTTTTTATCTGGGTGTCAACCGCGTGGCGGTGTGATCACGCCGCTGAACCAGGCGACGACCAGAACAACGACCAGCGTGATGGACAGCGCGATGCGAATCTGCAGCGAACGCAGCAGCTTGCTTGGATCGTCTTTCTCGGTGGTGAGGAAAAACAACCCGGACGCGAGACTCGCAAGAATGGCCAAAAGCAGGCCGATGATGATCAGTTTCATGAGGCAGAGTATAACGTGAACACCGCGGCGCCCCGACGCTCGCTGACGCCCTATTTCATAGGGTTTACGGTAGTTGCCATGCTGGCCTCGCTCGGGGTGTGGCAAATTAGTCGCGGGATGGACAAACGCGCCAGCCTCGATGCGTATTCGAGCACCGAGGGCCACTCGTGGTACAGCGCTGGCGACGAGGTTCGCCCATTTCAGCAGCTTCGCGTTCGCGGGGTGTACGACAGTGGGCGACAGCTGCTTCTCGACAACATGATCGTCGACGGTCGACCAGGCCACTTCGTGATCACGCCACTGCGGTTGGAGGACTCCGGTACGCTGATGCTCGTTAACCGCGGCTGGGTGCCGCCGGGCGATAGTCTGGCCGAGCAGGTACGAGTCGGTGACGACAGTCGCACGATCCTCGGTCGTGTTGGTCGACTGCCGCGAGCCGGCATGCGCATGGGTGACCCGTTTGAAGGCAGCATGGGCTGGCCGCGGCACGCGGTGTATCCAGTACTCGATGAGGTCGCGAGTCTGCTCAATGAAGAACTCGCACCGGTGGTGTTGTTGATGGACGACGGACAGGCCGATGGCTTTGTGCGTCGCTGGCAGCCAGAAGAATTGTCGGCGAGCCGGCACTTTGGCTATGCCTTCCAGTGGTTTGCAATGGCGGCGATGGCCTCCGGGCTGCTGGTCTGGCGATTGAAGAAAAGGAGACACGGGTGACTCACGACAAGGCATCCGATAGCAACGAACACGACGGATACGCGACCACGAAGACGGCTTCTTCCGGGAAAGTCACTTTGATTCTCGTGTTCCTCGCATTTTTCGGGCCGATGGCGCTCGCGATGTGGATGTACTTCAGCGGCCAGGAAGTGAAGCTGGGCGCGAGCAACGGCACACTGCTGGAGCCGATCGTCAATATCAACGACACGCTACCTGCGGTTGGCGCGCTGCAGTCGGAAGAACCGCTGTGGCGCCTCGCCTACGTCAACGAGGCCGAGTGCGACGAAGCTTGTGTGGAGACGCTGTACATCCAGCGGCAGTCCCGCAAGATGCTGGGCCGGGAAATGGACCGACTCGAGCGACTTTTCTTGCACGGCGATGTGACGCCGGATACCCTGTTTATCGAGTCGGAACACGGCGACTTGTGGACCGGTCAGGATGCCGCGCTGTCATCCTTACTGACGTCCAAGTTGCCGGCGGGGGAACCGACAGGGGGCTACTTCCTGATCGACCCGATCGGCAACATCGTGCTGTATTTCCGTCCGGATATGGATCCGAAAGACATGGTTTCGGACATCAAGAAGCTCTTCAAAATTTCGCAGATAGGCTGACATGAGCGCGAGCGTACAAACCGCCTTTCACTGGCGTGACTATTACGAACTGACCAAGCCTCGAGTCGTCATGCTGATCGTCTTTACGGCGGTCGTCGGCATGTTCCTCGCGGTTCCAACCATCCCGGACCTGCAGGCCCTGGTGTTTGGCACACTCGGTATTGCACTCGCTTCGTCATCAGCGGCGGTCTACAACCACCTGCTTGATGCACGCATCGATATCCACATGCTGCGCACTAGCGGTCGGCCTCTGCCGGACGGGCGTCTCGACGAACGTTCTGCGCTGCAGTTCGCGACCGGTCTCTGCGTCCTGTCGATGTTGATCCTGTGGACTCTGGTCAATCCGCTGACCGCCGTGCTGACTTTCATGTCATTAATCGGCTATGCCGTGATTTACACCGTCTGGCTGAAGCGGGCTACGCCGCAAAATATCGTCATCGGCGGTGCGGCCGGCGCGGCACCCCCGGTACTCGGCTGGGCTGCCGTCACCGGTGAAGTCTCTGCGGACGCGCTACTGCTGTTCCTGATCATCTTCACCTGGACACCGCCGCACTTCTGGGCGCTGGCGATCGCCCGCAAGGACGAATACGCCAAGGTCGGCATCCCGATGCTGCCGGTCACTCACGGCGAAGACTTCACTCGCCTGAACATCCTGCTGTACACAATCCTGATGGTCGTCGTCACTGTGGTGCCCTACCTGATCGGCATGAGCGGCCTGATCTACCTGATCACCGCTCTCGTATCCGGCGGCTACTTCCTGAATTACGCCGTGCAGATGATGACGGACCGAGCGAACAAGCGTCTGCCGATGCAGCTGTTCAAGTACTCGATCACCTACCTGTCACTGCTGTTCGCCGCGCTGCTGATTGATCACTACTTTTTGTTTCAGATCAGTTTTTGAGCTGAGCAAACCGGCGGCAGGCAGTGTGTCGGCTTGACGCAGTTAGCCGACGCTTTGTGTCCGGTTTTCTAGGGTGAGTGAAGTTCTGCTTTCGGCCAGGAGCGGTCGCTGGAAGGCTCGCCTACTGGGCCGCAACGATCCGATTGACGCGAGGCTGAACAAACCACACGCCTATCGGAAAAAACCACATGAGAAAAAATGGCCCGGAATAGTCGAAGAATGATACGGGCGACTGTCTTTCGGCCATGATGATGCTTCGGGCTGCGAATGCGAGTACGTAGAACAGACCGATCATCGCCAGTATGTGAAGAGGAAAAACCAACGCCATGGAGCCTTCTCCCGAGGATAGGTCACCCGGACCGGGCCATATGAGCGGAGCAAGCGCAATATAGCCAGCGGCGAAGACCGCACTTCCGGCTGCCAAGCGCGTGTTTAGGCGCAAGCTTTTCTCTACGCGGCGATTCGCCGCAAAACCAATCGACAGCAACCATGCTAAGAGCAAAACCACCATGAGCAGCGACATCAGCATGGTCTGCTTAAAGAGCGCGTCAAATTCTTCAAAGCTGGGCGGCTGCGGCGATGATCCGGGCGACGGCATGTTGCTCATCAGGTAGAACTGGGATGCGAACATGGGAAACACCAACAGGATAAAAACTTGCCATGCTTTTAGTCGAGCTACGAATTCAGTGATTCCATTCATCGCTTGCCTGTTTCTTTGACCTTTTTGAACGTAGAGAGCGATATTCAGCCCCAAAGCCGAATGACCGAAAAGGGTCAGGAGCCGAAATACTAGCAGACATCGCCCGGGAGGAAGCTAACGCCCAATTGCTGCCGCTGCCCAACTACAGAGTCACGACGAAATCCGGTGCGAATTCATCATTGGATTCGTCTGGATATCCCCTCGGGTTACAGACAACTCGTGTGTTTCCAAGTCTGTAGTCACTGGTCGAATGGAGGTGGCCATGAATCCACAATGTAGCGTCGGACTTGCTCACAAAGTCGTCCATGTCGGAGACATAGGCTGCACTTAGCAGATCCTCCCTGTAGCGCTCTGGCAACGACCTCGCGCTAGGTCCGTGATGAGTTACGACAACGACTTTACCTACGGTTTTCCGCAGCTCTTCTTGAATCCACTTCTTGGCCCGATAGTGCATTACTGACGCGTCAACAGACCGGAGACGGCTAAACCTTGGGCTGACCCTGATCTTCTTGAAGTCAGTCATTTTCTGTTGAGCTTCAAAACCAGCGATCCTGGGGTCGCCGAAGAGCTCAAAGTCTGTCCACAGCGTGCTCCCCAGGAATGTGACGCCATCTATCTCTACCGAACTACGCTCAAGCAGATGGACGTTGGTGTTAGCTGCGATTTTCTGCAGCTCATTAGTGAGTTTCGGAACTGCCTTGCCGTAGTACTCATGGTTTCCAAGTACATAAATCACCGGTTTGTCAGGGAATTGTTCTAACGCCCAATCCAAACCTTTCCTTCCAACGTGGATGTCGCCGGCCAGAACGATTACGTCTGCGTCAGTCGCCGGGGGAACGAAAGCCTCAAATTCGACATGGATGTCGCTCAGGATGTGAAGCTTCATTAAGCGGTGGGCTTTTCAGCGTCGGCTACGGATCAGCAGCCGCCATTGTATCGAACACTAGAACAACGGTGGGTTTCGGCCAGAGATGGCCGGTGCTCGATTTCGTCGAACACGTAGAGGGGGCGTTGCGGTCGTGGGTCCAGGTGCACAAGGGTCGAGCTTGCTAGAAATCAAATCGAGCGACACCTGACAGCCTGGACCCCGAGCCCGACAAGCCATTGACGACCTTGCGATCGGCGTGCACGTATTCCAGACCGAAAGTACTGTTTGTAAACGGCGACCAGAACAGATTTACGCCAAACGAAGTGCCGCTGTCGAGGTCCAGTTCGCCGGAGCCTTGCGGTGACGTAAAGTCCAGACCGCTGATTTTCAGAGTCGAGCGCAAGGTATCACTCCACCAGTGCTGGTAGGCAAGATAGCCCGCCAGGACCTCGGTGGCCTCGATTGACCCGTCATTGGACACCACGCCTTCAAGCCCCGCATTCGATAGCGTCGCGTAATAGTGCGCAAAACCCCGACCGGCCTGGAATGAAAAGGCGAGATTATCCTGATCGTTGACCAGCGGTATCGACAGCCGCCCCGACAAATGTACGCCGCCGCCGTAGACACTGTCGCTGGTCGATTCCAGTCTCAAACCGAGACCGGCGAGGCGAACCCTGCCCCAGGGCTTCTCCACCTGGACATAGCCGGTCAGATTGGGCACCGCGTCCGAGGCGAGAAGTGCGCTCTCACCAGATAGGTCCCCTGCCGGATCCTCTATACCGATCGCCACACGCCAGTGCTCGTTCAAGTCCGTGCGCCAGCGAATCCCCGGGTTTCTAACCAGCGGCTGTCCTAAGGGGCTTGAAGTCCCTTCTGGAAAGGCCGCCAGATCAGTGAACTGCGACCAGTACTGTCCAAAATACAAATTACCGATACCGGCGGCAGCGTGCCTGAGCACTGGCGAGTAGTTGTTGGTAAATGTGTTTCCGCTGCCAAAAAAGTCAAACTCAACAAACGTGCGGAATTCGCCGAGCCGCGTGCTGTCTCTGACATCGATATTCAAGCGGCTGTTACGCGCGTGGCTGCGAAAGATCGATTCATCGTCACCGGCAAACCCGTCCAGCGGCAGCGTCCGAAGGTTCAAAGCATCCGAAAACCCGAGACTGTCGAAGTCGTAGCCCATGTCTGCCTGAATGTATCCTCCGATGCGAACGGAGGCGCTACTGCCGGGCAACAACAGGGAGCCGACAAAGTCGCCGGCCCTGACGAAAGCGTCATCGGGTACGCGACCGATTTCCTGACGCCCGGCACCTGTGCTCTGTGTGGCAGCAGCCGTCTCCGCAGACGAAGGCAGCTTCGTATCCCCTCCCGCTTGCAGTGTTTCCGCCTGAGGCAATGCCTGTTTGAGTGCTTCGATTTCCAGCGCTTGTTCGCGAACTTGCTGCTGTAGCTGCTGCAGCTGCTTCCTCAGTTCGACGAGTTCATCGTCTGCGCTGGAGGAAGGCGCAGAAACAAGCAGCAGAATTGCGCTCAGGGAGACGAGAAGCCCGTCAGACGGACGACCGACAAACGAAGAGCGATTGCGTTTATTCATCCTCTGAGATGGGGGCGAAGGCGACTTCTCGATCCCAATGCCGCTTTGGTACGGCAAGATCGCGGTCGAAGCGGGCACCGGGACGATTGCCGGCCAGATCCTCCAGGCGTGGATCGACGGAGATTCGGTAGTCCTGAGATGACCAGTCCTCTCGCGGCGTGAATTGCCAGACCTGCTCGCTGTCTGAAACGTCGATTTGACCGGCGACCACCTTGCCGCCTTGATCAACCACACGGATCCGATAAGCCATGGACAAGTGATCGTGTGGGCTGCCCAGATCGACCACCAGTGTGTCTTTGCTGCCGGTACGTGGCGGTGCTACACGCCAAGCTCCTGGAGACGGCGGCTCCACATCAGTCGGTCCCGCCGTGAACGAGTAGGTGGTCGTCTTTCCCAGCAGACAGCCAGTACTGTCGATCAAGGAAGCCGGTACCTGAATGGCGTAGCGCTGGCCGCTGACCAAAGCCCTTCCCAGCGTATCGTTGGCGTGCAGTCCGGTCTTGACTCGTCCCGGGTCCAGCAACACGGTGAGTCTTTGACGATTCGGTGACCAGAGTTCGTAAGTGGTCGCGAGGAGAGCGTCCCTGATTGGCTGGCCGTCGGCATCCAGCAGCCTTAAGTCCGAAGCGCTTACCTGACCGCTCATGCGCCGTGGAAAGTAGACGTAAAAACGGAGCAGGTTGTCGGGCAGAACCTCTGCGGTTGGATATATATCAACCTCAACAGCTTCGTTCTGACACGCCAGACCCGGCCCGCTTAGCAAGAGCCATACTACCCACAGGGCGTAGGCCGCAGGTGAACCGTTCACAACCGTCAGCGTGCCTGATCCGGATAGCCTTCGTCCGCTTTCAGCATGTTCTGGAACATGCGTGTGCCTTGTGAAAACTCGTCGTCTTCGTACTCGTAGTCGGGAAAGTTGTACTCGCTGATGAAGTCACTGAGACGGAAAAACGCACCTTTACGGAAGGAAACCAGCTCGGTGGCTCCGGTGTCGAGGTTTCGTCGCAGCGCTAACAGGAACTGGTTGTCCTGGTCAGCCGCCTGCATAACCCCTGCCAGTGGCAGAGTCGTCGTGGCGACACCAGCCGTCGCGCCGAGGTAAGGCACAGGAGACGAGAGGCCGTTGCCCGCGACAGCAGCGGACACCTCCTCGAATGTGATCAGGTCTGCAGCCATTTCCCGGTTTACAACCAACAGGTAGCTGCTCACTTTTCCCTGCATGTCGCTGGCCGAGAACGCGATAACATCCAGCGGCGTATTGCCATAGCCGAGTTCCGCAATGGTCTTGCCCGTGACTTTTGCACCGTCTTTGAGGCTGTCTACCGGCAGCGTCACCAGTGGCGTGCAGGTGTAGGCCGCGACGACGACAGACTCACCCTCAAGATCGATTACTGTCATCGCACGAATTGGTGCCCGGGTTTCCTTCTGAGCGTGAGCCGCGTGGTACATCTCAATGCTCGAGGCGGTTACCACGGTACTGAACGGATACGGTATTTTCCGCAGCGTTGAAGCGAACTCACCTGTCGATATCCCCGATACGAACAATTCACCCTTGACGTAATCCAGATCGGTGATGGTCAGGCTGGGTGCCGGAATATCGCGCCAGAATGTCACCGCATCATCGGCTGTCTCATTCAGTGTGAAGCTGCTGGATTTGAGAGCGCCCAGATCCAGCTCTGCGACCTCACCGGCTCTTGTGACTGAGACCACGGATGAACGCTCCTTTCCGTCATTGGTGTAACTGACCGAAACAAACGCGTTGCGAGTTACCGGATGGACTGCCAGGTCTCGATAGAGGATCGAGCCGGGCTCAGCGTCCAGCGTCGCGACGATGGTCGCGTCGAGGTCGAGAAGGTTGTAAGCAACATCGGATTTGCTTGCGCGGCCGTCGTCAGCCAGGTCGTAGGCGTAAACGACACCCTGCCGGGAATCTCCGACAAACAGAATATCGTCCTCACCGAACGCCAGAACGTCGGCCGATGATGGAACGTCAGCGTCTGTGACACCCGCTGCGCAGATCAGGAAAGAGAGCAATACGAACGATCGAGCCTGGGTCATTGATGTCTCCTTGCTTCGGTATTTTTGCGTGAACGCTATGGTGCCGTCGGTCGCCGAGGCCGCGCAACGTGAGCGGATGCACAGTAGGTGTGCATTCAGGCACCTTTCAAAAACTCGGTCCTACAGTACGCTGTTTCTCGAATTCCGCCACCTTCCAGAGAGTCGGAAAATTTTCACTTCCACGGCCTGACGCGAGTACCGCGAAGTCAATAGGTGTCGCCAATAGCCAAGCAAAAGGGGCATGTCATGTACAAAATTCTTGTTGGAATGACTTCCGCATTTGGCCTTGGACTGCATGGATGGGCCAACGCCGGGGACTTGAACGCGGACCAGCAACCCGGCGATGAGTCAGGCTACTACGACAGGCACCTCATCGATGTAGCCAACCTGCGAGATTTGTACGAAGGCATTCTTATTGGCGACATGATGATTCATGCCGATGCCATGTTTGATGCAGAGACCAAGTGGACATTAACGCTTTATCAAATGGTGCTTGCGGGCAGCAACCACTTTCAGGTCAGGGCTGCGTATCAGCTGGCTTACCTGGGAGTGCCGCTATCGCAGATTCGTGCCGTCTGGTCGCCTGGCTACCTGGACTCAATAAAGGATGAACGGACACACGCCGCTTTTTCCTTCATTGCGACGGTGTCCAGCCTGCCGGCCAGCGTTAACGCCGACACGCACGCGATGCTTCGCCAGCACTTCACCGACCGTCACATCGCCGAGCTGATGGAGCTCGCCGCCTTTAACCTGTCCAATGCTGCCATTGATCAGGCGCTGCCGATCGCCAGCGACGCTGAATCGATCGCGTGGGCACAAGAGCACCTTTCGTCCGTTGGCTGGCGTTTGGGCGACAACCGAAGTCGAGACGCCGAGGAACAACGCTCGACACTGTTTGCCGGCGAGATGATGGCGAATGCACATGAGGAGATTCTGGCCAGCTGGAATCGCGAGGACCTCGCTGCGCCGGCAGCGGACTTCGCGCAGGATTGGCTCAACCGGATCACCGGTTACGACATCCCTCGAAGCCTGAACGACAGCGACAAAGATGGTGTCGAGGATCCGTTCGACTTCTACCCCTTGGATGATACTCGCTGGGCTAAACCTGGCGAACGTGCAAGTAACGCCCCACCGTCAACCACGCCCAATTTTCCCGTTGCAGATTTTGATGTCAGCTACTACAGCGCCCCGGTCGTGAAACCTACGCGGTACAGCTACAGTGATCGAATTCGATTCGATACGGAGTGGACACGACAGAATGCCATGGGAACGTCGCGTATCGAAAACTACTTCGCGGCGGGTGATCGCGCGCTCTCCATGAAGTTTCTCTGGCAGGTTTTCGTGGTTTACCAGCTTTCGTCCGGTTGCGTGCATTGCCAGGTACACGGAACGCGATGGCTGTATGAATTCATGCAAGACGAACGGGCTGATGGCGTGGTGACCGACGACGACATGCGGCAGATATATGACTTGTTCGACTTTGAGCGGTCGACACTGTTTGACGACGCTCAACTTGCCGCCCTGCGGTTTGCCAGAGATGCTGGCCCTCTGCCGGGACCGGTATCGGCAGCGCATATCGAAGAGTTACGCCGTCACTTTTCCAACCGGGAAATTCAGGAGTTGATGATGATCGTGGCCGCGGGCAGTCGTCTCTCAGCAGGACAGCAGGCGAATGTGACCGTAACCGACAGAACCAGCATGGGATGGGCACTACGCGCCCTGCCGAAGGTGGGTTGGCGGCCCGGTGGCCACCTGGGCTTACCGCAGGAGCAGCGTCGGCTGTTCATGTCCGAGATAGAAATGATGGCCATTTCGGTGGCAATGTCAGGCAAACCACTGGACTTCGCTTCTGAGTGGGTTGGACTGGACGTGCCACTTGCCATCGACGCCGATAGTGACGGCGTTGAAGACGCGTTCGACGGTTTCCCGGACGATCCGAGCCGCTGGGAAGATACCGACCGAGACGGCGTTGAAGACAGGCTCGACAACGATATCGATGGCGACGGCCTGCTCAACACCGATGAGCGGAAAATCGGAACATCTCCCTACAAAGCGGATTCCGACGGCGACGGCGTAACTGACGACCGTGAGCTGACCGCCGACACAGATCCTGTAGACCCCCTTCAGTTCTAGCTCTTTGAATTCGGAGCCTCGAGAATCCGCAGGCTCCTCGGAGCGCTCGTACAACAGCATCGAGTCTGCTATTGGCGCCGCAGTAGACGCTGCTGTGGAAGTATGTGTCACCGTAGCTGGGGTCGGTCTGGAGGTGCTACTGTGAGAATGACTGAGGCGCAAGATTTTTTGTGAAAAAAGCGAGGAGCATTGATTGGAAAAGTGGAACGAGTTTCGTACCGCATACCATGTCGCAAAGTACGGCACTGTCAGTGCGGCGGCTGAGAAGCTCGGCGTACATCGGGCAACGATCATTCGTCACATAGACAGCCTGGAAGAGGAGTTGGGCGGCAAAATCTTTTTCCGCAATGCCAAGGGCTACTCACTGACAGAAATCGGTGATGATTTGCTTCGCGTCGCGGAAGCTACTGAGGACCAGCTCAAACAGTTTGTTGGCCGATCGAACTCCCGCGACAAGGGTGTTGATGGCGAATTGGTCGTCTCTATGTTGGATGTGGTCTGTGAAACCTTGATGTCCGGTATGCAGCATTTCAATGAGAACAATCCTGATTCAAGAATCCGCTGTGTTATGACGCCCGAGGTGCTGCGACTGGAGTATGGCGAAGCGCATGTTGCAATTCGAAGCGGTAAAGAGCCGGTGGATCCTGACTACGTGGTTTTGCCACTCATCCCGTTGGACAGCGGTCTCTACGCCAGTGAGTCTTACCTATCGTCGCGGGGAAAACCGGACTCGCTCGAGGCATTACCGGACCACTTGTTCATAGGCCCTGACCGTGGGCGGTCTTATGGACCCTATAAATGGTTGAACAAGAACGTGAAAAAACCGAATTATCGAGTTCAGAGCTCCAGTTTCCATTGCCGAGTACAGGCTGTACGTGCCGGTCTTGGCCTCGCATTCATGCCGGTGGAAGACGCGAAAGCCACCGATGGCTTGGTGGAAATCCTGTCGGCAAATCGAGCATGGCGTACGAAGCTGTGGTTGGTCACACACGGAGCGACGCATCGCACGGCGAAGGTTCAGGCCTTTATTCAAAGCCTTAGAATGACTGGCTATCTGGACAACAAGGCCTGAGAGATCGCAGTACGGCTAAATCCGATAGTTCAGTTTGTAGAGAAGCGAATTCAGCCGCTCGACGAGCTCAATACCGCCGATCAAACCGTTTAGCTGTCCGGTTCCCGATCCGCTCTGGATAAAGAGCCTTTGTCGCGACACTGAATTTTCGGCATTGATCCGCCCCTGATGAATAACGGTAAAACCACCGGAGAGATCATGCAGCTTGCCGTGGACCTCCTCGACGGCCACGTAGTCGACGACGCTGTCATGTCTTTGTCTTAGGATAATTTCTCCCTGACCGGTAGCCTGCAGGTCACCTTTGTATTCATGATGAAGAGGCAAAACAAATCGATCAGTGAAGCCCTGAATACCCTGTACCGGTATGAGTTCGCCAATTGCGTTCAGGTAGGGGTTGCTCTCTCGCTGCCTCTGACGGCGGGCATGGTGGCTGGCCGCCAACCGTCCGAGTTTTTGAATGGTGTCAAACGGTTTCAAATGACGTTGCCCTGCTCAGATGTACCGGGGCCATGCGCCGGCGAACGGAATTGGCCGCTGGCAATGTAATCCTTAATCGGCTTTCTAAGGCCACTAAGACGTGCGAATGCATGATACGCAGGACCCACGGTGGTTTCGACAAGCGACTGGAATGCGAGAGCCTGAGTATCTCGCCGTTCAGGGTGTTTCACAATTCGCTTCAATCATCATTGACTGAGCAAATTTGCATCATAGGTAATTCTACGTATGTCGAGACTGGAAGCTCAGCGAATCGGGCAAACGTCGTCTCTCAGCCCTGGCCACCGATTTAGGTAATCGCAAGCAGATGAAACTTGGCGCGAAGAATCCCGCAAGCAGCTAGATTTGTCGCGGTACGCACTGCTCCCCTATTTAGTCGTTTGATATAACTCACCGACACGTGAGAAGACGGACATCTTGGACCTTGCGTCGGTCAATCTCGTACCAATGGATAGCGGCGACTTAGTCGTTTCATTGACGATCGCCCTCACCTCAATAAGGGATCACTCATGCCACGATTTGAACGACTCATCTCAGCAATCAGCAACGATGCCACGGCTCTATCGCGTCGAAAGATTCCACTCGCGGTGACGCTTGCCG
>JBCCNM010000085.1:0-14095 GCA_039025835.1 Pseudomonadota bacterium | reverse complement strand
GCATAACCGGCGCGTTTGGCATACGGCCCGGTCTGGCCGTATCCGGACACGCGGATCATGATCAGCCCGGGATTGATCCTGGCGAGGTCCTCGTAGCCGAGCCCCCAGCGTTCCATCGTGCCGGGGCGGAAATTCTCCAGCAGGAAATCGGCGCCTTCGACCAGGCGGCGGACCAGGTCCTGGCCGTCGGGTTCGCGGAGGTTGGCGGTTACGACCCGCTTGTTGCGGGCGCAGACCTGCCACCAGAGCGGGTAGTCGCCGCGACCCCAGACCCGCATCGGGTCGCCCTGGTTCGGCGGTTCAACCTTGATGACGTCGGCACCCATATCGGCCATGAGCTGGCCGCAGAACGGTCCGGCGATAAGTTGCCCCAGTTCGATGAGGCGAATATCGGTGAGCGGCCCTGTCCGGCCGGTCGAATCGGTCACTGCATGTCCCCCGACATGGCATCGACTTTCGTCTTATTGGTATGGCGTTATAACAATAGAACGAAAGGACACCAAGGCCCGTTACAAACCGAGACAAACAGCGTCACCTGGCCGTCAAAACGACGACCGATCGATGAGACTACCGCACGATCACTGGCTGTCGTCGCGCCGACGATCGACTCGTCGGAAACTGCGCGAACCGCTGGCATTCCAGCCGTGGTGGGGGTGTCGGTCCAGCAGGTGCCGCTGCCGGAACAGCAGGACGAGCACCGCGCCGGCGATGAATCCGCCGGCGTGCGCCCAGAAGGCGACGCCGCCGCCGGTGGCATCGAGGCTGCCCACGCCGGACACGAGCTGCAGAACAAACCAGTAGCCGAGCATGAAGACAGCCGGAACGGCGACCGTGGTCACGTAGAAACCGAGGATGATCAGCAGATGCACATTCACCCTCGGGAACAACAATATGTAGGCGCCCATCACACCGCCGATCGCGCCGGAGGCGCCGACCATTGGAATTGTCGATGACGGGTCCACGAGGATCTGCGCCCCTGCCGCGGCAATGCCGGACAGCAGATAGAAGACCACAAATCGCACCGGACCCATCGTGTCTTCGACGTTGTTGCCGAAAATCCACAGGAACCACATGTTGCCAAGCAGGTGAAACCAGCCGCCGTGCAGGAACATCGAGGAGATCAGCGTATGCCACGTCGATGCGCCGCCCAGTGAACAGCTCACCGACGCAGACAGAGGAATTTGCGTGCCCGCGGGCGCCTTGCCAAGCAGCTCACCTGGAATCAGGCCGAGTTGGCAGATCGACTGCGCGAGCTGGGTTTCAGCACCGAGTCCCTGCACCGCGAACCAGACCAGCGCATTCAAAACGATCAGCGTGATGGTCGCGAACGGTGTTGAGATCTGCGGATTGTCGTCGCGGATCGGGAACATGTCAGTCCCGCGCTATCCTTGACACGCGTTCGATGCGGAGCGGCAGCGCATCAGCAAGGGCACGACTCTGCCAATTCACTGGCGATCTCTACCGCGATCACCGCGGATAAGGCGGATCCAGAAAGCCGCCTCCAGCACAACACCGGCAACGATCAGCGCGTTTCCCGGCATCGCAAACCCGAGCCCGTAACAGACGAGCGCGAGAATCAGGCAGGCAATGGTCAGTGCATGGCGTTTCAATGGAGTCTCCGGGTACGTGTCATCAGGCAATCGGCAACACCGACGTGTGCTTTGATTCCGACAGAACGATACTCGAATGCACTTCCTGGATGCCATCGAGCTGCGACAGCTTCTCGAAGAAGAACTGCTCGTAGGCCTTGATGTCCTCGGTCACGATGCGCAGCAGAAAGTCGACATTACCGAGCAACACGTAACAGTCGAGCACCTCCGGGTAACGCTGCACGGCTTCGGAAAATGCCGACAGGTTACTCCGGCCATGCGAAGTCAGCTTTACGTGGGCAAACACCATGGTGTTCAGGCCAACCTTCTCCCGATCGATTTTGGTCGGCTGGTCGCGAATGACACCGGCCTCGCGCAGGCTCGCAATCCGGCGCCAGACGGCAGACTGCGACTTGCCGATTTTCTCGCCGATGGCCGCCGCGTTGATGCCCGGCTCGGTCTGCATCAGGCCCAGAATGCGCCGGTCTGTCGAATCCAGGCGGATATTCTGCATGATTTATGCTCCAGACTTACAAGGCCCGCATTGTATATGATCCAAACAACGAGTTAGACACATTTTTTGCAACGAAAACCGGCGTCGTCAGGACTATATTGTCGCCACGTCAAACGTCGTCTCGGGGGTGACATGAGCGTTTTCAACCATCCGGAATTCGACGACCACGAATCCGTGCACTTTTTCAGCGATCCGGCCTCCGGTCTGCGCGCCATTGTGGCCGTGCACTCCACGACGCTCGGACCCGGCGCAGGTGGCTGCCGACGCTGGGAATACGCGGTCTCTGACGACGCCCTCACCGATGTGCTGAGACTGTCTCGCGGCATGTCTTACAAGAACGCGGTAGCCGGCTTGCCCTTCGGCGGCGGCAAGTCCGTGATCCTTGCCAGTCCCGAAGCACCGAAGTCGCCAGAACTGTTCCGCGCCTTCGGCCGCGCGATCGATTCACTGGGCGGCCGCTACGTCACAGCCGAGGATGTAGGCATCGCAGTGGACGACATGCGCACGGTGCGCAGCGTGACACCCTACGTGACCGGTGTATCGGACACCGGCCACGGCGGTGATCCGTCACCGTTTACGGCGCTGGGCGTGTATCTCGGCATATTGGCCGCCGTTCGCGAGCGCCATGAGCGTGACTCGGTCGAAGGCCTTACCGTCGCTGTGCAAGGCGTCGGGCACGTCGGCTTCAACCTGTGCCGGCTGCTGCACGACGCCGGCGCCCGGCTTGTGATCGCGGACGTCAATCCGTCCTACATCGAGGCTGCGGTTGACGCGTTTGACCCCACCGTTGTCGATCCCGCCGACCTGCTGTCGGTCGACTGTGATGTACTTGCACCGTGTGCGCTCGGCAACGTGCTGAACTCGGACACCATCCCCCGACTGAAGGCGACCGTGATCGCCGGCGCCGCCAACAATCAGCTGGGCGTCGACGAAGACGGCGATGCGCTGCGTGAGCGCGGCATCCTGTATGCACCCGACTATGTGATCAATGCCGGCGGAATCGTCGCCGTGGCACACGAATACCTCGGCACCGCCGACGACACCGCGATTCGCACCGAGATCGACGGAATTGCCAAGCGCCTGACCCAGTTGTTCCGCAATTCAGCGGCTCGTGGCACCAGCACCAACCGCCTCGCCGACGAACTGGCTCGTTCACTGATTCGCGGCAACGGCAATGACGACACCCGACTTTCCGCCTGATGCCCCGAAGGACCTGAACTCATGGCGAGCAAACAATCCCGACTGCACATTCCAAGACCAACAGCCCGGCCCGGTGACGAGCCGGATTTCAGCTACCTCGACCTGAGCCCGGCCGGCAGTGTCGATCGCCCGCCGGTCTCTTCGCGCACCCGCGACATCGAGAACCTGGCATCTGATCTGGTTCGAGTCCTCGACGACGACCACAACGCGAAAGGCCCCTGGAACCCGAACCTGGAGGCGGCGGACCTGCAGGTTGCGCTGCGCTGGATGTTGCTGAATCGCGTGTTCGACGACCGCATGTGGCAGATCCAGCGCCAGGGGCGCATCTCGTTTTACATGCAGGCCGCCGGCGAAGAGGCCGTATCGATTGCCCAGGGTATGGCACTGCGCGCCGGTGACATGTGCTTCCCGTCGTATCGAAACCAGGGCCTCTACATGCTGCGCGGCGTGAAGCTCGTCGACATGATGTGCCAGTGCCTGTCGAACACGAAAGACATGTGCAAGGGCCGCCAGCTCCCGGTCATGTACCACAGCAAGAAAGCCAATATCTTCTCCATCTCCGGCAACCTCGGCACCCAGTACCCGCACGCCGTCGGCTGGGCCATGGCGTCCGCGATTCGCGGCGAAGACCATGTCGCGGCCGCCTGGGTTGGTGACGGCAGTACCGCCGAAGCTGATTTCCATCACGCGCTGACATTCGCCGCCGTGTACCAGGCACCGGTCATCCTGAATGTCGTCAACAATCAGTGGGCTATTTCCACCTTCCAGGGATTTGCCGGTGGTGAGCGTCGTCCGTTTGCGGCCCGCGGACTGGGCCTCGGTATTCCGGGCATTCGCGTCGACGGCAACGACCTGCTCGCTGTTTACGCTGTCACACTGTGGGCTGCAGACCGCGCTCGCCGCGGTGGTGGCCCGACGCTGATCGAACACGTGACCTATCGTGGCGGCGCCCATTCAACCAGCGATGATCCGAGCAAGTACCGGCCAAAAGACGAATGGCAGGACTTTCCACTTGGCGACCCGATCGAGCGTCTGAAACAGCATCTGATCACCGAGGGCCACTGGAGCGAAGACAAGCACGAAGACCTCAAGAAAGAACTGACGGCAGAGGTCACGGCGGCATGGAAGGAAGCGCAAAAGCACGGAACGATGACCGAAGGTCCTTTCCTCAACCCGTCGTCGATGTTCGACGACGTGTTCGCCGAAACACCCGATCACCTGGAGCGTCAACGCAAGTACATGCTCGAAATTGAGAGAGGCGCGTAACGATGGCACAGATGAACATGATCGAAGCCATCCGCTCCGCGCACGACGTGGTGATGGATCGCGACCCGAGCGTGGTTGTGCTCGGCGAGGACGTCGGCTACTTCGGTGGCGTGTTCCGCTGCACGGATGGCTTGCAGCGCAAGTACGGCGAACATCGCGTTATCGATGCACCCATTGCCGAAGGCGGGATTATCGGTGCTGCTATCGGCATGGGTGTCAACGGTCTGCGGCCGGTCGCCGAAATCCAGTTCGCGGATTACATCTACCCGGGCTTCGACCAGGTGGTGAGCGAGCTTGCTCGACTGCGCTACCGTTCCTGCGGCGAGTTTTTTGCGCCGGTCACGATTCGCACACCCTGCGGTGGCGGCATCCGTGGCGGCCAGACACACTCGCAAAGCCCGGAGGCAATTTTTGCACATATCTCCGGCATCAAGACAGTCATGCCGTCAAATCCGTACGATGCCAAAGGCATGCTGATCTCGGCAATCGAGTCGGACGACCCGATCGTTTTCTTCGAGCCGAAGCGTATCTACAACGGCCCGTTCGACGGCGACCCGGACAAACCGGCGGTATCCTGGGCCTCGCACCCGAAAGGGGAAGTACCCGAGGGTCACTACACGGTACCGATAGGCAAAGCGGCCATCGTGCAACCCGGCACGGAGCTGACTATCGTGACCTATGGTACGCTGGTGCACGTCGCACAGGCCGCCGCCGAGGCGACGGGCGTCGATGCCGAAATCATCGACGTGCGAACCATGTTCCCGCTCGACAAGCCGACGCTTGCGGAATCGGTCAGGAAAACCGGGCGTTGCCTGGTCGCCCATGAAGCCACACGCTTTATGGGGTTCGGTGCAGAACTGGCTGCGCGAATTCAGAAAGACTGCTTCTACCATCTCGAAGCGCCCATTGGTCGCGTCGCCGGCTGGGACACGCCGTATCCGCATGCCTTCGAGTGGCAGTATTTCCCGGGTAAGAAACGCATGATCGACGGCATCCGTAAAATGATGGAGGCAGCATGAGCGAATACACATTCAAACTGCCGGACCTCGGTGAAGGTACGGTCGAATCGGAGATTGCAGAGTGGTTTGTCAAAGTCGGGGACGTCGTAAATGAAGAAGACGTTGTCGGCACGATGATGACCGATAAGGCCGCCGTTGAATTGTCCTCGCCGGTCACCGGTAGAGTCGTACGTCTTGCGGGTGAACCCGGTGACATCGTCGCGGTCGGTGCACCGCTGGTGGTCTTCGAAACCGAGGCTGCGGCCGCCGAGGACACCGCGGAGGCATCAGCGGTTATCGAGCCCGCTGCCGTCGAGGCCGTTGCAGCAGTCGCGGCAGCTCCGCTCGCGCCCACTGCGCCGTCGGCCAATACGGTCGCGATGCCCTCCTCCCGCGTGATCACGTCACCGGCGAATCGACGACGCGCGAAAGAGATGGGCGTCGACCTGACACAGGTTCCGGGTACCGGATCGGGCGGGCGCATTACCCGAAGAGACTTTGACCAGTACCTGAAACGCCAGGCGTTTGTCGGCAGTGCGCCGACAGCTGCAGCGACAACGACCGAAACTCGCGAGATCAAAGTGATCGGTCTTCGTCGCATCATTGCCGAGCGCATGAGCGAGTCGAAGCGCGAGATACCGCACTTCTCGTACGTCGAGGAGATCGATATCACCGAGCTCGAAGCCTTGCGCAAACACTTGAACAGTCAGCGGGATGCCGCGAACCGGCTGACGATACTGCCGTTTCTTGGTATGGCACTGATTCGCGCGCTGCGCGACTTTCCACAGTGCAATGCCACCTACGACAAGGCACGCAATGTCATTCTGCAGCACGGTGCCGTGCATCTGGGTGTGGCATCGCAGACGCCGGACGGACTGAAAGTACCCGTGGTGCACAACGCGCAGGCGATGGACCTCGATACGCTGGCCGGCCGGATTCGCGACGTTACCGACGCCGCGAAGAACAACAAGGCCAGCAAAGAGCAGTTGTCCGGCTCGACGATCACGATCACCAGCCTTGGCAAACTGGGCGGCATTGTCTCAACGCCGGTCATCAACATGCCGGAGGTGGGTATTATCGGGGTGAACCGCGCGGTCGAACGACCAATGGTTGTCAACGGCGAGATCGTCGTGCGGCTGATGATGAACCTGTCGACCTCATTCGATCACCGCTTTGTCGACGGATACGACGCGGCGGCGATGGTGCAGTCCATTCGCGAGATGCTTGAGCACCCGGCGACGATCTTCATCTGAGCCGTCAGGGGTCGGCGGGCCGCTTGTCTCTCCAGATCGCCGTCATGCCGTCGACAAACTGTCGATCGCCGTCCTGCTCTGCGGACAGCCACACCTCGAATTGGCTGCCATCATCGGACGTGACGGTGGCGATCGTGTCCTCCATAAACGACTGCGACCAGATGACGTCAATGTCCTGAATATCTTCATAGGCGGCGAAAAAGAGAACCAGCTCGTCGGTATCCGGGTCGGTGTAGTAGCTGGTCACATACTCGGTGCTGTAGAACTGGCCGTCGTCAGCTATGGAAAACATCGCTGTCGAGTAAAATGCAGGATCTGTTCTTCTTCACCCAGGATGCCGGCTTCGCGTAGGTAGGCGATATCGCTGTCACGCAACTTGTCCCCGCTGACGACCATGCTGCTTGGGATGACGCCGATCACCGACGCAGCGATCAACAACAGGAACGGGATGCCGACGAGGTAGGCGAATGCATTCGACCAATGGAACGCAGGCACCCGTACCGCACTGACCGGCTTTTCGCGTGCCTGCGCTACCATCGCGATAACCACGGGCAAAAACACAACAAACCCCAACAAGCTGATGAACACGTAGGGCTCAGGCAGCGCAGAGGTCATCGAGACAGCCAGCATAATCACCGACAGGGCGACCTGCACAAGCGTCGACGACAGCCATCGGGATTCAATCGATGGCGCCAGTGATTTCAGAAACCAGTAGAATGTCAGCGGATAAAAAAACGCGCGAATAAACGGTAAGACGTCGGAGTTATCCCTGTCCCGGATAAATCTCCAGTTCTTGTAGCTCCAGTAGATCCCGTACAGGCCAAAAGTGGCGAGGTACAAGAGCGTGAACTTGAAAGGCCCGGTGCTGTAGAAACGCGCGTTACTGCCCACGTCATCGACGCTGGCTGTCGGCGGTTGGTAGTAGCCCGATGTCTCGGCTGCATTGTGATCTGGCGATCCGGAATCACTCATCCCTTAAGTCTCCCTGGCCTTTATTGTCGGACGTTGTGGAGCGACGCTGTACGGAATCTCTGCCACTGTGATCGATGATTGCATTTTTGTGATGCGGCCGTTCAGTCGTCAACGTCCTCTACGTTGATCTGCCCGGTGATGCGTCGCCAGATGTGCGACCAGTAGACGCCGACCGCCAGGATCACCGACAGGCTGACGAGCCCGATCCAGATGACGGCGTTCATCGACGCAGCCTCCAACAGTCCGATGTCCATGAGCAGCCAAATGATGCCCGCAAGCAACACCGCAGCGAGGGTCACCCCGAGGGTGCCGAGCGCCCGCCATGTGGCGATCCAGTACACCGACCAGCCAATCAGCAGCACTGCGACCAGAATCAGATGCACCGGCCCGAACGCGCTCGCGCTGACCGCCGCACTCACCCAGTGATACGCCGACTCTCCGCTCGGGTTGTAGGTCAGGAACACCAGCAACAACGCGGCAAACAGTCGAATCAGGAAGCCACCTGCACTGGGGCCGTTGTTGCTTGTCTTTCGATCGCTCATGAATTCTCAGCTTGTTCCTCAACAGTTGTCCGTGCCGGCAAAAGCCGGCATCGGATTAGGCACTGTGTGTTTGCGTCGTGGCGTCCGCCCGACAGTTGTGGGCTTTGGTGAGTCTATTCCCCAACCGCCTGGAACTGATACATCGCCTCGACGATCGGTGTGATCGTCTCGCCATACTGCCCGAACCAGAGCTGGTGGAGGCGGCGAATGCGCGCAGTACGATACACCTCGGCCAGCGCCCGATCCGCGAGCAGGCGGAAGTCGACATCACCTCGTCGCACCATCAGGGCGTACGGTTCAAATGACAAAGCGCCGCGACTCAGGGTGTAACGATTACGCGCGTTCTCGGCGCGGAATTCCTGGCCGATCAGCATGGCGCGATCCGATGCGTAACCATCAACCTTCTTCTGATTAAGCAGCTCGACACCCTGGTCATGCGTCTCGATCAAGGCAAGTGTCAGGTTGATGCGGTTCACCTCGGTCATTTCGCGCAGCACCGCCTCGGTGGTGGTGCCACGAATCGTCGCGATGGTTTTGCCCATCGCGTCTTCGACCGTGTTGATCGGATCATCGAGGCGCGACATGATCGCGCTGCCGGTGATGTAAGTCATCAGGGTAAAGTCGACGCGCTCGCGACGTGACAGGGTCACAGTCGTTGCACCACACTCGATATCGACCGCACCGGATTCGACGGCGCTGATTCGATCTTCCATGGATACCAACGGCACGTACTGCAGATCGAGCGCCTCCAGCTCGAGCGATGTGCGAACCGCCTCAGCGATTCGGCGACACAGATCAATGGAGTATCCGGCGACTGCACCGTCCGCCTTACGAAAGGACAGCGGTGGTGCGTCAGTTACGTAACCAATGCGAAACTCGCCGGTATCGGCAATCCGCTGCAAGGTGGGGCCAACGTCTGCGAATACTGACGTTGATACGAAAAACGCGAGTGTGACCAGGACTGAGCGCATGCCAGCCTCCCAAATTCCACGTCCGGCGAGTCTCGCAGATCGACGAACATGCTGTCCACCGCGCCGAACGATCGAGCGAAGTCGAGGACCGTCAGCGCCGGTTTGCCACGACGATGCGCGTGCTCAGGCCGGATCGGGACGGAATCACGGTGTTGGGATCACGAACCCGGCAAACATTGTTAAGCAGCTGATCGCACGAGTTTTTCTGGAAAGACGTCGAGCCTTGGCCGAGCCCAGGCCGCTTTTCGGGTCCGCAAAACAAGAAGGCCCGCTTTTGGCGGGCCTTACTTTCATCGACCGAAGTCAATGATGGACGCTTTGAGTTTTCTGCTTTGTCGCGTTTTCGTGTTTTCGGTTGACGCCTTCCCCTTTCGGTTCCAGCTCCTCTCTCCAACCCGAACACGTTCTTGGTATCGGGTCACTCTGACCTGACTTGCCGGCTGCGTTCCGAGGTCATCCGGTTTGTCCTTCGGCGTCCACCGCGCTGCTTTCGCATCACGCCTTCCACCTCCGTTCGGTCTCGCGTCCACCGCCCCCGAAACCTGTCGAGGCTCGGACCTCTTTCAGCAGGGCGGTTCCAGTGAGTTTCCTCTCTGGAGAGGCTTGCGCCTCAGGTTCCAATTTACTGATCGTCACCGAGACCGCAAACCTTTCATTTGAAAGCATCAAGCCGATTTTTAGAGCCTCTAATCGGATTGCTATGTTAGAAAAATCTCTTCAAGTAAATTCAACTTTGACTAGACTGAGTCCACACAGAAATCTGCGCAAAACCGCCTTTTCTATTCGACTGAGAGCACCTCACAGAGAAGATCTTCGGCCAGTATGGGCTCCAGACCACTGGCTTCTCGAACCAGCGCGACATTGTCGTCCAGCGACAGCAGCGAGCGCGCCATGAAATGGCTCAGCATCAGGCGTTTGGCGCCGCTCGCCTTCGCGATTCGGCCAACGACGGACGGCTCGGCATGCAACTGCCTCGCCGCCTGGCCGGCACCCTCGGGAATAACCAGATGCATCAGCAGCAGATCAGCGTCTCTCGCAAATTCCACGAAGCGCTGATCGGATCCGTTCTGATCCGAGGCGAAAACGAGACTGTGGCCGTCGACCTCCACACGAAACGCGATGGCCGGGACGATACCGTGCGGCACGTGCCGTGCGGTCACGTTTACCGTCGCCGTCTCATACACGGTCACCGTCCGATCCGGCGGTACCTCCCGGGGCGCGAGCACCGTGCGACCGCCATCCAGGTAGCGAGACAGGTACTGGTAGGCCGAACCGTCAAAGCTCAACAGGTAATCCAGCCAGGCATTCAGGCCGGGAAACAGGCTGCTGCCGCTCGGACCGGCCACCACCAGGTCGCCCTGTCTCGGCGAAAACACGCCGGATTTCAGTAGCGCCACGAAATCGGCCGAGTGGTCTGTGTGAAAATGACTCAGACCGACGAACTCCAGTGCGTCAAAGGTCGCGCCTGATTCACCGAAACGCAGGAAACTGCCGGCACCGGCGTCGATCATGAGACGGGCTTCACCGTCAACCCAGATCAGGTACGCGGTCGACGCGCGTCCGTCATCGGCAATCGGGCCGCCCGAACCGAGTACCTGTAGGGTAACGCCGGCCTCCGGCGCACAGACTTCGGCTGCTGACACCGAAGCAAGTAATGCCAGTAACACTGCGAGGTAACGCAAGGCAATCTCCGTTGCACACTGGATGCGAATGCTACCATCCGTGCATGACTGACACAGGGTCGATACTGGTATTCGGCGCCGCTGGCATTGACACGCTGGCACATGCCGCGCTCGAGGCGAAGGAGTCCGTTCCCGGCACCATCATCAACTCGCCGGGCGGCGTCGCCTGCAATATCGCGATCAACCTGGCGCGACTAGGTGTTCCAAGCTGCCTCGTTTCCCGGATCGGTGATGATGACGACAGTCATCGCCTCGTTCGCGCACTGAGCGACACCGGCGTTGATACGCACTATCTCGAGCGCGTAGAGGACGCAAGTACCGCGCGCTATGTTGCCATGCTCGATGCAGATGGCGATCTGCGTATGGCGGTGTCCTCGATGAACATCATCGAAACCCTGTCGCCGTCGAGGGTCTTACAAATGAAGAGTGACCTGGATACCGCACGGGCCATCGTTGCGGATACCAATCTCACCAGCGAGACTCTGACGACGTTGCTGGGTACCGATGTGACCGCACTGCGCTGCGTGGACACCGTCTCCGCCGCCAAGGCTGTCCGTGTCGCAGACAGCCTCGAACACGTGGATATCCTGAAAACGACGCCCGTTGAAGCATCCGCACTGACCGGTATACGTGCGCGTCGCATCGACGCGCTGTGCGATGCCCTGCTCGCGCGCGGGGTGAACTGTATTTACCTGTCTAGAGGCGCAGACGGGCTCTGTGTTGCGTCGAGCGATGGCCTTGTCACGCTGCCCGCCATCCGGCCCGACAAGCTGCGGTCGACCTCCGGTGCCGGCGACGCATTGATGGCGGGCATCGTGTTGGGCCATTTGTCCGGCGAGGACATCGTATCGGCGGGCGAACTGGGACTGGCCGCCGCATCGCTGACCCTGACCTCGGACACATCCACACTCACCGCACTGACGCGGGAACTCCTGACGCAAACAAGGACGCAACATGCAATCGGTGCCTGAACTGTCCGACGAAGTTGCCGAGGCACTGGCCAACGGCCGCCCGGTCGTCGCGCTTGAGTCAACCATCATCAGCCACGGGATGCCGTATCCGCAGAATCGCGACACGGCGCTGCAGGTGGAACAGCGAGTTCGGGACAGCGGCGCGACACCGGCGACCATTGCCGTCATCAACGGTGCGCCGGTAGCCGGCACGACACCGGAGCAGATCGACCGATTGGCAACCGCGGAGGTCATCAAGGCCAGTCGCCGGGATCTTGCGATGCTCTGTGCCCGCGGCTTGACCGGCGCTACGACGGTCGCCGCGACGATGATCATCGCGAAGCGCGTCGGCATTCGCGTATTCGCCACCGGCGGCATCGGTGGCGTGCATCGCGACTTCAGCACAACCCTGGACGTCTCGGCCGATCTCCAGGAACTGGCGAGGACCCGAATCGCTGTGGTCTGTGCCGGCATCAAGTCGATTCTCGATCTGCCGCGCACGCTCGAATACCTGGAAACGATGGGCGTACCGGTGCTCGGCTACCAGACTGACGAGCTGCCGGCCTTTTACTCCCGAGACAGCGGGCTGGCCGTTGATTACCGCGTGGAATCGCCAGCGGACATTGCGAAGGTGCTGCGCGCGCAGGACGCACTGGGCCTGGACAGCGGCGAGCTCATCACAGTGCCGGTGTCGTCGGAGTCCGCGATCCCTTTTTCGCAGATGGAAGCGGTGATCGCCGCGGCACTCGACGACATGCAGCAAGCAGGTGTCAGCGGCAAGGACTCCACACCGTTTTTGTTGTCACGCGTCGCAGAAAAAACGCAGGGAGAGAGTCTTGCCACCAACATGGCGCTGATCATGAACAACGCGGGCGTGGCGGGCGCTATTGCGGCAGCCTACGCGGAGTGATGGCCCCGGCAAACGCCGGGGCGCTGCGCATTACTGCGACTGTTTCCGTTCTACCCGAATGACCTTGTGGACCTGCTTCGTTGACGTGTCGTCGACGAAGTTAACATCCGTATCGTAGCCGGCTGAGCGCAGTACGGACTCGATCGACTGGCGCGTGGCATCGTCGATCGTCTCCTCACTGAGGATCGTAATGCCGTCCGGGCCGCCGCTGCGTTTGATCACCACCTGCTTGTCGACATCCATATCGATATCGAAATCAACCGTCGCTGCGTCGCCCAGGCCGCCCGGGATCGCGATGGTCCGGCCGTCGACGTCCAGCGTAAATCCGGACTCGTCGCGGCTCACCAGGATGTTTCGGCCCTGATCGTCGGTAAACGACCGGTTTTCACCGACCTGTAATGCCAGAGGATCGAAATCCAGCTCGTCACTGGAAAAGGCAATATTGACCGGCTGGTCGCCATCAACACTGACAATTTTCACCGCCATCCGGCTCCGTGTGTCGTCGTCGGTCAGCGCCGATGTGGTCATGGCCAGCAGGCCGAGTGTCAGTAGTGCTTGTCGTTTCATTGTTGGTCGCCCCCTTTAGGCGTCGTTGTTCCTGCCTGACTAGATGCACGACTCGCGCGAAACGTCGCAGCGTCTCAATCTGTCGGCCGGTCTGCCGATACAAAGACCAGAATACGGGCATTGCGACGGCTTCATGCAATCGATTTACCAAAAGCAGCAAAACGACGGATTTGGCTTTCTGCGGTTTAAAGAACCGCTGGAAGCAGACTACCGTGCGCAGTTGACCCGACGCAGCATTCCACAATTGCGCTTCGCGCTGGTGGTCGCAGCCCTCGGCGGATTCGCGCTGCCTCTGATGGACTTTGTGATGAACGGGGCGGCTTTCAGTGATGACGGCATTTACCTGCGTCCGCTGCTGGTGCAGCCGATCATCGGCGTGATACTCGCCGCCACGTTCTTTCGCGTATGCCGACCGATACTGATCCCGATGGCCGTGGTTGCCAGCCTGGCGTCAGCGACGTCGATCCTGTTTCTGCCAACCTTCGCGGAGATCCACGGCATCGCCTCCAGTCTGCCGGCTTATGTGCTGATCACATTTTTCACCTACCTGTTCATCGGCCTACCGTTTCGACCCGCACTGGCAACCAGCGCCACCGCCTTTCTGCTGTATATCGGTGGCGCCATCACAGAGGGGCTGGACGCGAATGCCATTGTGTACAGCGCCATCCTGCTAACGGTTGC
>JBCCNM010000084.1:0-14490 GCA_039025835.1 Pseudomonadota bacterium | reverse complement strand
GTTGAAGCAGTACGCAAGGCAGGGAGTTACACGGCATGAAAAAACTCGGTTTGGCTTTGATGGTGTTGGTGAGTCTCTCCGGATGCACAACGACAGACCCCTGTTTGAACATACACGCAGTTTTCCGCGCTCTTGGTTCGATAGGGGTCTGTCGTTGTGCATCCGGAGAGACTCACCAACACCATCAAAGCCAAACCGAGTTTTTTCATGCCGTGTAACTCCCTGCCTTGCGTACTGCTTCAACTTCAGTACTTTGAGTTCATCGCTGTTCAGTTCCGCGCGCATTCCTCATGCTTACCGAAGGGCATTGCCGCAGATCGCGGACACCGCTCTGCCTTTGCATCTTGTAACGAAGATGTTCAATCGCTCCGCGGATTAAACCACACCCAACTAATTCCGCTACACTCTCGCTAGATCGCGCCAATCCGCGCCTGACAACAACAAAAAAGGAAACCCCATGCAGGATCTGATCGGGCAATTGAGCTCACTCGTCTGGAGTGAGGCCCTCGTCGCTATGTGCCTCGGTGCCGGCCTCCTCTTCACGATCATGACCCGCTTTGTGCAGGTGCGCATGTTTGGTGAGATGGTTCGCCTGTTGTTCAGGGGCAAGGAGTCCGAGCAGGGGATTTCGTCTTTCCAGGCGCTGGCCGTATCGCTGTCCGGTCGTGTCGGTACGGGTAACATTGCCGGTGTCGCGGCGGCCATCGGCTTCGGCGGCCCGGGCGCGGTGTTCTGGATGTGGATTATCGCGATCCTCGGATCGGCGACGGCCTACATCGAATCGACGCTCGGCCAGATCTATAAGGAAGTCGACGAGGGTCAGTATCGCGGTGGCCCGGCCTACTACATCGAAAAAGCCCTTGGCCAGAAGTGGTACGCGTGGATTTTCGCGATTACGACGATTTTCGCCTGCGGCGTACTGCTGCCCGGCGTGCAGTCCAACGCAATTGCCAATGCCACGGAGCTGGCGTTCGGCGGCGGCGAGACGATGGACACCTTTCTCGGCACCGTCTCAACGAGCAAGTTACTGGCTGGCGCTTTTGTCACCGCGGCACTGGGCGTCGTCATCTTCGGTGGTGTAAAGCGTATTGCTCACGTCACTCAGGTCATCGTCCCGTTCATGGCGCTGGCCTACATCCTGCTGGCGCTGGTCATCATTGCCATCAACTTCAAGGCACTGCCGGGCATCCTGTCTTTGATCGTCACGGATGCGTTCACCCCGATGGCCGGCATCGGTGCGGCCATTGGTTGGGGCGTAAAGCGCGGCATCTACTCTAACGAAGCCGGACAGGGCACCGGCCCGCATGCTGCCGCCGCTGCCGAAGTCGACCATCCGGCGCAGCAGGGCCTCGTGCAGGCGTTTTCGGTGTATGTGGATACCCTGTTCGTCTGTACGGCAACCGCCCTGATGATCCTGATCACCGGTGCTTACAACGTGCATCCGGAAGGTGCGGCGATGATCGTGCAGAACCTGCCGGCTGAAACCGTGATCAGCAGCCCGGCATTCACCCAACTTGCACTGGAAAGCGTCATCGGGCCGGCCGGCAAGATCTTTGTCGCCCTGGCCCTGTTCTTCTTCGCATTCACGACAATGCTGGCCTACTACTACATCGCCGAGACCAATGTCGCCTACATCCGAAGGACGTTTACGTTCCCTGGTGAGCTGACGCTGCTCAAGCTCGTGCTGATGGCGTCTGTGTTCTACGGCACGATTCGCACGGCAGACGTGGCCTGGGCGATGGGTGATCTCGGTGTCGGCATCATGGCCTGGCTGAACATCGTCGCCATTTTGATCATCTTCTTCATTGCCAAGCCCGCGATCATTGCGCTGCGCGACTACGAAGCGCAGCGCAAGGCCGGCGTAGACAAGTACACCTTCGATCCGGAGGCTCTAGGGATCGCGAAGTCGGATTTCTGGGCTGAACGCAAGCAGAGCGACAACAGCACCTAGTTTAGGTGCGACGGGAAGTGCTTGCGAGACGAGCCTACTGTCAGTCAGCCGATTCTCTTCGCTTGGCCTCGGCTTTGAGCCGACCGAGCTGCGAACCAACGATGACGGATACCGCGGCGATCACGGCCAGACCGCTGCCGAGCGGGGCCAGGTCACCCACCTCCTCGCCGCTCTCCATCGTCAGGATGCGGTAGGTGATATAGACGATATACAGGCCGGCCAGGCTCCAGAGAACACCCAAAAGGCTCTTGATGGTTTTTTGCTTGCCGGCCAGTTCGTCGCTGCTGAGGTCGGTCAGGTCTGTGTTCGATTTTTTTGCCATAGCATGCGTCGCTTGGAGTTTGTTGTTGAACATGATTTGCTGGACGGCTGCGAACCAGAATCCCGCCAGCGGATCCCCTGCTGACTGAACGAATGCGGTACGGAACCCTCAAACAACCGCAGAGTAACCCACCGTATCCTACAAGGGCACTGGATGACTACCGTAACCGGAACACGTATCAATCAACAGACTCTGCTGGGCGTCATCACACTCGTGGTAATCGCGCTTGCTTCACCGACCGAAGCCGGCGACTTCAACGATCTGACCTTCGCTCCGCAAACCGGCTTTGTCATCCTGAACTTCGACGCTGAACGTGAAACGGTCGCCCTCGCAGGTCGGGATGACGACGGGCAACCAAGGTTGGCCCTGATAACATCCATCGGTACCGATCTCTCAGTGACCGAACTGGCCATGCCATCGGATGCTGTTGCGATTGACAGTGGGGCGAATGGCAATGAGCGCAACGCGCTGTTTGTGTTGTGCGCAACCCGCGTGCTCAAGCTGGATGCCGTTGATGCCGAGCTGGTCGAAGTCGCGGAGGTTGCCAGTCTGTATCGCGGCCTGTCATACGCGCCGCTGACCTCGGCACTCGACTTCGCGGTCGACATTGATGATGACCAGGTCGCGGAGCTGGTTGTACAGGATTTTGACGTCCTGACCACACTTGACGGCGACGACTTTGCCGACCGGCAGGTTTTGGCCTTCCCTACCCTCCGGCGCAGCTTTGAGCGAGCGCAGAACTTTCGGCCAGCGCGCACCGCGTTCATCCCGGGTGCGGTGGTCAGCGTGCGTGGTGATGAGCTGTTGCAGTACGGGATTGCGTCGGATCGGCTCGACGACGAGACGGTTACGGCCAGCATCAGCAAACTGGGGCTGGGCCTCAGCAGTGAGCGCGACATTGAACGTTTCTACAACGGCGATCCGGAACTCGACCAGAGCAATGTCCTGTTGCGCGAGCCGGAGCTGCTTGTGGATTTCACTGGCGATGGCTTACCGGATCTTGTGACGCTGGAGACAGTCAGCAGCGGCGTGTTCGACAAGGACACGACCTATCGTCTGTACATCGCGAAATCGCCCTACGGGTTCTCGACGGAGCCGGACACGACCTTTTCCGGCCAGGGATACCAGTTTGGGCTGAGCTCCGTAGCGCTCGATGAGCAGCGCACCGCACTGGTTGCGCCGGGCGTACGTATCGGGCTTCGCACGATCATCGGCGCCCTGTTCTCCAGGTCCGTCAATATCGACATTGCGATTTACGCCTCTGACAGCAATGGCCAGTTTGCAGAAATGCCCACCGCCGACGTAAGCGCCAAACTCAAATTTGATTTCGGCAGCGGACAGGTCGAGAGTCCGACCGTGACCTTCGGCGACCTCGACGGAGACGGGCAGCAGGACCTGATCTTAAAGCGCGGACGAGACAAGCTGGGCTGGCGGCGCAATCTCGGTGAGGGCAATTTCGCCGGCCGTGACGCAAATCTCGACATTACTGCGCCCAAGGACGGCTCCGGCGTCATTGCGGCTGATCTGGACGGTGACGGCCAGGACGAGATTCTCGTGCGTTACGGGCTGCAGGACGGAGTCGACATCAAGCGGCGGGTGCGGTTGCTCGATCCTGGCGTTAACGATTCGCGATGATAGCCGGCTGCATGCAACCGGCAGAGACTGCAGCCCGTTCGTTGACTTACCAGCGACACCGGCATGCAGTCCCTGCCCTGTGAGCAAACTACCCGGCTACTCGTAGCGCAGCGCGTTGATCGGGTTAGCCCGGGCAATGCGAATCGCGTGACCTGCCACCGTGAGCCAGGCCAGCAACACCGACACCAGTCCCGCCACCAGCAGGATGGGAATCTCCGCGGTGATTCGATCCGGGAAAAAGTTCAGGTAGCCCCGTGTCGCGAGGTAGGCCAGCGGCAGTGCCACCAACAAAGCCCACATGACCGGCCTTGAGAACTGCCAGACCAGCAACCGGGCAATCTGCAGGTTGTTGGCTCCAAGCACCTTGCGGACACCGATCTCCTTCGTACGCTGTGTTGCCATGAAGGCCGCCAGGCCGAACAGGCCAAACAAGGCGAGCGACATGGCGACAAAGGCAAAACCGGCCAGCGCGTAGTTCATCGTGCGCAGAATGCTGAAGATGTCGTTGAACACGTCGTCGAGGAATCGTCCTTGCGGCGGGTAATCCGGAATAACGCGCTTCCAGGCGGCTTCGATGGCCTCGACGTTGTCCAGCATGTTGCCGCCGGTGATGCGAATGGACGCCACGCGCATTGACTCTTCCTCGTACCAGTAGATCCAGGGCTTGCGCGAGTTAAAGAAGCCCGTGATGTTCTGCGCAGGCACCACGCCGACGATCACCAGCTCGGTGGCGTAGTTGGTGTCGCCCAGCGAGTAAATGCGCTGATTTATCGCGTCCTGCGGAGTCGCAAAGCCAAATTGCTTTGTGGTGAGTTCATTAACGATCACATTGACCGTTTCCTGGCCCTGCAAGCGGTGATCACTGGCGCTGTCCTTGTTCAGCTGACGGCCGGCCAACAGCGGGATATCGTAGGCGTCGAGAAAATCCGGACGCATGCGGAGTATCTGGATGTCCGTGGCGCCGGCCTCATCGCCCGGCGACGCGGCAAAATTCTGCGAGGAATTGTTCTGCTCGAACGGCACCTGGCTGGAGAATGACACTTCCTCGATGTTGGGAAGGCTTTCAAGTTCCGTTTCTAGCGTATCGAGTCGCGGCCGGATATCCTCAATGCTCAGTCGGCTGAGAATGTAGATCTCCGAGCGCGGGAATTCGAGGCTGGCAGACTCAATTTTCTTGTTTTGCATGTACACGACCGCAACCAGCGACAGCATGAACGCAGAGATCGCGAACTGGGCGCCGATCATCACCGACCGCGTTCGCGACCCCTTTTTGCCCTTTCTCGCAGAGTCTCCCAGTGCCTCAATGGGGGATGCGCGCGTGATCAGCAGTGCCGGGTAGGCACCGGCGCCAAGGCCAACCACGAGAACAATGGCGGCCAGCATCGGCAGGGTCTGCAGGTAGTTCAGTGACATCACCTTGTTGGTCAGGTTGTTGAAGATCGGAATCAACACCTCAAGCACGGCGACGGCCACCACCATCGCGATGGCTGCGATGACGAGACTCTCCGTTAAAAACTGCACCAACAACTGACGGCGGCTTGCCCCCATCGTTTTGCGCATGCCGACTTCACGGCTACGTCCCAGCGACTGTGCCGTGGCCAGGTTCGTGTAGTTGACGCAGGCCACCAGCAGCACCAGTAAGCTCAACAGCTGAGCCACGGTGATGGCAGGCAGTCCGATGGTGTCCCAGATCGCGAGGTTGGCTCCGGCGAGCGGCGTGACGGTGATACGTGCAACGATATCCTTGACGTCTTCCGGCACCGAGCGGTCTCGAAAAGCATCAACCTGCGTTTGCAGCCAGTCACCGTCCAGGGCTTCCGGCAGGAGCACGTAGACCATATTTCCCAGCGACAGGTTGTTCCATCCTCCCTCCATCGAGAAACGGTCAAACCCCACAAGACTGTTCAGTGACATCACAAACTCGAGGTCCGCTTCCAGGATTGGCGAGGAATTGAAATGGGTATTTCGTGGCAGATCACGGACCACGGCAGAGACGCGAATCTCGTGCTCGTTATCGAGCGTCAGCGTCTGGCCTACTACGTCCGTCTTGCCAAAAAATCGTACTGCGGATGACTCGGAGATCAACACCGTGTTTGGTTCGCTCAAAGCGGTGGCGTCGCCGTAGACGTAATCGAGTGTGAAGGCCTCAAGAAAACCGTCATCGACAAATCGGATCCATTGGTAAAACCCCTCACCGTCGTGAGAGACGAGGTATTCAGACCCGATCGTGCGAATAACTCGCTCGATGTCCGGCAGCTCCGTCTCCAGCAGCGGGCCCACGGCGCTGTATACCGAGCTGACCTGCTTGACGCCGATGTCGATGCCGTCACCGATGACGGTACCGAGCGTGTAGATACGGTCACTGTTTTCAAACATCTCATCGTGAGTGGCTTCGTAATCGATCAACAGAAAGCCAAACACGAAGATGACCAGTCCAATGGCAAGCCCCAGCACGTTCATCGTGGCAAACAGCGAGTGTTTGCGCAGATTACGCAGGGCAACGATGACGTTATTCATGAACATGATGGTGTCCCTACGCGGCGCGTGTGTTGTCGGTGATAACGTGGCCGTCAAACAGGTTGACGGTGCGGTGTGCGTAATCGGCGTGAGACGGGGAATGCGTCACCATGACGATCGTGGTGCCCTCCGCGTTCAGCGACTGCAGCATCTCCATGACTTCCTGGCCGTGCACCGAGTCGAGGTTGCCAGTCGGTTCATCAGCGAGAATCAGCGGCTGGTTGCCCACAACGGCGCGCGCTACCGCGACACGCTGCTGCTGACCGCCGGACAACTGCCCCGGCCGGTGTTTGGCTCGGTGTGCGATCCCCATGCGGTCCATAGCCGCTGCTACCCGTTGCTTCCGTTCGGAGGCCGGCATGTCGTGGTACAGGAGCGCGAGCTCGATATTCTCGGCGACCGTCAGTTCATCGATCAGGTTGAAGCTCTGAAAGATAAAGCCAATGTTCTTTTTGCGAATCGCACTGCGTTGCGCCTCGCTGTAGCCGGCCACGTTTTCGTCGAAGAAGAAATAGTCTCCTTGCGACGGGCTGTCGAGCATGCCAATGACATTCAGCAGCGTCGATTTGCCGCAGCCGGACGGTCCCATGATGGCGACAAACTCACCCTGCCGAATCTCGATATTGACGCCGTTTAAGGCCACGGTTTCGATTTCGTCAGTGCGGTAGGTTTTGAAAAGGTTGTGAAGCTTTAACATCGTATTCCCCTGCTAAGCAGTAAGCGGTTAATCCCGGTTTAGCAGCAACCGGCTCATGTCAGAAAAACTGGTGTACGGCGACGTGATCACACGCTCGCCGGTCTCGAGGCCTTCGAGAATCTCGATAAAGTCGGTGTTGCGACGGCCAAGTCGCACTTCACGGCGTACAGCTTCACTGCCGTCGGGTGTCACCACGAACACCCACGCGCCGCCGGTCTCCTGGTAGAAGGTGCCGTTCGGTATCAGCAGGGCCTCGGCGCTGTCTCCGAGACGGAGCTTCACCTGCATCGTTTGGCCGCGACGGATGTCCTCAGGTTGCTCCGCGAACGCCATGTCCACTTCGAACTTGCCACCGTTGACCTGTGGATAGATCTTCGTGATCGTCAGCGTGTGCTCGTCACGGTTCAGTGTTGCTGTTGCGGTCTGGCCGAGGTCAACGCGGCCCAGGTAGAACTCGTCGATTTCCACTTTCAGCTTGTAGCCGTCCGGGTCGTCAATCTGGCCGAGTCGACCACCCTGGGCGATAGACACCCCGACATCGACGATAAACCCGGTCAGCCGACCATCGACCGGCGCTCGCACGTTCAGATCGTCGAGGTTCTTGCGAGCCAGCGAGAGACTCGACTGAAGCTGGCTGCCGGCGGCGCGGAGCTGCTGCAGCTGGGCGTCCTGCAGGCGCGCATCGGTGGCCTGGCTCTCGATGGTGACACTGCGACGCGCGTCGTAGTACTCGAGCTCGTCGCGCAGTTCTTCCAGCGTAGACTGCGACACCAGGTTGCGATCCGACAGCTCCTGCTGGCGCTCGATACTTCGATTCAGGCGCTTGATCTGGTAGTCAAGCTCCACAAGGTTTCGTGCATGCGACAAGCGGTTCTGCTCGAGCTGCAGCTCCAGCGTGCGCATCGTGTTGAGCTGTTCGGTCACCGCGGCTTCACGGCCGAGGACCTCAAGCTGCAGGTTGGTGTTGGAGAGGATCGCGATCGGGTCGCCGGCACGCACCAGCGCGCCATCCTCAACCAGCACCTCCTCCACACGACCGCCGGCTACGGCGTCAAGAAACACCGTGCTGCTCGGCACCAGCCGACCACGCAAGGGGATGAAGTCTTCAAACTGGCCCGAGGACACCGTCGAAACGCGGATACGCTCGGAGCTGACGCTGAGTGAGCGTCCGCCGCTCGCCAGGTCGAACACCCAGGCTGCGGCGGCGAGCCCGAGAATGACCGCGATGGCGACAGCGCCTCGCTTGCGCCAGTCGGTTTTGCGCTCCACCACGCGGTCCATGCGATGGCCGGACACCGGGGTCGCCGGGTTTGCGGAGTCGTCTTTGATTTGCGAAATGTTGCTCATGGCTGCTGTGCGTCTCGCTGGTGGTTTGTCACTGTAGGAGCAATAGCCGTGCCAGAATCCAAGCCATTGTTTTTATTGAATTTGATGTATCAGTGGCTGCAAAAAGGTGTACGATTTCGTACAACGCTGTACGATTCCGGACAGTTTGGATTCACTGGAGACACCGTCTGTGCCGGGCAATGGCCGCATCCTTCTGGTAGACGACGACCGAGACATTCTCACGGCCGGCCGAATTCTGCTGCGTCGACACTTCGAGCATGTCGAGACTCTGGATCACCCGACTGAGATTCCCGCGAGGCTTTCGCAAGACGCCTTCGACGTGATCCTGCTGGACATGAACTTCGGACCCGGTGAGTCGAACGGTGCAATGGGTATGGAGTGGCTGGAGAAGATTCAGACCATCGACGACAACGTGGTCATCATCATGATCACGGCGCACGGCAGCCTGAACACGGCTATTGATGCGATGAAGCGGGGCGCATCGGATTTCATCATCAAGCCGTGGCAGAACGAAAAGGTTATCGCCACGGTGTCCGCCGCCGTTGATCTTCACCAGACGCGCGAGGAATCCGCAAAGCTGCGGGGTGTCAATCGTGTGCTGCAGGAATCGGCCGCGCAGGCACCGAACATCATTGGCGATTCGGCGCCGATGCGGGACGTGCTCTCTCTGGTTGAGCGTGTCGCGAAAACCGATGCCAATGTGATGATCCTCGGCGAGAACGGCACGGGCAAGGAACTGATCGCCCGAGAGATTCATCGCCAATCGCCACGCAACTCGGCAGTTTTTCTGCCGGTCGACATGGGCTCTATCCCGGAGAACCTGTTTGAGTCCGAACTCTTCGGCCACACCCAGGGTGCCTTCACCGGTGCCGATGAGGCGCGTACCGGACGTTTCCAGGCGGCATCGGGTGGCACGCTGTTCCTGGATGAGATTGGTAACCTTCCCCTGCCGCAACAGGCGAAGTTGCTTCGCGTTCTCGAGCAACGTCGGGTAACGCCTGTCGGCGCCGATCGAAGCGCGGAAGTGGATGTGCGACTGGTGTCCGCCACCAACGTGCCGACGAGCACACTGAAGGATCCGTCGCATTTTCGCGCTGATCTGTTGTTTCGACTGAACACCGTGGAGATCACACTGCCGCCGTTGCGAGAGCGGCCGGACGATATCCTGCCGATCGCGGCGCACTATCTGGCCGAGTATGCCGAAAAATACGGACAACGCTGCACGGCATTTTCGGACGACGCCAGAGCCCTGCTGATGGGCAATGCATGGCCTGGCAATGTGCGCGCGCTGCGTCACGCGGTAGAACGCGCTGTGATCCTGAGCCAGGGTCCGGTGATCGGTGCCGATGATCTACAGATGGAGCGCGTCAGTCCGGCAACCGTGACCGAGATACCGACCATCCACAATCTGGATCAGCTTGAGAAAAGCACGATTGAAAAAGTGCTGCGTCAGCACGGGTTCAACATTTCCAAGGCAGCGAAGGAGCTGGGTCTGACACGAGCATCGCTGTACCGGCGGATGGAAAAACATGGCATTTAAGGCGTTCTCCATTCGGCTTGGTGCGCGACTGGTGATCGCCGGCCTGTTGCTGTCACTGCTGTTCTGGTTGCTGTATCAGCCCGGTCTCTTCGCCGCCGCGCTGATTGCGGCTGCGATTCTGGTCGTTGTCGTGATCGAGCTTTGGCACTTTGTGTCGCGAACCAACCGGGAACTGTCGCGATTTCTCGATGCAGCCCGACACGCCGACTATTCACAGCGCTTCAAAATGGACTCACTCGGAGCCGGTTTCCCGGAGCTGGGTGAGGCATTTACTGACATCCTGAACCGCATGCGCGAACGTTCACTGTCGCAGACCGTGGAATCCCGGCAGCTCCGCGCTCTGATCGAACACGTGCCGATTCCGCTGATGACGCTGCACGCGGATCGCAGCATAACGCTCCGCAACAACGCGGCGCGTCGACTGTTCGGATCAGCCCACGTCACGCAACTCGACGACGTGAAGCAGTTTGGCCGGTCTTTTTACGACTCCATTGACGAATCGATTCCGGGTGAACGCCGACTGGTGTCCTTCGTGGTGGATGGCATTGAACACCGACTCACGCTCGCGACCACCGAGGTGATTTACGAAGGCGTCAGTGAACGGCTGTTTTCCCTGCAGGACATCGAAAGTGAACTCGATGCGACACAGGCGGAGGCCTGGCAGGATCTCGTTACCGTATTGACTCACGAGATCATGAACTCGATTACGCCAATTACGTCGCTGTCAGCAACCTCGGTGGACCTTGCGAAGGATCTTAAGAAACAACTGCCGATCAATGCGGCGAGCAGCGACGATGTCGCGGACTTGCAGGATGCGCTGGAGACGATCGCACGGCGCTCGGACAGCCTGATGCAGTTTGTTGAAAACTATCGACAGATCACCCGACTCGTGCCCCCGGAGAAGAAACGCGTACCGATCGACGACCTGTTCCAGTCTGTCAGCCAGTTAGCGACCGCCGAGTGGCAGGATCCTCGCGTGACGCTGACTACCAACATCGAGCCAGCATCGCTGTACGTGTTCGCAGACAGGGATTTGCTGGAGCCGGTGTTGTTAAACCTGTTGCGCAACGCGTGGCAGGCAACGACGCAATCCGGTGAACCCGTAATCCGCCTGCACGCACAACTGAACCAGCGCGGCAACGTCGTTATCACCGTGCATGACAACGGGCCGGGCATTGATCCCGACCTCGTGAACAAGATTTTCGTGCCCTTCTACACCACACGGACTAACGGCTCCGGCGTCGGACTGGCGCTGGCTCGACGCGTGATGATCGCGCACGGCGGGTTTATACGGCTGACGGAGAACGGCGAGCAAGGGGCTGCGTTTGCGTTGACGTTCTAACGCCATCAAATTCCACATCCCAATTGTCTCACTTAGCGTTGTCGTTCGATCCTTTGCTGAAAAGCAGCTTTCTCGTCGGCTGGCAGAACTAGTCCTTCAAGGATGCGTTCCGCGGCAGCTTTGTCGTTGCGTGCGACACTGATTGCGTAGTGCCCTTTCACGCGGTCACGCTCCAACGGGTCGGCAATCGATTCGATAACACGAAGCTCCTGCCTGCCGGGGTTTGTACTCACGCGTACGATGTCGGTAATCGCCGCCTGTCGAATCGCCTCATCCCTCAGAGACGATACCCACTGGATCGCCGAGTCCGGATCTTTTCTGTACCATTGTGTGGCAACTCGTCCGACAACGCCCAGCTTGGTATCCCGGTCAGTGATATTGTCGACAATATCAGCGGCGCCTTGCGGCTGATTGAATGCGATTTCTCTCGCCATCGTCTCAAGCGATTTATCCCTGACTGCGGGGTCCGTGGTTTGCAGCGCGAGCTGTTTCGCGGTTTCCAGATCCAATTGCGCAACTCCACCAAGATAACTGGCCTGCAGTGAACCCGCATCGAATCCCTCTTCCTCGGAGTAACGCGCAGTCATTGCACGAGCACGCGACAAATCGCCCTTCGCCGCGAATTGCGAGATCAGATCACGAACTACCACTCGCTTGTTCGCACCCTGAATCAACGGAAGGACCTGATCGATAACCTCGGGCTCCGTTATCGCAAGCCTGCGGGTCGTCCTGCTCGCTATATTTGAGGCCTCCCCGTCCGGCAGCGTTTTCAGCCAGTCGATTGCAGCGGCTGGATTTCGTAGCAGCCAGGATTCGCCGAACTGCCTGCGAAGAGACTGTTCATCCACACTTTTTGGCAAACCATCCAGCATCGACAAGGCCAGACCGGCATCGCTGTCGATAGTCGACATGAGAATCCTTGACATGGCTCGGGTACCGGCCTGCCCGGAGAGCTCAATTGCCTCGTTAAAAGCCATCTGTGGGTCGGACTCAGCTACTTTGACCAGAATTGCGCCAATCGCTGCCTGTTTGTTGGGACTCGACGAGTCCCGAAGCCATTCAAGTGCCTCTGCCGGATTTGTATTTGCCATTTCATTGGCAATAACCAACAAGCCCAGGTTCTGTGCCGGTGTACTGTCCAGTCTTTCGTAAAATGACTTAGCACCTTCGATATCCCGAGACGCGAGCTCTTCCAGTGCTGAGTGAAATCGACCATTAAACTCGAAATCGCGGGAAGCAAGCGCGTTTTCCAGGCTTTGCATGGGATTCAACCTAGCGCGCCGTTCCTTGAGCAGGAAGCTGAATAGCGATTCATCATCCTGAGCGTTGAATCGATCTGCCCAGGGATCCGCGGCGGCGAGCTGAGACTCGTCCAACGCGTATACAAACCAGTTGATGTACTCTCTGCGCCGAAGGCCACTCGGCTCTTTGCCGATGAAATCGATAACGTTATCAGGTGACTTCTTCAGTAACGTACGCATGTATCGCAAACGGGTGCCCCGGTCCGGTGAGATACCCAGCTCTGCTTCAATCCGATCCGTGGTCTCGTTACCCATGAACCCGTGGGCACTAAACAACACTTGCGCGGCTGCCACCTTGTCACTCCGACGCGTCTGGGCTTTAACCTCAAACAGTGCCTCTTCAAGATTATTGAGTGCCCAGGTGCGCCAAATGCTGTTTTCCAGTCCGGAATCCTGCGAGTACGGCTCGACGCGCGCGAGCGCCAGGCCTGACTGAGGGTCAATCTCTGCGAGGCGCATGAAAAATATACCCAGCAGACTGTCCCGTGTACTTCGATTGCTGACGCGATCGGCATCGTAAATCAACGTCTGCAACTCGCTGGCACCAGCGCGACCGGCAAGCACGTACGAGGCTTCTATTCGAGAAAAGCGCGTCGGCATGGCCAGCAGGTCTTCAACTGAGCGCACAGTCTCAAAGTTCTCGTCGCGCATGGCGTCGACGGCTGCAGAGCTCAGCTTGTCAACGACCATCACCGTTTCCCGCATCGCCGCAGGCGACTCCGATGTCTCACCGCCTTGCTGCAGAACAGCGTACAAAGCGATACCAACGACAACACCCACAGCGATCAAACCGAGCGATTTCCACATCGTGCCTGCGCTCCCTTGGAGACAAATCATTGCGGTGGTCTGGATGACTCGTTCCAGGGCGGGCCATCCGGCCACAAAGCCGAACGCCAGTGTAGCCAAAACCGGCACCTATCCAAGCACGATCTGCCCTCGTATGGCAGGAAAATGCCTTCTTGAGCGCCGTGTTTGTCTGCAAGACAGGTTGGACCTTTCGCAGTGCATCGCGATCTGCGTATGCCGATAAATGATTGATTCGTGTATCGAGGCCGCAAAACGGGGTCGACCGGGCGTCACCGATAAAGATCCGATCGATAAGCGAGGACGCGCAGCCTCATTCGCTTGGAATCCAAGCTTGTTCGCGCCACCATATGACCGCAACGGAAAAAGCAACATCCGCGGGTAGCGCATGGAAATGTCGAACGACAAGGAAAAACTCAAGGCGACGAAACAGCGCCACGTCCTTGATCAACTGGTGAAAGAGCTGGGACGAGCCGATTCCCGGGTGTACTACTTGTCCACCATCGAGGTTGCGCAGCTGATCCTGAATCATATAGACGGCGACTCATCGCTCTCTGAGGCTGACCGAGCGCTGGTGGAAGGCTTGAGCCTGCGCGACATCCAGATCCTGTTGAGCATTCACACGGAGTAGAAGCGCTGCGAGGCCGAGACCTCCTCTCGGTGGTTTCCGCTAGCTCTCCTGGCTGCCCAGCCGATAGGCCGTGCCAATACCGAGGAACGCGAACAGGATATCCAGCAGACCAAAGGTTTGAAACATGATCGACCACGGCGAGAGATCGCCGATCTCGCCCATAAACTTCTTGTTCCACTCCTCGAAGTCCGGTGAGCTGGCCGCTGTCTCTCGCAGCCACGGTTCGGTGTATTCCCGGAAGTCCGCGAGTTCCGCGGCGCTGATGTCATACGGGTCCGAGTGTTCCGAGAAGCCGCGTTCGGCCATAAATCGACGCACGAAGTCGTCGCTGCCGGAGCCGTTCACATAAGCTTGTGCGTTTGCTACATCTTCTTCGTAGTAAGCGTACAACTCGTCTTCCGCC
>JBCCNM010000083.1:0-14877 GCA_039025835.1 Pseudomonadota bacterium | reverse complement strand
GTCGATGCGCTCAAGATCGAGGTGACGGCCGCTCAGCAGTTCAAACAACTGCTCGCGCCGGCCGGCCGAATCGGAGGTGAACAGCACGCGTAGATCGGTGGCCCCGAGAAAGGTCATCAGGGCAGCAGCGGCGTCCTCGTAGCGCGACTCGATGCGCAGCGCCGGAGCCATGCGCGTCGACAGGTTCATCGCCTTGCCGTCGAGCGCATTCGTCGAGTAGCGAATGCGTGCGCGCGCATCGAGCTGTGCGCTTACCGTCTCAGCCGCATGGAAGGTCTCGCCCGGCGACAGCACCGGGCGCTCAGGATCCAACCTGCACATCTCGTAGCGCTCCTCAATGTCCTGCCAGTCGCGTCTCAGTGCGTCGTCGAGGTCGTCGGGTAAGAACAGCAGCGCGTTGTCAGGTACAAAATCGAGCAGGCAGGCGGTCTGCTCGAAAAACAGCGGCAGGTAGTACTCGATGCCGCCGTGTGCAATACCGTCGGATACGTCGCGGTAAACCCGGGATTTCGACGGCTGCCCTTCAAACCGTTCCCGGTAGCGGTCTCGGAATACCTTGATCGCTGCATCGTCGAGCGGCACTTCGCGGGCCGGCAGAATCTCGAGTGCCGGTAGTTTCTCGCCGGAAATCTGCGTTTCCGCCGAGAAGTAACGCAGCGATTCGATCTCGTCGTCGAAGAAGTCGATTCTTACCGGCTGCAGCGAACCCATCGGAAACACATCGACCAGCGAGCCGCGAACGGCGATTTCGCCGTGTTCGCCGACCTGGGGTACCCGCAAATAACCGGCATTGACGAGCCGGTCGATAAAAGCCTCACGGTCGAGTGTGGCGCCGGTGACGAGGCGTATCGAGCGAGCGGAAACATAGTCTGTTGGCGGCAGCCGCTGGATCAGTGCAGACGCCGAGGCGATGACGACGCCACGCGCCAGTGTCGGCAGCTCCGAGAGCACGCGAAGCCGCTCGGAAATGATGTCCTGGTGTGGGCTAAAGGTGTCCCAGGCCAATGTCTCCCATTCGAGGAAGTGCATCACCGGCAGCGTGTCGCCAGCGAAAAAGCGCAGCTCGGCCTCCAGTTGATCTGCGCGTGCGGCGTCTTCTGCCACGAGCAGGACAGGCCGCTCGGTTCGCTGCGCGACCTCGGCGACAGCCAGTGCACAGCTTGCACCGAGCAGGCTACCCCAGCGTTGTTGCTGCTGTTCTGTCGGGAGTACGCGCTCGGCGGGTGTCAGGGTGGGGAGGGACACGACGTGGGCTTATGACCGAAAAAGGCTGGCGATTATACACGCCGATCGCGCCGGGTCAGCGTACAAAAAAGCGCCCGCGATCCGGGGATCGCGAGCGCTTTGTCAATCGTGGCTCGGGGTGTTGCCTAGCCCTGGCTTTGTGTGCGAACAACGGCGTGGATGACCTTGTCGTACTCGAAGTAGACGACGAAGCCGTCGTACTCCCAGCGTGAGATCGGCGGTTCGCCGACCGCTGCAATTTTCGCCTGCGGTGCACCGTATTTTGCCTCGACAGAGGTCTGGGTCATGCCGCGAGTCGGGCGCATGCCGTCGCCGTCGGCCGAAATGCCCTTCATCTGCATGGTATCTGCTGCGGCAGCGCCGCTTAGCAGCATGAGCAGGGGAACCAGTTTTTTCAACATCGAACACCTCCGTCGAAACTTGTCGAACTATACCACCCGCGATCGCTCGAATACCCCATGCACAACAAATCCGGGCCGCGCGGGGTACCAATCTGCGACACATGTCACACTGTCAGAGCGTCGCGCACAGCGTTCAGAGCAACGTCGTCTGTGGTTTAATGGCGCGCGATGATCAACCCGGTTGAACTGTTTTTGGGTCTGAGGTACCTCCGCGCCAAGCGTCGGACCCGATTTGTCTCCTTTATTACCGCGGTATCAATGCTCGGTATCGCCCTGGGCGTCGCCGCCCTGATCGTTATCCTGTCAGTAATGAACGGCTTTGAAGCCGAGCTGCGCGATCGGCTGCTCAGCATGTCCGCTCATGGCACGGTCACCGAGGAGGACGGCCGTATCGACGACTGGTCACAACTGGCAGGCGACGTCGAGCGGGAGCCCGGCATAGCCGCAGCCGCCCCGCTGGTGGATTTCGAGGGCATGATCCAGTCCGGTCGTGATCTTCAGGCCGTGTTGGTGCATGGCATCGACCCGGACGCGGAACAGCGATTGTCCGGAACGCAGATGAATCTGCTGGATACCGAGCTGTCGGTGCTCGCACCGGGCGAGCGCGGCATCATCCTTGGCCGGCTGATCGCGCTGCAGATCGATGTGGGTATTGGCGACGGCGTTACCTTGCTTGTGCCGCGGCCGGTCGGCGACGGCACGATGGAGCCGACACTCGAACGTTTTGTCATGCGCGGCACCTTCGAAATCGGTCTGCAGGACCATGATGCACGTCTGGCGCTGGTCAACATCGAGGATGCGGCCAGGATTCTCGATATCGATGGCAGCGTGGAGTCTGTGCGCTTTCGGGCTGACGACGTCATGCAGGCACCGGCTATCGCCCAGCGCATCACGGCCGGTACGGCCGGGCGCACGGCCAGTGACTGGACGATCGAAAACGCCAGCTACTTTCGTGCGATCCGACTCGAGAAAATGATGATGTCGTTGATCCTGTCGCTGATTATCGGCGTTGCGGCCTTCAATATCGTCGCCAGCCTGGTCATGGTGGTGACCGACAAGACCAACGACATTGCGGTACTGCGCACGCTGGGCATGTCACCGAACGGTGTCGTTCGGGTGTTTTTCGTGCAGGGGGCCGCGATCGGCTGGGCCGGCGTGATCGCGGGCGTTGTGCTCGGCGTCGTGCTGGCGATCAACGTACCGACGATCGCGCCGTGGCTCGAGGAGATGCTCGGCTTTCAGATCATGCCGGGGGATGTCTATTACGTGACGCAGATTCCATCAGAACTCAACGGCGCGCATGTGTTGTGGATAGGCGTTTCCGCATTCGTACTGACAACACTGGCGACCTTCTATCCGGCGCGCCGGGCGGCCGGTGTCAATCCGGCCGCTGCGCTGAGGTACGAGTAGCGATGCGCCGTTCCTTCGAACTCTGGGTCGGCTCTCGCTATGTGCGCGCACGAAGCTCAAACAGCTTTGTGTCGCTGATATCGGCAATTTCAATCCTCGGTATCACGATCGCCGTCATGGTGCTGATTGTTGTGCTGTCGGTGGTCAATGGATTTGAGCGTGAGCTGAAAGACCGCCTGCTGGCCATGACCTCGCACGCGAGTATCGAAGGCGTCGACGGCGAGCTGGCAGACTGGGCCACAGTGCAGACTACGGCGGCGCGGGACGATCGCGTAACGGCCACGGCGCCCTACGTCAGTGGCCAGGGCCTGATGCTGTACGGCGAATCGCTGAGCGGAATCGAGTTGCGCGGTGTGGATCCGGTGGCCGAGTCGGCGGTATCCGGGGTGGGTTCGGTCATGCAGCAGGGCTCGATGGACAGCCTCGAGCCACGCTCGTTTAACGTGGTGCTCGGTGCCGAGCTTGCCAGCGCACTCGGTGCGACCGTCGGCGACAAGGTCACGCTGACGCTGGCCGAAGGTGTCGTGACACCGGTGGGTGTTGTTCCTCGTACCAAGCGCTTTACCGTATCCGGCATCTACCGTGTCGGCATGTTCGAGTTTGATCGACGCCTCGCGTTTATTCACATCGACGATGCGCGACGGCTGTATCGACTCGGCACGTCCGTGACCGGCGTTCGACTGGCGGTCGACGACATTTACGCCGCGCCGACCATCGTCCGCGAGGTCGCGCTCGCCAATGGCTCGCTGGTATTGATCAGCGACTGGACGCGACGCAACGTGAATTTTTTCCGCTCGATCCAGGTCACCAAGTCCATCCTGTTTGTCATCCTGTTGATGGTCATCGCCGTGGCCGCATTCAATATCGTGTCAACGCTCGTCATGGTGGTGAAAGACAAACAGTCGGACATCGCCATCCTGCGCACCATCGGCGCGTCGCCAAACAGCATCCTGCGTGTATTCGTGACGCAGGGCACCGTGATCGGCGTTGCCGGCACGCTTGCCGGTGTCGCACTCGGCGTGCTGCTGTCGCTGAATCTCGAGACGGTCGTTGCGTTTGTCGAAGGAACCTTTGGTATCAAGTTTCTGGCGGCCGACGTCTATTTCATCAGCGACCTGCCGTCCGAGCTGCAGTGGCCGGACGTCTTGCGTATCGGCGGTATTGCGCTCGGGCTCGCGCTCGTGTCCACTCTCTATCCCGCCTGGATGGCGGCCCGCACGGCGCCCGCGGAGGCTTTGCGATATGACTGACACACCTGTACTCGAATGCCGCAGCGTAATTCGGCGGTTTGCTGAAGGCCGTTCGTCGTCGCTCGAAGTGCTCAAGGGCGTTGACCTGACTGTGATGCCGGGCGAGCGCGTGGCGATCATCGGTGCGTCCGGCTCCGGCAAGACGACTCTGCTGCAAATTCTGGGCGGCCTTGACGATCCCGACGAGGGCGAGGTTCTGGTGCACGGCGAATCGATGCGCGGCGACGAGACCCACAAAGGGGAATTGCGCAATCGTTATCTCGGCTTCGTCTACCAGTTCCACCACCTGTTGCCGGAATTCAGCGCCGAGGAAAACGTCGCGATGCCGCTGTTGATCCGCCGCGAAGCACGCGATACCGCGCTGGCGCAGTCGCGCGAGTTGCTCGGCCGCGTGGGTCTCGGCGAGCGCCTGGAGCACAAGCCGGGTGAACTCTCCGGCGGTGAGCGTCAGCGCGCAGCCGTTGCCCGTGCGCTGATCGCCGGGCCGGCGATCGTGCTTGCCGATGAACCAACCGGCAACCTCGATGCCGGCAATGGCGGGCACGTGCTTCAGCTTATGCTCGAGCTGAATCGCGAACTGAAAACCAGCCTGGTCATTGTCACGCACGATCACGGCATTGCTGCGCAGATGGACCGCGTGCTGGTACTCGAAGAGGGCCGCCTTAGCGAGCGTGCTCTTTCCGCTTCAACTCCCGGCGATGGCGCTGTTCGCGCTTCTTGAGCTTGTAGGTCGCGACTGAGCGTCGCCACAGCAGGTCGAGCACGGCGTAGGCGACCAGCGACGCGATCGCACCCAACAGGACGCAGCCGAGCAGCATTGGCTGCCAGATCTCGACCAACACCTCGGTCACCCAGCTCAGCGACATCTCGAACTCGATGGTCTCTGGCGGCATGCGCAGCAGGTAGGCGCCGACCCGATAGGCAGCGTAATACATCACCGGCATGGTCACCGGGTTGCTGACCAGCGTCGTGATTGCGGCCACCGGGATATTCACCCGTCGCCAGAGCGCAGCGAGCGAGGCCCACAGCGGATGCCCGGGAAACGGCATGAAAGCAAAAAACGCGCCGAGCGCGAAGGCCGGCACCACCGTCTTGCGACGGATCTGCCAGAGGCGATGATCACCGAGCAAATGCCGAAACGGGCGCATGGCCGCCTGTTCGCGGAACGTCGTGTGTTTGAAGGCAAGTTTCTTAAAAAAGCGTCTTGGCATGCGGTGGCGTTGATCGGATAGTGCAGGTCGTTGGCGATTGCGCGTAACCGGTGTCCGGATTCTTCGCGGGTTTGGGGCTGGGAGTGTATACGCCCCAGCTGCTCAGCGTCATGTTGCCGTTAGCGGTCTGTCTGTTGCTGCTGCTCGCTGCTGCCGTCATCGCCGGCGGTGCACTGCGCACGGCGGTCGGACTGCTGCTCGGAGCCCTGTTGCAGGTGTCTGCCACAAGCTCAGCCCTGGAGCAGCGATTGCCGGTGACGTCGGACGGCGACAGCCTCCTGGTACGCTGCAGCGTCCTCGGCGTGCCGCGCGTCCGCGAGACCTCAGTTGCCTTTGACGCCGTCTGCGACGGATCGTTCCGTTTGCCCGGACGCGTGCGACTGACCTGGTTTCAACCGTTGACCAGCGTACAAAATGGCGATCGCTGGCAGTGGGTCGTGCGGTTTCGGCAACCCCGCGGCGCTGCAAACCCCGGTCGCTCGGATGCCGGACATCGGGCGCTGACCGTCGGCATCGATGCCTCGGGTTACGTGGTTGCCTCGTCGCGCAACCGACTGCTAGGTGCCCAAAGAAACTGGCTGACCGAGCTGCGGCAAGACATTCGCACACGCATCCTTATGGCATTGCCGGGCCGAGCAAGCGCCGGTGTGGTTGTCGCACTCGCGACCGGCATCCGTGACGACATCAGCGATACGCAGTGGCAGCGGTTCGAGGCATCCGGCACCAATCACCTGGTTGCCATCTCCGGACTGCACGTCGGCCTTGTAGCGGGCTTCGCGCTGTTGCTGTCTCGGCCGATCATCGCACTGGCCCGACCGCGTGACAGTGCGCGTCGACTCAGTCTCCTGCCGGGCCTTGTCGCGGCCGTGGTCTTCGCGATGCTGTCGGGTTGGGGCGTTCCGGCACAGCGAGCCTGCCTGATGTTGCTCGTTGTGGTCATCGCGGCGACCGCGCGGCGTGAGGTCAGCGGATTTCACGCGCTCGCCACTGCCGGCAGTATCGTTCTGCTGTCGGACCCGCTGGCAAGCATGTCGGCAGGTTTCACGCTGTCCTTTGCCGCCGTCGCCGTGCTGCTCTGGCTGTTCCTGCCGTTGGCAGTGCCTCCGGGCGCTGCGCCGAAACGCTTTAGCGCCCCGCGAACACTGCTGGCGATGCAGATTGGCCTGTTCTTTGGCTTGCTACCCGTGCTGGCGGTCGCGGGGCAGGGTGCGTCTGCGGTCGCACCGATAGTCAACCTCGTTGCGGTGCCGCTGTTCAGCGTTGTCACCGTGCCGGCGACGCTGATAGGCGTGTTGCTAATGCCATTCGGTGGCGACGCGCTTGGATTCCAGATTGCGGCCCTGTCGGTGGACACTTTCGAGGCTTTCGTCGATCGCGCGGTGATTCTTCCGCCTATCAGCGTTCCGGGACTGTTGTCGTTGCCGGCGCTGGCTATTGTGCTGCTGCCTGCAGGCTTCGCGGGGCGCGCCGTGGCCGGGGTTGCGCTGACGGCGATGTTGCTGGCTGGCGGTGGGCGCGTCCCCGGGGGGTGTTTCGATGCACACTTTCTCGATGTCGGCCAGGGCAGTGCCATTCTGGTCGAGACCTCCGGTCACCGATTGCTGTACGACACCGGCCCGGCTTACCGCCTCGGCCGCAGTGCGGCCGAGGCGCTGATACTGCCTTTCGCCCGGCAGCATGACATCCGGCAGATCGACACGCTGGTGGTGTCGCATGCCGATCTCGACCACGCTGGAGGCCTGCACGACGTGCTGCGACATCTGTCTCCGTCGCGGATTTACGCCGGCGAGTGGCTGACCGGCGTACCTATGTTGCCGTGTCACGCTCGCCAGGCGTGGGTGCACGACGGTATTCGCTTTCAATTCCTCTACCCACAGCGTCCACTGCTTCGGGAAGGCAACGACGCGTCCTGCGTGCTCGAGGTCTCCGCCGGCGATCACCGATTGTTGTTGACGGGCGACATCGAGCGGCAGGCGGAGCGCGACTTGGTGAGAGACGGCCTGCGCGAGGTCGACATCGTGTCAATGCCACACCACGGCAGCCGTACGTCGTCCACGGCGCCCTTCATACAACACCTCAATGCCCGTTACGTCGTCGTTTCGGCAGCGGCGAAAAATCGTTGGGGTCTGCCGCTGCCGGAGGTGGTGCAGCGTTGGGAGGCCGTCGGCAGCCGGGTGATCCATCTCGGTGTGTCCGGCTACACGCGTTTTCGCGTCTGCCGGGCCAGCGGCGTGAGTCTCGATCACGTCCACCGTGAGCAGCAGCGCCGCTGGTGGCAACGGCCACAGACGCCGTGACGGGCAGCAATTTGTCGCCTGAACTTGTATATTTCGCCTTTTCCAAGGGTCGGTACAGATGGTCGAAATCGTCAAATCGGGCGGCTGGATGATGGCGCCGATTATCCTCTGCGCCATCATTGCGATGGGCATTGTGCTCGAGCGCTTCTGGACACTGCAGCAGAAGCGCGTGATTCCCGAGGATCTGACGGCCAAGGTCTGGGGCTGGGTCAAGAAGGACCAGCTCGATCAGAAGCAAATCCAAAGCCTGCACCAGGGCTCGCCCTTGGGACAGATTCTCGCCGCCGGTTTGATGAATCGCGACCGCGAACGCTCCATCATGAAAGACAGTATCGAGGACACCGGACGGCACGTGGTGCACGAACTGGAACGCTACCTCGAGACGCTGGGCACGATTGCAGCTATCTCGCCGCTGCTCGGTCTGCTCGGCACTGTGATTGGTATGGTCAAGGTCTTCACCGCCATCACGACCTTCGGTGTCGGCGACCCGACGCAGCTCGCCGGTGGCATTGCTGAGGCGCTGATCACGACGGCGGCTGGACTGACCGTCGCCATCCCGGCGTTGATTGGCTATCGCTACTATCGCAACCGTGTCGACACATTGGTGGTCAGTATGGAAAAAGAGGCCATCAAACTGGTCGAAGCACTGCATCGTCGCCAGCAAAAGGGCGGGTGAATGGTCGTACGTCGTAACCGGACCGATCGCCGTTGCTGCAGCAAGGAAGCACTGTGAACCTGAACGTTCGTCCACGCACTCAGCCTGAGGTCAACCTGACCTCGCTGATCGATGTTGTTCTGCTGCTGCTGATTTTCTTCATGGTCTCGACCAGTTTCGTCAAGGAATCGCAGATCAACATCAATCTGCCCGAGACAGACGGCGCTGAGGCGGTGAGCGAAGCAGCTGACGCTCTTGAAATTACCATCACCGAGAATGGCACGTACTACGTCAACGGTCGTGAGCTGATCAATTCGCGCCCGGAGACGATTCGCAATGCCCTGCGCAGCGTCAGCGACGGCAATACCGATCGTCCGGTTACGATCAGTGCGGATGCCGGCGCGGATTACCAGTTCGTGGTGACCGCGATGGATGTTGTCAGTCGCATGGGCTTCAAGGACTTCAACCTGGCGACGGTTAACGAGCCCGCCGAGTGAGCGACGCATCCACCAGCGGGAATTCCCGAGGCGACGCCGCCAGCGTGTATCGGCGGCTGTGGCAGTACGTCACCCCCAACTTCGGCATTTTCCTGCTCGCCCTGTTTGCGATGATGGTGACAGCGATCAGCGAGGCCGCGCTGGTTCAGTTGCTGGAACCACTGCTCAATCGATTGTTCGTGCAGAAAGACGAGTCGTTTCGTGTGCTGCTCGCTATCGCCTTCATTGTTGTGTTTATCGTGCGCGGACTGTCGGGTTTCGGCACGGAGTTCGCGCTCGGCTGGATCGGCCGCGGGGTCATCAGCGCGTTGCGTCGCCAGGTATTCCAGCGATTCCTGACGCTGCCGATGGGGTTCTTCGACCGCCAGGAGATGGGTCCGCTGATGTCCAGGCTGACCTACAACGTGGAAATGGTTGCCGAGTCGGTTACCAGTGTGGTGACGATTGCGGTTCGAGATGTGTTGACGGTACTCGCGGCGATTGTTGTGATGCTCTACAACAGTGTCACGCTGACGCTGTATGTCGCGATCGTGTTCCCGTTTATCGCACTGATCGTCAAGGTCCTGGGCGCAGCTTTCCGCCGCTACAGCAACCGCATCCAGGATACGATCGGCGAAGTCACCCAGGTGACCGAGGAAATTCTGCACGGTAATCGCGAGGTCAAGGCCTTTGGCGGCCAGGACTACGAAAGTGAACGGCTGGTCGACGTCGATGAACGCAACCGGCAGCAGAATCTGAAATTGATTCGTATTCGCTCGCTCGGTGTTGCGGTCACACAGGTTGTGTTCGGATTCGGTATCGCGCTGGTGATCTACATCGCCGGTGGCGAGGCACTGGCCAGCGACGGCTCCTACGTCGGTCGCTTTATGGCCTTTTTCGGCGCGATGATGCTGATGCTGCAGCCGGTGCGTCGTATTACCAACGTCAATGCGACACTGCAGCGCGGTGTCGCCGCGGCGGACAGCCTGTTCCGTATCATGGATGAGCCGGCGGAACGCGACAGTGGCACACGGGTGATCGACAGGATGGCCGGCGATGTCGAATTCCGCAACGTTTCTTTCTCGTACACCGGCGCGGATAACACGCACGTCGTCTCTGACGTCTCTTTGAGCGCCAGGCGCGGTCAAACCATCGCGCTGGTCGGACATTCGGGCAGCGGCAAGAGTACGCTGGTCAGTTTATTACCACGCTTCTACGAGATCGACAGCGGCGCAGTGTTGCTGGACGGCGTGCCGGTGCAGGACTTCACGCTGGATTGCCTGCGACAAAACATCTCCGTGGTCAGCCAGGATGTCATCCTGTTTAACGACACGATTGCCAATAACATCGCCTACGGCGAACTTCGTGCACGCTCACGATCGGACATCGAGGAAGCGGCGCGTGCTGCGAATATTCTCGACTTCATCAACGAGCAACCGAAGGGATTCGACACGATCGTTGGTGATCGCGGTGTGATGCTCTCCGGAGGGCAGCGTCAGCGCATCGCTATCGCACGCGCACTGCTGAAAGACGCGCCAGTGTTGATACTCGACGAGGCAACGTCCGCTCTCGACACACAATCGGAGCGACGTATTCAGGACGCTTTGAACGTGCTGATGACCGATCGGACGACACTGGTAATCGCACATCGTCTGTCGACGGTCGAAAATGCCGACCGGATAATCGTGCTCGATCAGGGCCGCGTTGTTGAATCCGGCACGCACGAGGAGCTGCTGGCCGAGGAAGGACACTACGCTGCTTTGTATCGCATGCAGTTTGACGAGGACAGCTAGCTGTACGACTGGATTCAACGAGTGTGGTACGCCGATGGCCGGGGAGGCTGGCTGCTGATACCCCTGTCGCTGCTGTTCTGGTTGATCTCGAGTATACGTCGTGCCCTGTTTCGCAACCGCTGGCTGCGGGTAAACGACATTGGTGTGCCGCTGATCGTTGTCGGTAACATCACGGCAGGCGGCACCGGCAAAACGCCGGTGACGATCTGGCTGGCCGGCCAGCTGCAGGCGCGCGGTTACTCGGTAGCGATCATCAGTCGCGGCTACGGCGGCAGGCGGACCTTATCGGTACGCCACGTGACGGCGGACAGTGATCCCGCGGAGGTTGGCGATGAACCCGTCCTGATGGCGCGTCGCAGCGGCTGCCCGGTGATTGTCGGCGCTGACCGGGTAACTGCCGCGCGCGAAGCAGCCGGGCTGGGGGTCGACCTTCTGATCGCTGATGACGGTCTGCAGCACTACGCGCTGCACCGCAGCTACGAAATCTGTGTGATCGACGGCGCACGCGGACTGGGCAATCGCCGATTGCTTCCGGCCGGACCATTGCGCGAGACACCGCGTCGACTGTTGTCGGTCGACCAGGTGCTGATCAACGGACAGTGTGACAACAGCGAGGCGAATGCTGCCGAGCTGACGGCGTTGTGTTTTGCACTGCAGCCCGGTGATGCAGTGTCGGTTGGCGGCAAGTCGGCAACGCGGCCGCTGTCGACCTTCGCCGGCGAGCGGGTCAGTGCCGTAGCGGGCATTGGCAACCCTGGTCGCTTTTTCGACATGCTGCGCGAACACGGTGTGGACGTGGTCGAACACCCAGTACCCGATCACGCGATGCCGGATCTCGAGCGTCTCGATCCGTCGCTGCCCGTGCTGATGACCGAGAAGGACGCCGTCAAACGGGTTAAGCTGCCACACGAGCGATGCTGGAGCGTCCCGGTTGACCTGCAGATGGATGAGCAGCTCGCCGGCGCCTGGCTCGAACAGCTCGAGAGCCGTTTGAGCAAAGAGACAAAGAGCTATGCCTGATTTTGTCGTTGTCATACCTGCGCGTTACGAATCCACGCGCCTGCCGGGCAAGCCGTTACGCGACATTGCCGGTAAGCCAATGATCCAGCACGTCTGCGAGCGCGGCCGCGAGAGCGGTGCCTCCGAAGTCATCGTTGCCACCGATGATGAGCGTATCGCCGAGGTCGTCGAAGCGTTTGGCGGTAGCGTGTGCATGACGGGCCGTCACCATCAGTCCGGTACAGAACGCATTGCCGAAGTGGCGGATGTGTACGACTGGAGCGACGACACCGTCGTGGTCAATCTGCAGGGCGATGAACCGGCGATGCCGGCGGTGGTCCTCGATGAATGTGCAGCGCTGCTGGCATCGTCGGACGCGGACATAGCCACACTTGCATCACCGCTCGCAACGCTGGACGATTTTCGCAATCCCAATGTCGTCAAGGTGGTGTGCAGTGACGCAGGTGACGCACTGTATTTCAGTCGCGCCGCGATTCCATTCGCGCGCGATGCGGGCGGCAACGAAGACGCGATTCGACTCGCACTGCATCATCACGGTATTTACGGGTATCGCTGCGCAGCTCTGCGTCGATTCGTAGCGGCCCCGACGTCCCGGCTGGAGCAGGTGGAAGCGCTGGAGCAGCTACGCGCTTTGTCGATCGGCATGCGGATTGCCGTGGCGACGCCGTCGGTTCGTCCCGGTGCCGGCGTCGACACCGAGGAAGATCTGTCGGCAGCCGAGGCGGCGCTCAGCCGCTGAGCGTAACCCGTTCGATAAACGACTCGGCCGCGGCGAATATCCGCGTGCGTCGCTCATCGTTCAGCTTGTCGAGTGCGCGAATCATCAGGCCCAGGCGCGGATTGGCGCCGAAGAAATCGCGATGCTTGTCGATAAAACGCCAGTACAGGCCATCCATGATGTCGCACCAGTCGCCCTTGCCGTAGTCGCTCATTTTCAGAATGTAATTCGACCCGCAGATATACGGTTTGGTCGCGAAGATACCGCCGTCACTGAAGATGCCCATCCCGTAGACGTTGGGTCCCATCACCCATTCCGCCGAATCCACATACATCTCCATAAACCACGTGTGCGCTGACTGCGGACGTATCTCGCAGAGGGTCATCAGGTTTCCGGCGATCATCAGCCGCGGTATGTGATGCGTCCAGCCGAGGGTCTGTGCCGTCTTGATCGTGTCATCCAGTGGCGGCAGGCCGGTCGTCCCGTCGTACCAGCAATCGGCGAGCTCACGTTCGTGTTGCCAGTAATTTGACGTGGTCTGTTCCTCACCGTGCAGTCGGTATACACCGCGGATGAATTCCCGCCAGCCGATCAGCTGACGAACAAAACCCTCAACGCTCTGCAGCAGTGCGCGGTCCTTGTTGGCGATAACGGCGTCGATCACCTGCTGGGGGGTCAGCAGACCGAGGTTGATCAGCGGGCTCAGCACGCTGTGGAAAATCGTGGCACTGCGTGTCGTCAGCGCGTCTTCGTACGGACCGAACAACTCCAGGCGTTGCTCGACAAATTCATCCAGCCAGAGCTTTGCCCCGGAGCGCGTCGACGGCCACCAGAAGTCGCTCGCGTCGCCCGGGTGGCCGGAAAAGTGTTGCTGCACCAGCGCAACGACTTCGGCGACGTGCGGATTGTCTGCCGCTTTGCCGAGCTCCGGTGGGGTGACTTTTCTGGGCAGCTTTTTGCGATTGTCCGCATCGAAGCTCCACTGGCCGCCCTCTGGCTCGGCACCATCCATCAGCACGTCCAGCCGTTGTCGCTGCTCCTTGTAGAAATCCGCCATGTGCAGACGCTTGCGACGCGAGGCGTAATCGGCGAATTGCTCGCGACTGCAGGTAAATGCGGGTGTCTGGTGGATATCGAGCTCGAGACCTGCGCGTTTGGCGACGCCCGCAAGCATCGACTCCGCGGGGCGGTCTTCAATGTCGAAGCACAGCAGTGAGTGAACCTTGTGCGATTCAACACAGGCGAGCAGGTCGTCTTCGTAGGCGCTCTGGCCTTTTTCCTCGAGCGTTCGGTAATGCACCTCGTAGCCGGCCGCACGCAGCTCGTCCGCGTATGCGCGCATCGCTGACAGGAACAGCACGATCTTCTGCTGGTGGTGCCGAACGTTGGTGCACAAGTGGTAGTCTTCCGCGAGGTAGACGGCGACGTTTTCGGGCAGCAGTTCAGGGTCGAAGAGCTGGTCGCCCAACAGGACTAGCAGTCGAGACATGGAATTAGTTCCGTATCGGGATGCTCAAGTCTCGCGAAAACGTCGTCTGACACCAGCTATTTGTTGTAATCGTTTGTAATCGAGAGTGCTTCAGGGAGTCCGAATGAGTGACGTTAATCGCGTCCTGTTTGTATGGGCATTGTTTCTTATTCCCCTGTGCGCCAGGGGCTTAGGTGATTCGGGCACAAGTGCGGCTACAAGTTGAAAACTGTAGCCATCGTTTGTCACATCCTTAAATGCAGGAGGCCCATGGGCACCCTTGACCGTGGTTTCCACTCGGTCGGGGACGTTTCCGCGAGATCCGGGCGAATTAATTTCTGCTCTACGGCAAAGCGCTGACGTTGCCACCGTTGGCGGTCATGAATCAGTAGTCTTCGTCGAGATTAGGGCCTGACGGATTGCCATGGCCGAGGTTTACGCTCACGCTATTGAGTCAGTGCAAGGACGCACGGCAAGTACGCGCCGGACCGCGACATCGCGCAGGCGAAGGACTTCATCTTTTCGTCCACCGGGTCTAAGTATCAGCGTGTGAGGAACCCGCGCTCTCTTAAGAACGTGATTGTAGCGGTTGTGAAACCCGTATCGGGACCTTCGAACATCCACAATTCGCGACCGCTGGGGAGAGTCTCGACGCGTTCATCAAAATCATATCCATGTCCGCTCTCTTTAAGGACGACGACACGCACGTCGGACCCAGAGTCTTCGAACGCTTCGGCGTTTTCTGCGATCGGTACTATTGGGTCTTTGGCGCCAAATATTGCGAGATAGGGCAGATCGCCCAGGTCCTGCAAAAAGGGCGTTGGATCGTAGCTGAAACGCCTCAGCCAGAGTTTCGGCACATCTTCACGCGTGCGGGGAATATCGTCACCGCCAAAGCCCTGATCCAGCCAACCTTCCGCTTCGGCGGCGCGT
>JBCCNM010000082.1:0-15002 GCA_039025835.1 Pseudomonadota bacterium | reverse complement strand
GTGGCGGTCGACGAGCGCTCGCCGTTGCCGGAAAACACGTCTTCGAGGTCGGCAACGGCCCGGTCGAGGTCGTCGTTGAAAATCACGTAATCAAACTCGTTCCAGTGCGCCATGTCCGACAGGGCGTCTCGTAGCCGGCGCTCTATGACCGGGTCGCTGTCGGTCCCGCGGCCGCGCAGGCGACGCTCGAGCTCCTCGACCGACGGCGGCAGGATGAACACGCTCACAGCATCCGGCATGGTCTTGCGCACCTGCTGTGCGCCCTGCCAGTCGATCTCGAGGATGACGTGATCGCCGTTACCGAGATGCGTCTCGACCTGCGCCCGCGAGGTGCCGTAGTAGTTATCGAACACCTGCGCGTACTCCAGCAGCGCATCCTCGCGGATCAGTTTCTCAAACTGCTCCGTGGTCACGAAGTGATAGTCCACGCCGTTGGCCTCGTTGGAGCGCTGGCCGCGCGTCGTATATGAAATCGAGAATCGCAGTTCGGCGTTATTGCGCGTCAGCGCCTGGACGAGGGTGGTCTTGCCGGCGCCGGATGGTGCGGCGATGACAAACAGTCTTGCTTGGCTCACAGGTCTACTCGATGTTCTGTATCTGTTCGCGCATCTGCTCGATCAACACTTTCAGGTCGACGGCGGCGCGGGTGGTCTGCGTGTCACCGGACTTCGATCCGAGTGTATTGGCCTCGCGATTGAGCTCCTGCATCAGGAAATCGAGCCGCCGTCCGACCGGTTCATCGCTGTCGAGGATCGAGCGAATCTCGGTGACGTGCGAACCGAGCCGATCCACCTCTTCATCGACGTCGAGTTTTTGCGCGATCAGCGCGAGCTCCACTTCCAGTCGCGCCGGGTCGGCCTCAATGTCGAGCTTCTCAATCCGGTCGCGCTGTTTTTGCCGCGCACCTTCCAGCACCTCCGGCATGCGCTCCCGCACCGAGGTCGCGATCGATTCGATCTCGGCGCAGCGGGACCCGAGCATTTCGGCAATCCGCTGACCTTCACTGGCGCGCATCTCGGTCATCGCGTCCAGCGTCTTGTCGAGCAGACTGCCGGCTTCGGCGAACAGTGGTTCGGCGTCAATTTCCGCTTGCTTGACCACGCCGGGCCAGCGCAGCAGGTCAATCGGATCGACATGACCAATATCGTTGAGTTTGACTTTTAAATCGTCAACACGCGTGCCGATCAGCTTCAGCAGCTCGATGTCGAGTTGCATCTCCTGCGACTGGTTCAGGGCACGCCGGAAGTTCAGCGAGCACTCGACCTTGCCGCGCTTCAGGCAGGCGGATACCTGCTGGCGAAACGCCGCCTCCTGCGGGCGCAGCTCGTCCGGCAGCCGTAACTGCACGTCGAGATAGCGGTGGTTGACCGCGCGAAGTTCCCAGGTCAGCGTGCCTACGTCTGACTCGACAGACTGTCGCGCGAAACCGGTCATACTGTGTAACATGCGTTCCCTACTCCCGTTATGCCGCCTCGATCACACTATCCGATTCGGGCTGCGTGTACGGTGCAACTGCGAGCCGGCATTCTACGCGTAGCGGAGACTGGCCTGCCAGCAACGTTATCAGTTGAATGTAAGGCAACATGCGAGTCGAATACGCGAAGGTCTCTGCCCTGGGGGACCGACAGGACAACCAGGACAGGGGTGCGGTCATCGTTGCCGATGATGCGGCGCTGCTCGTCGTGTTCGACGGTATGGGCGGTCACTCCGACGGCGCATTAGCCGCCGAGACCTGCCTCAACGTGCTGCAAAAAACCTTCACCGCGACGACACTGCCGGTTTTTGATCCGCAGGGATTTCTGTACAGCGCGCTGTCACTTGCGCACGACACCATCGTCAAGCTCGCCCTGAATGTGGAAGCTGACTATCGACCACGGGCAACCTGTGCGCTGGCTCTGGTGCAGGAGGGCGGGTCTTTCTGGGCGCATGTCGGCGACAGCCGGATCTACCAGTTACGCAATGGCCGTGTTGTGGATCGATCGCGCGATCACAGCCATGTCGAGGTGCTGATCCAGGAAGGTGCGATCTCCGAGGAAGAAGCGCTGGACCACCCGATGCGCAACTACGTCGAATGCTGCCTCGGTGGCGATCCGCCGGTGCCGGATATGACCATCACCGGCTTCAAGCCGCTGTCGGTTGGCGACGTGCTGCTGACCTGCTCGGACGGCTTGTGGTCCGGTATCGCCGATGACGATATTGCAGCATTGACCTTGCCCGGCCAGTCGCTTGGCGAGCGACTGAAGGCGCTGAGCATAAAATCATTGAGCGTGAACTCGCCGAACAGCGACAATACCACCGGCACCGCGCTGCAATGGCTCGGTGACTGAGACTTAAAAGACCCCGGGAGAGACCCATGCGCCCAAGCGGCCGCTCAACGGATCAGTTGCGTCCGGTTCGATTTACTGCAGATTTCACCGCACACGCCGAAGGCAGCGTGCTCGCCGAGTTCGGCGGCACGCGCGTACTGTGCACTGCGTCCATTGAGGATCGCGTACCGCCCTGGATGCGCGGCGCCGGCAGCGGCTGGGTGACCGGTGAATACGGCATGTTGCCGCGCTCGACCCACACGCGCTCTGCGCGCGAGGCTGCACGCGGCAAGCAGAGCGGCCGCACGCTGGAGATTTCGCGGCTGATCGGACGCAGCCTGCGCTCAATCGCAAATCTCGATGCGCTCGGCGAGCGCACGATCACCCTCGACTGCGACGTGCTGCAGGCCGACGGTGGCACTCGAACCGCGGCGATCAGCGGCGCCTACGTGGCACTGGAGCTGGCGATACGCCGCGGCAAGTTTAAAAAGCCGCCGCTTATCGGTCGTATCGCCGCCGTATCGGTTGGCATCTACCGCGGCGAGCCGGTACTGGACCTCGATTACGCCGAGGACTCAGAGGCTGAGACGGACATGAATGTGGTCATGAACGACGCCGGCAACTTCGTTGAGGTGCAGGGCACGGCCGAAGGGCACGCCTTCAGCCAGGACGAATTCACCGCGATGCTCGGCCTGGCAAGGCTGGGAATCGGCCAGATTATCGAGGCGCAGGACGAGGCCCTGAACGAGGCCGGCTGATGCCTGTGCCGAAAAAAATCGTCATGGCCAGCGGCAACCCGGGCAAGATCCGCGAGATTGCCCGCATCCTGTCTGACCTAGACGTCGAGATTCTGCCGCAGTCCGATTTCAACGTACCCGACGCAGACGAGACCGGCACGACCTTTGTCGAGAACTCGATCATCAAGGCGCGGCATGCGGCCGCGCTGACCGGCCTGCCGGCCATCGCGGACGACTCGGGTCTGAGCGTCGACGCGCTCGACGGTCGCCCCGGCGTCTTCTCGGCACGCTATGCCGGGCCGGATGCCACCGATGCCGCGAATGTCGACAAACTCCTGGCCGAGATGCACGGCGTCGCGGATCGCGGCGCGGCGTTTCACTGTGTTGCGTCCTTCGTGCTCGATGCTGACGCCGAACCGCTGCTGGGCGAAGGTGAATGGCGCGGCGATATTCTCACCGAGCGTCGTGGCGTCAATGGCTTTGGCTACGACCCCGTGTTTCTCGATCCGGCGTCCGGCCGCGCCTCCGCCGAGCTTTCGGCGGATGAGAAAAATGCCCGCAGTCATCGCGGCCAGGCGCTTGCGGCGCTCGCTGCGAAACTGAAGGCGCTGGCCTGACACCGATGCTGTCGCTCTACGTGCACCTGCCGTGGTGTGTGCGCAAGTGCCCTTATTGCGACTTCAATTCCTACACCGCGGGCGACGACGTTCCGCGCGAGCGCTACGTGCGCGCGCTTATCACCGACATCGAACGCGAATCGGCACGAGCGCCGGACTCACCGCTGGGCTCTGTTTTCCTGGGCGGCGGCACACCGAGCTTTTTCCCGCCAGCGGACATTGCCCGGATCATGCAGGCCATTCGTGGTGCATTCGATATCGCCAGCGGCGCCGAGATCACGATGGAAGCGAACCCCGGCACCGTCGAAAGCGGCAGTCCGGCCGGCTATCGCGATGCCGGCATCAATCGCCTGTCGCTGGGCGCGCAGAGCTTTGACGACACGATGCTGAAGCGTCTTGGCCGGTTGCACGGCGTTGCCGATATCGAGCGCAGTTTCGCTGACGCTCGCGAGGCCGGTTTCGACAATGTGAATATCGACGTGATGTTTGCGCTTCCCGGACAAACGACCGACGCGGCGCTGAAAGATCTCGAGGCTGCCGCCCGCCTCGAGCCGGAGCACATCTCCTGGTACCAGCTGACGCTCGAGCCCAACACCGTGTTTCATGCCCGACCGCCGCGAGATTTGCCGGTCGCTGAAGACGCCTGGGATATGCAGCTCGCCGGCCAGGCGGCGCTCGATGCGTCGGGCTTTCAGCAATACGAGGTCAGTGCGTATGCCAAGCCGGGTCGCCAGTGCCGACACAACCGCAACTACTGGGAATTCGGTGACTACCTGGCGGTTGGTGCCGGCGCGCACGGCAAGCTGACCGGTGACGGCGGGCCAATGCGCTATCAGAAGGCAGCTAATCCGCTCGCCTACATGGCCGCCATGGAGTCGGGCGCATTGCCCGAGTTGCAGCCGGTGGCGGCCAAGGACCGGCCGTTTGAGTTTATGTTAATGGCGACGCGGCTTAGCGACGGATTTGAGCTGGCGCAGTTCGAAGCGGCGACGGGCCAGCCGGCGGCCGAACTGGAGCGACGCTTGGCGTCCACCCTGTCGAAGGGGTTGCTGGAGCAGACCGACTCGACGCGATTTCGCGCGTCCGATTTGGGGCGGCGGTTTCTCAACGACCTTCAGGCAGATTTTCTGCCCGACTAAGGGCGATTCAGTAACCGGATTTTTCGCGCCTGCGGCGCCCGAATACACGCTGTCAGGCGATCGGGTGTCGGAAATTTTTACGCTTTGCTCGCGGCGGCTTAGAGCGAGTTTATGCACAATCCTGGGGCAGCCTCTGTATTTACAGCGTAAGACGCCACCTAGCTGATGTCTGGACCTCAGAAACGCTTATAAGCCATTGATTTAAAAATTATTACGAAAATGGACACAAAATAAGCATTCCGGGCATGTTGTATGAAAAACGGGGGCTTAGCGCACTCGTTCAAATTTCTTCCACAACCTTATCCACAGCTTCTGTGGATAAAATTCAGAGGCTTGCGGTGCCCCGGTAATCGCTATATCATCCGCGTCCTTTTTTGCACGGCACAACCCTCGGAAGCGAGCCATGAAAGCTGAACTCCATCCGGATTACTCGGACACCAACGTTATCTGCAGCTGCGGTAACGAATTTCAGACCCGCTCCACGATCGGTGACGAGCTCACCGTCGAGGTCTGCTCGTCGTGCCACCCCTTCTACACGGGCAAGCAGAAGATCGTCGATTCCGGTGGTCGTGTTGACAAGTTCCGCAAGAAGTACGGCATGAACTGATTCGACTTTCGTCGAATAATCAACAATTTCATCGAAAACCAAAGCCCCGGACTCCGGGGCTTTGGTATGCTTACGCGCCCTAAAAACGAGAAAAAGAAGAGAGCCCGATGAGTGATGAAACCTTCCGCCTGATCAGCCCGACCGGTAAAGAGTCAACCTTGCCAGTCATGAAAGGCACGACCGGTCCGGACGTAATCGACATCGGTACCCTCTATCGAGACCAGGGTGTTTTCACCAACGACCCGGGTTTTATCGCGACCGGCAGTTGCTCCTCGGACATCACTTTTATTGACGGTGACGAGGGAATTCTGATGTACCGCGGCTACCCGATCGAGCAGCTTGCGGCACACTCGAACTTCATTGAGGTCTCGTACCTGCTGCTGCACGGTGACCTGCCGACCGCCGATGAACTGGCGGAGTTCGATCACACGATTCGCACGCACACCATGCTCAACGAGGGCATGCTGAACTTCTTCAAGGGCTTCCGTTACGACGCCCACCCGATGGCGCAGCTCTCCGCCGTCGTCGGCTCGATGTCCGCCTACTACCACGACACGACGAACATCCACGATCCGCAGCACCGCGACATCTTTGCACACCGCATTCTGGCGAAGTTGCCGACGATTGCCGCCGCAGCCTATAAGCTGTCGATCGGCCAGCCGTTCATCTATCCGCGCAACGATCTGAATTACTGCGAGAACCTGCTGCATATGATGTTCGCCGTGCCGGCCGAGCCGTATGAGATCGATCCGGTGTTCTCGGAAGCGATGGACCTGCTGTTCATCCTGCACGCCGATCATGAGCAGAATTGCTCGACATCGACAGTGCGCATGGCTGGCAGTTCCGGCGCCAACCCGTACTCGGCGATCGCGGCCGGCATATCCGCCCTGTGGGGCCCGGCACACGGCGGCGCCAACGAGGCGGTGTTGAAGATGCTCGAGGAGATCGGCGACGTCAGCCAGATCGACAAATACGTCGAAAAGGCCAAGGACAAGAACGACCCATTCCGCCTGATGGGCTTCGGACACCGTGTCTACAAAAACTTCGATCCGCGCGCGACGATTATCCGCGAGATGGCGCACAAGGTTCTCGCCCAGCTCGGCCGCACCGACACACCGATGTTCGACCTGGCGCTGGAGCTCGAGCAGCGTGCCTTGAAGGACGACTATTTCATCGAGAAGAACCTGTATCCGAATGTCGACTTCTACTCCGGCATCATCTACCGCGCGCTGCAGATTCCGACACTGATGTTCACGGTCATGTTTGCCATCGGCCGCTGCGTTGGCTGGACCGCGCACTGGCGTGAAATGATCTCCGACCCGAGAGGCAAGATTTCGCGACCGCGCCAGCTTTACACCGGCCCGGCGAAGCGCGACTACAAGGCGATCGACGAGCGCTGAATCTCGTTGCGGGCCTTTGCGGTGATCTGGTGATGCCCCGGTCTAACCGCTGACCGCGGGCATATCCTCAATCAGTGATTGCACCGTATTCACGTCGGCCCGTTTCATCGGTTTGCCGTCGATCGGGCTGATCGGTGCCTGGCGCAGGCCGTCGTACGGGAACACCGTGGCCTGCACAACGTTGTACTCATGGCGGAATTCGTAACCCGGGTAGACCTCGACCACGTTACGTCGGGTTTTCAGGCGGCGTTCGTAATTCTTGAAGTGAATCTGCCGGTCGCCGAGGTGGAAGGCGACCATCTCCGGTGAATCGCTGAACAGGTGCATGTTGACGGCCGAGTTGTCGTCCGCCGTGCCGTTCAAGACCGGGCCGACCAGCCGCGGGATAAACTCCTCAAGCAGGTGCATCGCGAACAAGGCAGTCCGGCGCAGGCTGATGAGAAGTTCCGCGTGATCGTCGCCGGCAAACAGGGCGAGGTGATCCGCCACTGCCTGCTCGATCTCGTTGTTGCCCGGCAGTGCGCCGCGCGTTGTCAGGTTGAGCTTCTCGGCGGCTTTGTTCTTGGCGATGCGGTAGTCGCGAATGCCCTGGTCCACGATCAGGCGCGCTGCCTCCTGTGCGACCAGTTGTCGGGTGCGGTCCGAGGCCATGCTAGAACAGCGGCTCCTCGTCTTCGTCGGAGCTGCTGCCGTCGATGTCGAGTACCGGCACGTCGATCAGGTCCTCGCACTCGGGCTCTGTGCCGGTGCGGAAAATCTCGAATGTCGAATTCGATGCACCGGCACGTGCCGGGCAGCCTGTCTTGCGATCGATGCGCAAGTTGACGATACCGTCCGGCATCGGCATTTCGTTGTCGGGAACGCCGGCCAGCGCCGCCTCCATGAACTTGATCCAGACCGGCAGTGCAGTCCGCGAGCCTTCCTCGCCAGGACCGAGACCGACGTCATCGTCAAAACCGATCCAGACAATCCCGGCCAGGTCGCTGTTGAAACCACCGAACCAGGCGTCGCGTCGATCATTGGAGGTGCCGGTCTTGCCGGACAGATCACGACGGCCCAACGCCATCGCGCGACGACCGGTACCTCGACTGACCACGTCGCGCATCATGTCCTGCACGATGTAGGCGGTCTGTATCGGCACAGCCTCATCAGCTGCTCGAACACCGTCGAGTTGTTCGGGGTATTCATCAATGCCCGGGCGATAGTCTTCGCCGAGCTCTGCCATTTCCTCGAGCGTGTACACGGGGATCGACTCCAGCGGGAAACGCCGGGCAGTGTCTGCCTGGCGGCGACATTCGATGCAGACCACCAGCGGATCCGAGCGATACAACTCTTCGCCGTCAGGCCCGTAAATGGCGTCGAGGAAATACGGCTTCACCGCGTGGCCGCCGTTGGCGATCGTCGCGTAGCCCTGCACCATGTCCAGCGGCGAGGTCGTGCCGCCGCCGAGCGCCAGCGAACCGTTGCGCGGCAGTGCGTTGACCCCAAAGCCGAAGCGCGAGATATGCCGGACCGTGTTGCCGATGCCGGTTTCATACAGCAGCAGTCGCACTGACACGAGGTTCATCGAGCGTACCAGCGCCTCACGCAGGCGGGTCGGTCCGTAGAACCGACCGCTGTAATTAATGGGTCGCCAGTCTTTCTCCAGTTCCGACGAACGGATCACAACCGGCGAGTCGTCGACTACCGTGGCCGCCGTGTTGCCGGCCTCCAGTGCCGCACTGTATATAAAGGGCTTGAATGCTGAGCCCGGCTGCCGTTGTGCCTGCGTGACGCGGTTGAATTTGCTGATCGCAAAATCGAAGCCACCGATCAGGCTCGTGATCGCGCCATCGTAGGGGTCCATGGACACAACCGATCCCTGTACCTCGGGTGCATTGGTCAGCGCCCAATACTCGTCGGTCGTCGGCATGACGTAGACGACATCGCCGGCTGCCAGCACGTCCGACACGGATTCCGGCGCGGCCCCGGTGGTCTCGCGATCGACAAACGGCTTGGCCCACTTCATGCCGATCCACGGAATCTCGCCTTCGGTTTCGCCGGCGAAGCGGATGCTGGCGCTGTTGTCCTCTTCGTTGATCGCCGTAACGATCGCCACCTCAAGATCGCCCGGCGCGTACTGGCGCAGCGTGTCGCTGATCTCGATGGACCAGCCTTCGACGTCGTCAGCCAGCGGCAACTCGCCGAGTTCGAAGTTCGCGATCGGGCCGCGGTAGCCGCGCCGCCGCGTAAACTCGAGCAAGCCGTTTTTCAGGGCGTAGTTGCCGGCGTCCTGCAGACGCGAATCCACGGTGGTAAACACCTGGTAGCCGGCGGTATAGGTCTCCTCACCGTAGCGGTTGAGCATCTCGCGCCGCACCATCTCGGCCACGTACGGCGCTTCCACCTCGACGGCCGCGCCATACAGGTTGGATTTCATCGGCGTTTCGAAGGCGTCGTCGTAGGTTTGCTGGTCGATATAGTCGAGGCTCAGCATGCGACCGAGCACGTAATTGCGCCGGCGCGTGGCGTCGCGCGGACTGCGCACCGGGTTGTAGCGGGACGGTGCGGGCAGCACACCGGCGAGGGTGGCGGCCTCGGCCACCGTCAGGGCGCTCAGCGGTTTGTTGAAGTACACCTGCGCCGCCGCGGCCACACCGTAGGCGCGCTGGCCGAAGAACATCTTGTTGAGGAACAGCGCCATAATCTGTTCCTTGGAAAACTCCTGTTCGATTTTCCAGGCGAGGAACGCTTCGTTGAGCTTGCGCACCAGCGTCTGTTCGCGCGTCAGGAAGTAGTCACGCGCCAGCTGCTGTGTCAGCGTGCTGCCACCCCCGGCTATCTCGCCGGTGCGAACCAGCAGGAACAGGGCACGACCGATGCCGATCGGGTCGATACCGCTGTGCTCGAAGAAGCGGCGGTCCTCAGCGGCCACGAATGCCTGCACGACATGGTCCGGCACATCGTCGTAATCGACCAGTACCCGCTTGCGCGAACCGATCTCCGAAATCAGCCGGCCATCACGGCTAAACACGCGCAGCGGTATCTGCAGCGGTATGTCGCGAATCGTCTCCGCCTTAGGCAGACTCGGCGATGCATAGAAATACGCGCCGATGATACCGGCCAGGCCGGCAACAAAACCGATCAGGCTCAGGCACAGGCCAACAATGCCGAGCCGAACAGCCGTGCGGTGGCGCATGCGTGGGGGTTGTGAGGTCGCAGGGTCGTTCATGTCGTGTTTCACACTACAAACTGTGAAATGTTAAGTGGTAGTGAAAGCTGATTTAAGACTAGAGTGTTGTGGGGATTATGGCGGGATTGTGGCATTCCTGTGATTTGTTAACTAGACCCGCCAACCAGTTCACAGAACAGCGCTTTTGGCCTGCGTACCATGCGTGCGTGTTTACGTGAACATAGTCACGTTTTATTTAACATTTTATTGATATATAGTTAAATCGATATGCTCGGGGCCACGTTACAAGTGGCACGCAACTTACCGGTCTTAAAGGGAAAATCAGTGCTTTTCGGCAAGAAAACTCAGCCCCTGTTGGGGCTCGACATCACGACCTCATCGGTCAAGCTGATAGAGCTTACCCAGAGCGGCAAGCGCTTCCGTGTCGAGTCCTACTCCGCCGAGCCGACACCGCCCAGTTCCGTCAATGAAAAAGCCATTGTGGATGCGAAAGCGGTTGGTGAGGCGATTCGTCGCGCAGTGAAGCGCGCTGGTGCCAAAGCGACGGATGTCGCTGTTGCGATCAGTGGCGACGCTGCCATTACCAAAGTGATCCAGATGCCGTCGAGTCTCTCCGAGAGAGATCTCGAGGGCCAGGTCGAGATCCAGGCCGACCAGTACATTCCATTCCCGATGGAAGAAGTCAGCTTCGATTACGAGGTGGTCGGCCCGAATGACAAGGATCCCGAGCTTATGGACGTTCTGCTGGTCGCGACCCGCACCGAGAATGTCGAGCAGCGCCAGCGCGCGGTTGAGGCCGCCGGCCTGAACGCCCGCATCGTCGATGTTGAGGCCTTCGCACTGGAAAACGCCTGCGCCCTGCTCAGCCACCAGATTCCGGAAGCCGGTCGTGAGCACTCGGTTGCCGTCGTCGATATCGGCGCCAGCAGCACGACGTTCTCGGTCCTGCAAAACCTGAAGGTCATCTACACGCGCGACTTCAACTTTGGCGGGCAGCAGCTCACCGAGGAAATCATGCGTACCTACGGCCTGTCGATGGAAGATGCCGGCCGCGCCAAGAAACAGGGCGGCCTGCCGAGCAACTACCAGCCGGAAGTGCTCGAGCCGTTCATCGACGACATGACCCAGCAGGTCAGCCGTTCCTTGCAGTTCTACCTGGCATCCGGCGGTGGCCGTGAGCAGCCGGACCTGATCCTGGTCTGCGGTGGCTGCGCCAACATCCCGGGTATCGCTGACGTGATCTCCAGCCGGGTCGGTATTCCGACCGAGGTCGGTGATCCGCTCGGCCAGATGAAAATCTCATCCAAGGCAAAGTCACAGGGCGTCACAAAAGACGCGACGGCTTTGCTCACGGCCTGTGGTCTCGCACTGAGGAGCTTCGACTAAGATGCCAAGCATTAACCTGCTGCCATGGCGCGAGGAGCAACGACAAAAGCGCCAGCGCGAATTCGGTATTTCGCTCGGTGCCGCGGTCGTTGCCGGTATCGGCGTCGTGATCGCGACCATGTGGTTTTACGAGGGCCTGATCGACAACCAGGAGCGTCGTAACGACCGCCTGACGGCCGAAATCAAGGAACTGGACAAGAGCATCGAGGAGATCGAAGGCCTCGAGCGCCAGAAAGAGCGTCTGCTCGCTCGCATGGAAATCATTGAGCAGTTGCAGAAAAGCCGACCTGAAATTGTTCACCTGTTCGACGAAATGGTCCGGCAGTTACCCGAGGGTGTTTACCTCACCGGCATGCGCCAGACCGGCGACCGCATCGAAATTCGCGGTGTCGCCCAGTCGAGCACGCGTGTATCGGCGCTGATGCGCCAGATCGATGCCTCAGACTGGCTGACCGATCCGGACGTGGATCGCGTAGTCACCACCCAGAGTGGTACCACGCGCCAGTCGGAATTTGTGGTCTACCTTAAGCAGGCGAAGGTGGCCGACGAGGAGGAATCATGAACGTCGTTGATGAACTGCAAAATCTCGACGTCAACGACGTCGGCCGCTGGCCGCTGGTGTTTCGCATTGCCGTTATTGCGATCGTTTTCGTCGCGGTTGTCGGCGGTGGTGTCTACATCACCATCGTGCAGGACAAGGCGCCGGTGCTGGAGCGCTCCAAGCAGGCCGAGCAGGATCTGCGCGTCGCTTTCGAGAGCAAACAGCGAAAGGCCGCCAACTACGACCAGTACCGGGAACAGCTCGCACAGATCGAGCAGTCGTTCGGCACCATGCTGCGTCAGCTTCCGGGTGAAACGGAGATCCCGAGCCTGATCGTCGACATCTCGCAGACCGGTCTCGCGGCCGGCCTCCAGGAGCGCCTGTTCCAGCCGGAATCCGAAGTGCCCCGTGATTTCTACGCCGAGAAGCCGATCCGCGTGTCGCACGTCGGCAGTTACCACGAAATTGCCGCCTTCGTCAGTGGCGTCGCTGCCCTGCCGCGTATTGTCACGATGCACGAGATCTCGATTTCGCCGAGCGGTGACGGCGGTTTCGACGAGCTGACCTTCAACGGCATCGTCAAGACCTATCGCTATCTCGAGGAGGCTGACTAATGACGGGTCGGTCACGCACATTTGCACGCACGGCTGTCCTGCTGGCCGTTGCTGCGGGTCTCTCCGCCTGCAGCGCCAACATGGACGAGCTCGACGCCTACATTAATGAAACCAAGTCCAAGCCGGGCCGCGGCATCGAACCGCTGCCGGAAATCACGCCGTACGAGGTCTTCAGCTACGAAGCCGATAACCTGCGCTCGCCGTTCCAGCCGGATTCCGCCCAGGTCGTGACCAACACGGCCGGTGCGGTAACGATCGACGAGGAGCGAATTCGCGAATACCTCGAAGGTTTCCCGCTGGATTCGCTGGCGATGGTCGGCACGCTGGACATCAGCGGGACGTACTACGGGCTGGTGCAGACATCGGATGGCCTGATCCATCGGGTTATACCGGGCAACTACATGGGCCAGAACTATGGCCGGGTCACAGATATCACGGAGTCGGAAATCGCGCTGGTTGAAGTCATTTCCGATGGTATTGGCGGCTACATTGAACGCGACGCCGCTGTCAGTCTGACCGACTGAACTGAATTGAACTGGGAGTAATGGGAATGACGCTCAAACTGAAACCGATGCTCGAGAGCACGGTATCGAAACTGGCCGGCCTCGTGCTCGCGACCCTGTTTGCGGGTGCCGCGGTTGCGCAGGTTCCGAACCAGCTGCAGGACATCCAGGTGCAAGGGCTGCCGGGTGACCAGGTCGAGCTGCGACTCGTGTTAAGCGAATCCGCACCGGAGCCGCTGGCATTCACGATCGACAGCCCGGCGCGCATCGCGCTGGATCTTCCGGACACCGCGCTCGGACAGGCGGCTCGCCGCACGGACGTCGATCTCGGTCCGCTCGATACGGTTCTCACGGCAGAAGCCAACGGACGTACCCGTGTCGTGCTGAATCTTGCAACGATGGTGCCCTATGAGACGCGTCGCAGCGGCAACGTTGTGACCGTTATCCTCGGTGAAGGCGATGACTACAGCGCAGGCTCTACCCAGTTCGCCAGCGCGCCGACGTCGTCCTCGACGAGCACCTCGACTCCGGGATCCCGTTCTATTGATGGCATCGACTTCCGTCGTACCCGCGACGGCGGTGGCCGCATCCTGATTCGTCTGACCGATCCGTCGACGCCGGTGGACATCCGCCAGGAAGGCGCGCGCATCGTCGCCGAATTTAAGGATACGACACTGCCCGCCGAGCTGATGCGCCGTCTCGACGTGAACGACTTTGCTACGCCGGTCACGACCGTCGATGCGCTGCGTTCCAACCTCGACAGCCGCATTATCATCAGTGCTGAGGGCCGCTATGAGCAGCTCGCCTACCAGTCCGACAATGAATTCTCGATCGAGATCAACCCGGTGGTTGATGCCGAAGAAGAAGTCTCCGGCCTGTTCTCGGAAACCAAGGAATACGAAGGCCAGCGCCTGACGCTGAACTTCCAGGACATCGAGACCCGCGCGGTACTGCAGCTGCTGGCTGAAACCTCCGGCAAGAACATCGTTGTCTCTGACACCGTGTCCGGCAACGTGACGCTGCGTCTGCGCAACGTACCGTGGGACCAGGCTCTGGATATCGTCATGACGACCAAGGGCCTCGACATGCGCCAAAACGGCAACGTGATCATCGTTGCTCCGGCCGACGAGATCGCCGCTCGCGAGACGGCTGACCTCGAAGCCAAGCAGGCGATCAGCGAGCTCGAGCCGCTGTACTCGGAGTTCCTGCAGGTCAACTACGCGAAAGCAGCAGACTTGTCGACGTTGATCGCACAGGGCGGTGAAAACTCGCTGCTGTCCGAGCGCGGCAGCATCGCGGTCGACGATCGCACCAACACGCTGCTCGTCCAGGATACGGCCGATCGTCTGCAGGATATCCGCCGCCTGGTTCGCACGCTGGACATTCCGATCAAGCAGGTCCTGATCCAGTCACGCATCGTTGTTGTCAACGACAACTTCAGCCGCGACCTCGGTGTTCGGCTCGGTGTCACCGCGTTTAATGAAAACGGTGACGATGGCGTCACGGTTATTTCGGGCACCGGTCAAGGCACGGACACGATGGTCACGTCGGCGATCGACAACCTCGCGGACCCGGCCAACGGCACGATCTTCCCGATCCAGTTGCCGACCCTGAACAACCGCTATAACGTCAATGTCCCGATTGCGGAAGGCGCTGGCCGGTTCTCGCTCGCCGTGCTGGAAAGCGACTACCTCGTCGACCTTGAGCTGACAGCCCTGGAAGCTGAAGGCCGCGGTGAGATTGTGTCAACGCCGCGCGTCATCACGGCGAACCAGTCGGAAGCATTCATCGAACAGGGTGTGGAGATTCCGTTCCAGCAGGCTGCTGCATCGGGTGCCACGGCGGTCGAATTCAAGAAGGCCGTACTTAGCCTGATCGTGACGCCACAGATTACGCCGGACAACAACATCATCATGGATCTGCGCGTCAACAAGGACAGCGTGGGTGAAGTGATCTCGACGGGCGGCTTCGGCGGCACCG
>JBCCNM010000081.1:0-15324 GCA_039025835.1 Pseudomonadota bacterium | reverse complement strand
TGTCACCGTAAGCGTTGGTCACGACTCGCAGTCGTTCAAGCACCGCGGGCAGGTCGTCGTGGCACATATTGTATTTCTGGTGCTGCATGTAATACGGACGGCTTTCGGATCGATACGCATCGGTCGACGGTGGGTTGTCACGCAATGCCGGATCGTGCATGCCGCAATTGATTGCGTCGAGGCGAAAGCCGTCCACACCCCGGTCAAGCCAGAAGCGTGCGACGCTGAGCAGTGCGTCCTGAACCTCCGGGTTGTGCAGATTGAGATCCGGCTGCGACGTCAAAAAGTTGTGTAAATAGTACTGACCGCGTCGACCGTCCCAGGTCCAGGACGGCCCGGTAAACACCGACTGCCAGTTGTTGGGTGGCGAGCCATCCGGTTTTGCATCCGCCCATACGTACCAGTCGGCCTTCGGGTTATCGCGACTGCTGCGACTCTCCTCGAACCACGCGTGCTGATCGGAGGTGTGCGAGTACACCTGGTCGATCACCACCTTCAGTCCTAGCGCGTGGGCGCGTTCCACCAGCTCGTCAAAGTCGTCGAGCGTGCCGAACATCGGATCCACGTTGCGATAGTCAGCAACGTCGTAGCCGAAATCCGTCATCGGCGATGTGAAGAACGGCGATATCCAGAAGCCGTCGACTCCGAGTCGTGCAATGTAGTCGAGTCTGCGGGTAATACCGGGCAGGTCACCAATGCCGTCGTTGTTTGAGTCACAAAAGCTGCGCGGATAGATCTGGTAGAGGACGGCGCCTCGCCACCACTCCGGATCCGCGGTCACGGTTCAACCTGCAACACGATCGCGGACAGCGGCGGCAGCTCGACGCTGAATCGACCGTCGTCGACAGAAACCGAAGGCGTCTCGCAGGGCGCGGTCAACACATTGCAGTAGCCGCCGTCGGGCAAGTCGGTGTCCAGACCCAGGCTGAGTGGTGTGTCATTTGCGTTGATCACAACATGGCCGGATCCACCGCGACCAAAAGACAGGGCTTTGCCAGCATGCCGCTGCCAGTGAGACAGCGGCTCACCGTGCACAGCATTACGGAAAGCAATCATGCCAAGGATCAGTGGACGGCGGTGCTCGCACACCCACTCGCTGCCACAATCACCGTCGACGGGCGGGTCGTCAGCCGGTGGCGCTGAGTCGCGTTCGCTGAAGGCGAAACTCGACATGACTTTGGGGTAGCCGTAGGGGTGCCCCAGCATGAACACGTTGCCGAGGTCGTACAGCGCGCCGTCCTTGTAGGTCAGTACGTGATCGCCCCGCTGCGAGTCGTGATTGTCGACAAACACCACCGCGTCATCCGTCGGCAACATGCCGGTCGACGTTCCCAGCTCGGTGAGCTGCTCGGTGTGACCGTGGCGGAAGGCCTCGGCTATTCGTGATTCGTACTGAAACTCGGTCAGTGGTCCGATCTCGGCATATGCCTCGCGGCTGACGACGCTGGAGTCTCCGGTCAGCACTTCCTGAAACAGGAAATACTCCGGGCCGACCATCGACATGATCGCTGCAAGATCTTCGACGGGCATGTGCTTTGCGGCGTCGATTCGAAATCCGGCGACGCCGACGGCAAGCAAGTCGTTGAGGTAAGCCGCCAGCGTGTTGCGGACTTTCTCCGACGCGGTATCGAGGTCGGCAAGATTGACCAGCTCGCAGTTCTGCATCTCCCATCTGTCATTGAAGTCGGCTATGTCGTTGCCCTCGTGCCGACCGCAATGATTGAAGTCATCGAAGCTGTAATTCGGCGGATACTCGTATTCACCGTACGCTGTGCCCGCCGTCCCAACCCCTTCCGGACGCACGCCGGTCATGTGGTTGATCACCGCATCGACGTAGATATCGACGCCCGAGGCCTTGCAGCGGCGGACCATGTCGACAAACTCGTCGCGATTGCCGCTGCGACTGACCAGCTGATAAGACACTGGCTGGTAGCGGACGTACCACTGTGGACCGACGTGATGTTCCTGCGGCGGCGACACCTGCACGGCAGCGAAGCCGGCCGGTCCCAGGACGTTTTCACATTCGGCGGCGATCGCCGGCCAGGACCATTCGAACAGATGCACGAAGGCCATTCTCGGAGACGCCGGTGCGGACGTTTCCGCGACGTCGGTTGTCTCTGTCGGTGGTGATTCTCCGGAACAAGCCGTGAGTACGGCCAGGGCAAGTAACGCGGCCAGAAGCTGTTTCATGATTTCCCCCGATATCGAGCACCGGCGCACAGTAATGGGCCGGCAAAGCTGCGTTACTGTTTACCGCATCGCGACAAGATGCAAACCATGAATACGTTTGCAGCTGTGGAAATCGTTGCCTGTCGGTCAACCGAATGCCGGGACCCTCGTTGTACCGGTAACACCCATCAAACCGACACATCGGAGAATTCCATGAAAATCAAACTTCTGATCGCGCTGGCGGCACTCGCCGCCGCATCCGCAAGTGCCGCGCAAAGCCACGGTCCGCGGCCGCATCACGGCGGCGAGGAGGCGTTCAACATCGTTCTGTCTTATGTTGAAGATTCCGCCGTTGCCGACGAGCTGACGGCACAGCGAGAGACAGTCGTTGCCCTGCGTGAGGAGCTCAAGGCCCTGCGAGGCAGCGCCTCCGACGACGAACTGGCAGCCCTCCGCGAGGAACTGAAAGCCGCTCGCATGAGCCTGAACGACGGCATTCGCAGCGTGGTTGAAGGCAATGACGAGCTGCGCGCGGAGCTGCGCGATTTTGCTATCGACCAGCGACAGGACCGCATCGCAACCGGCTTCGCGCTGCGCAATGACGACGCCTTCGCGCAGATCGTTGACGCGAGTGGCGACCAGTCCAGTGCGCTGCTGGCCAACCAGACGTCAATCGATACGCTGCGAGCGGATATCAAGGCACAGCGAGACGCCGGCGCCAGCCGTGAAGAACTTGCCCCGCTGGCCCAGGAGCTGCGTGCGCTGGTGCGCGAGCAGCGCGACATCATTGACAGTGTCCTGGATGGCAACGACGAGTTGATGGACACGGTACTGGCCGATGCTCGCATGGCCCGTCAGCAGATCCGGGAACGCGTCCGCGAACGTCGATTCAACCGCAGGAACAATCGCGGCTGATCGCGACACCGCTATACCGCCCCGGCTTCGGTCGGGGCGGACTTGTCTGAAGGGAGCCGGACAAATGAAAACACTACTTTTGATAACCGCGCTGACGGCCATGGCAGCCGACGTGTCGATCACGGACATCGAGACGATGCCACTGGAACAGCTCAGCGAGGCGGTCGGCGACATTGCTGAAACATCGACGGACACCGACAAACAGCTGATGCTGGCCATCGCGTCGCTGCGTCTCGGAGACCACGACAAAGCGATTCTGATGTTCGAATCGCTGCAGGGTACCCCGGCGGAAGCGCGCTCGGATTACTACCTGGGGCTACTGGCGGAACTGCGCGGCGATTTCGACGATGCATATCGCTATTACTCGCTGGCCGCTGACCAATACGACGACATGGATGCACAGGCGTTTGCTGACAATGCGCTGTTCCTGCTGCCGATGAGTCGCGCCGCCGCACAACCAAACGCAGCGAAACGCAGCTTCATCTACGCCAACGCATCGGCCAAGACTGTCGATGGGCTGGTCGACCCTGACGAGTCGATCTCGATCGACGAAGCCGACACGGCGCTCGACGTGCTGATCGCGGGCAATCTGTCGCTGCTGCACGGCAGTCAATGGGACCTGAATCTCGGCGGCAACTTCTACAACGAAGCCTACAGCGAGTTCGATGAGTACGATGTCCAGGTGCTGGGTGGCTGGCTGCAGTCCAACTCGAAACTTGGCGACCACGTGCTGCGCATCCAGTTTGGTGTGTCGACGGTCGATTTGGGAGGAGAGGATTACCTGAGCTTCACCGATCTGTCGCTGTCGGACACGATTGCGCTCGATGCTCGCTGGGACCTGCGCGTGGGTGCCCTGCTGCGAGACATTCGATCCGATAACCCGGACTACGACTATTTTGCCGGTGACGCCTGGCAACTGTCGGCAGAACTCAACGGGCGCAACGGCAATCCATGGCAGTTCAGTTATGCCTTCCGTAACGAAGATCGCGGCTTTGATTCGGTGATCTACGAAAACGTCATCGGCTTGCCGCTGCAGGGCAGCCTCGCATTCTCGCGTCGATTTCACCAGATTGCCGGTCGCTATGAATTCGTCTGGGCCAACGGCTGGGAACAATCACTACGCGGCACGGTGCGCACGATCGATTACACGGACCCTAGCCGCTTCCTGGAAAACGAGTCCGACCTGCGCCTGACAGAAAGGACACGAGACGGCTTCCGCTGGAGCATCGAATCGGAGATCGGGATTCCCATCGGTGATCGCTTCCGACTGCTCGGTACGCTGGAATTCTTCGACGAGGATTCGAACATTAACCAGTACGACTACGCGAGCACGCAATTCGGTATCGGCTTCGACGCCATTTTCTAGCCGAAAAAAAAGGCCCCTCAGAGAGGGGCCTCGGGTTGGACCGTTCCGTGGTCCCGATCAGGCGTTTCGCAACGCCTCGATACGTTCGGAGATTGGCGGATGACTCATGAAGAGCTTGCCCCACTTCGACTGTCCCGGTGAGATGCCCATGGCCTGCATCTGTTCCGGCAATTCGCTGGGCACACTGCGGTCGAGCCGCTGCAGCGCCCGGATCATCGGCTCCTTGCCTTGCAGGTGGGCCGCACCGGCGTCAGCGCGGAACTCGCGCTGGCGCGACACCCACATGACAATCGTGCTGGCGAGTATGCCGAGAACGATTTGCGCAAAAATGCTGGTGATGAAGTACGCGGGACCGTAGCCCTGTTCCGTGCGGAACACGACGCGGTCGACAAAGTGACCGACGATGCGAGAGAAGAACACAACGAAGGTGTTCACAACACCCTGCACCAGCGCCAGTGTCACCATGTCGCCATTTGCCACGTGCGACACCTCGTGTGCGAGAACGGCTTCGACTTCGTCCTGCCGCATGCCATTCAGCAAGCCGGTGCTGACCGCGACCAGCGCCGCGTCCCGGCGCATGCCGGTCGCAAAGGCGTTCATGTCCGGCGAATTGTAGATCGCCACTTCCGGCGTCTTGATGCCGGCTTTTTGCGACTGCTGCTCGACGGTGCGCACAAGCCACGATTCGATGTTGTTCGCCGGCTGCGTAATGACACGCGCACCGGTTGAACGCTTCGCAATCCATTTCGACATGGCAAGCGAGATAAACGAGCCAACAAAACCGATGACGGCCGAAAAGACCAGTAGCTGGCCGTAGTCGATGCCAACATTCCGGTCATCGAGATAATTCTGTACACCCAGCACCTGCAGCACGATGCTGAGGACGATGAGTATCGCGATGTTGGTCGCGAGAAACAGCGCTACGCGCTTGAACATGGGATGGTGCTCCTTGAACTGCTCCTTGCGGATTTTGCGGTATCCGGACGGATTTCAAGCATCCGGTATTCCGTACAGACCCATCGAGAAAGCCGATGTTTGTAACAAGGTTTATCGACACGCACGAGTTAACGAAGGGCAGACACCGAAGTGCAGGAACCAGACCTTATGCGTCAGGTAGTCGCTACCCCGGACAGTGTGCCTGTCAGACTGGAGCGTTGATCGAATCGCCGTCCAACGGCCGGAACCCGTTGAGCATCGCCACGAGGGCGGGAGACTCAAAACGACGTTTCACCGTGATCGCGTAGAAGCTCTCGAAGACATTGGGCAGGCGCATGTACTCGACGAGAATGCCGTCGCGGATTTCGTCGTTGACAACGACGGTCGGCAAAACCGCATAGGCCCCGCTGTCGCGCGCCAGCAGACGCAGCATGGCCATGTCGTTAGCCTCGGCCTCGAGATTCGGCGTGAACTGCGCCTGGGTACAAAACGCCTCGAAGGCGCGGCGAATCCCATTGTCCCGAGTCGGCAACACCCAGCGACCTGCGTCGTATCCCAGCGGGAAGGTTGATTCAGGCCTGATCCCGGGCGGACCGACAATCGATACGGGCTGGCGAGCCAACAGCTGGCTTTGCCAAATCTGTTCATCGCTGCCACGTACGTCGGCGTTGGTGAACGCCACGTCAAGCTGGTGTCGGACAAGACCGTCCAGCAGATTCTCAAGCCGGTCGGACTGCAGGCTGAACCGGACCATCGGGTCGGCCAGCCACGGCATGATTAGTTGATCGATAAAGTTTCGCGACAGGGTTGTCAGCATGCCGATTCGCAGAACCTGCTGCTCGCGCTCTTCTCCACGCTGCAGGAATGCCTCGAGTTCCTCGCCGGTCTTGAAGATGTCGTTCGCATAGTCGAGCACGCGACGCCCGACATCGGTGAGCTCCAGCCGCCGGCCCTGCCGGTCAAACAGATCAGCGCCCGTTGACGCTTCGAGCTGACGAATCTGGGACGACAATGCGGACTGGGCGACGTGGAGGTTTTCGGCGACCTTTGTCAACTTGCCCTCGGTTGCGACGCGCCAGAAATAGTACAGGTGGTGGTAGTTGAGGCGAGCCATAACGCTTTCCCTGAATCAGATCCCTACGATAGTTCTTAATAATAGAATTAAAACTAACAATATATCTATTTTACAGCTATTCGAAGGGTGCGGATACTTCGGCCTCCTTCACGTTTGCCGGACGCACAGCCTTGACTCAGTCTCTCGCCGGATTATTGCCGCTGGCACCGCCAACTCTGTTTTTGTTGGCCGCCCTGCTGGTCGCTGCTCGCCGCGAACGTTTCGTGCCCGGCGTCAATGCGCTGGCGCTGCTTGCCGCCGTAGCCGCCGCGGTGTGGCTGTTTACCGTCGGTTTTCAGCCGCACCCCCTGGTAAGTCCTGCACCTGCAAGTCACCTGGTCGCCGTGTTGATCACGCTGCTCGGGCTCGTCATATCGAGCTACTCACGGAATTACCTGGCGGGCGAACCGCGGGCTCGCGGCTACTTCGTGCTGCTGCAACTTACGCTTGCCTCCGTCGCGCTGGTCGTTCTGACGGACCACCTGCTGCTGCTGTTTGCGGCCTGGGTCGGAATCAGTCTGAGCCTGCACCAGCTTCTGCTGTTTTACCCGGAGCGTCCACGCGCCGCACTGGCTGCCCATAAAAAATTCCTGTTTGCGCGACTGGCCGAGTCAACACTGCTGATCGCGATCCTGCTGTTGTACAGCGTGCATGGCAGCTGGCAGATCAGCGACATCGTTGCGGCTTATCGCGCGCCCGACGCTTCGCTGGGGACCGTTGAGCAGATTGCCGCTTTGCTGCTGGCGGTGACCGCCCTGATCAAGTGTGCCCAGCTACCGATGCACGGCTGGCTGATCCAGGTTGTTGAGGCACCGACGCCGGTGTCAGCACTGCTGCACGCGGGCATCATCAATCTCGGCGGATACCTGCTGATCGCCTTTGGTCCCCTGCTGAATCTCGCCGCTCCGGCAGCGTGGCTGTTGCTCGCCGTCGCCGGTCTGACGACGGTGCTCACCAGCCTGATCATGACCACGCGAATCAGCATCAAGGTGAAACTCGCCTGGTCAACCTCAGCACAGATGGGGTTGATGCTGATTGAGTGCGCGCTAGGCCTGTACGAACTCGCCTTGCTGCACCTGCTTGCGCACGGCAGTTACAAGGCGTACCTGTTCCTGAACGCAGGCTCCGCCGTCGAGCAGCACCTCGAACGCAAACTGGCGCCGAGAACCCTGGCGCGACCGTTTGCCTGGGGACTCGCGCTCCTGGTCATCGCGCCGACCGTCATCGTTGCCGCCCTGATCGTGTCACCCGACGGTCCGATCAGCCCGTGGCTGTTGCTGGCGGCCATGCTGGTACTCGGCCTGACTGAGCGAACTCACGCCACGACGGGCCGCCTGCCCGCCGCCAGTCTGGCACTCGCGCTGATTCTTTTCGTGGCCTACGTCAGCCAGAAACTCCTTGTCGGCGAAGCGGTTCCTGCCGCTACAACGTCAGCCGGCCTGGCCGCCGATGCCTGGGTCTTGAGCCTGATCGCCGTGATGTTCGCTGGCTGGTACTTCCTGCGACGCAACACGTCGCACCGCCCGTTGGCGAAACGACTGAATGCCTGGTTGTTTGCCGGCCTGTTCCTCGACGAATGGGTGTCCCGCATGACGCTGCGTCTCTGGCCCTTACGCTTGCCGGTGCGAATGCGACCGAAACGTTTGCAAGAAGTCGGCCAGGAGGTGAAATAACATGAACGCGATATCCAACGTTGTTACCAACAAACCGGCCGGCCTCGATCCCGCCGTGCGCGAGGCCTACGAAAATGCCTGTGGGCTGATTGCACCCACGTGGCCACTGGACCAGTTGATCGCCGTCAACCCGTTCTGGGAGCTGCGCGACCACAGCGCTGCCGACGTGGCGGCGCGTATCTCTGCCCTTGTGCACGGTCATATGCTGATGCCGGCCTCGTTCTACGCAGAGCTCGAAGACTCACGGATCAGCGAACGTCACCTGCGTGCCGCCGCACAGGAACTCGACACCGAACGCCACCCGACGACCGCGCTGACCACGGATCAGCACGAGCCAGCAAACTGGCACAACATCAGCGATCTGCTCGACAGCGGTCGCGACCGGCTGCACGAAGTCGCCTGGCGTGACGAGATCATTCACCAGATCAGCCAGTTTTGTGCGGCCGCCCTGAAAGACAGCGGCAACGACACGGACAATCAGGTTCGCGGCTCCCTGTACGGCGCGTGGCTGGAGTCTGTCCGCCACGACATCGGCATTCCCGTTCTGATGGGCGAGCGCAAGCTTGGGCGCCAGTTTGACCAATTGCCGGATGATCCGGATGCGCTGATTACCGAAGCGACGGCAGAGATCGGTGTGCCCGCAGAAGCCGCTGAACTGTATGCGCACGCGCTGCTGCTGGACGTCAACGGCTGGGCTTCATGGATTGCCTATCGCCGCTGGCAGGCAAGACTGAAGGACCAACACGACGACCTGTCGTGGGACCTGCTGGCGATTCGCATGGGCTGGGAACTGGTGCTGTGGCGGCACGTCTCAGCAACCGACGCAGTCGGGGCCAAACGTCTCGATCTGTTGTGGCAGCGACAGCGATCGGCTCCGGACGTTCTGCTCAGAGAACATCGGTCTGCTCAGCAGCAATCGTGGCTGTGGCAGCGCGCGGAGGAACTCGCTTTCCAGGAACATCTGGGCGGCCTGCTGCGCGACGATACAAAGCCGGCACGCGCCGCCACGCCGACACTGCAGGCAGTTTTCTGCATCGACGTGCGCTCCGAAGTTTACAGGCGTCACCTGGAAGCCTGCGATCCGGGCGTCCAGACGCTCGGCTTTGCCGGTTTCTTCGGCCTGCCACTCGAGTATCGGCCGACCGGTACCAGCCTTGCGCGGCCGCAACTACCGGGACTGCTGGCGCCGGCGATCCAGGTCTCCGAAGACACTGATGCCGGCCTGCCGGAATCCGTACAGCGTCGGGCACGCTGGCGCGATCTCGGTGATGCACCGCCGGCCATGTTCGGTCTCGTTGAAGCAAGCGGACCCTGGTACGCCGCCAAACTGATCAAGAACGCGTTTTTCCCGGCGGCGCGCAAACACCCGGTCAACGGGCTGCATAGGGATGCACCGCTCGTCCTGACACGCCACGGTGAGCGCCTGGAAATAAACGAGCGCGTTGAACTGGCCGCCGGCGCGCTGCACGCCATGGGACTGGAGCAGGCGTTTGCACCGGTGGTCATGTTGGTGGGGCACGGCAGCACGTCATGCAACAACCCCCATGCGGCCGGCCTCGACTGCGGCGCCTGCGGTGGCCAGACCGGTGAACTGAACAGCCGAGCCCTGGCAGACCTGTTGAACGATTCAGACGTGCGCGACGGACTGTGCGAGCGCGGTGTGGATATCCCGGCGGAGACGGTGTTTGTCGCAGCACTGCACGACACAACGACCGATGACGTCACCATCCACTCATCAAGCGAAAGTGTGCCCGCCTACGTGCAGGCCTGGCTCGATGCCGCATCGGAAGCAACGCGCGCCGAACGCGTCGTCAAACTCGACCTGCCGGGCAATGACTTACAGGCCGACGAACTTCGTCGACGCGCTCGCGACTGGTCGCAGGTGCGACCCGAATGGGGTCTTGCCGGCAATGCCGCCTTCATCGCCGCGCCTCGACAGCAAACCGTCGGGCGTAATCTCGAAGGCCGTGTCTTCCTGCACGACTATGACTCTCGGAAAGACGACGACGGCAGCGTACTCGAGCTGATCATGACGGCACCGATGGTGGTCGCTCACTGGATCAACATGCAGTACAACGCCAGCGTCGCAGACAATGTGCGCTACGGCAGCGGCAACAAAGTGTTGCACAACGTGGTCGGCGGCAATCTCGGCGTGTTTGAAGGCAACGGCGGCGACCTGCGAATCGGTTTGCCGCTGCAGTCGCTGCACGACGGAGAGCACTGGATGCACACGCCGCTCAGACTGTCGGCCTATATCGCCGCACCGGCGGACGCGATTCGCGCGGTGTACGAAAAGCACGAAGTCGTCCGGCAGCTGATCGACAACGACTGGCTGTTCCTGTTCCGGCTTGACGATACCGGTGACGTACAGCGCCTCTACCGGGGCGACTGGGTAGACGACGCGGTTGAAGTGATCTGATGCGGCGCTTCAGAAACATACTCGTCTATGCCGAGTCGGCCACCGCCGAGAGCTTGGAGGGTGTCATCGATCTCGCTCGCGAGCACGACGCAGCCTTGAGTATCTGCGACGTCATTGCGGCACCGCCATCGACACCGGATCCCGACGGGGTGATCGAGCACCTGAAGACGACCAGCATGCAGCTCGCGTACGAGCGCCTGAGTGGACTGTGCGCACCGTACTCACGCAGCCTTGCGATCGACTACACGGTGCTGACCGGTACGCCGTTTTTGGCGGTGACCGAGCAGGTCATGATGCAGGGCTTTGACCTGGTCGTGCACATCAGCGACACCGGCACGCACGGCGGGCTGAACCCGACCGGGATGCACCTGGTTCGAAAGTGCCCTTGCCCGGTCTGGAGTCTGCCGGGCGTTCCCGCTTTCAGGCCGCGGAACATCGTGCTGGCGGTTGACCGTAACGTCGCAGGCAGCGGCGCACGGACCACAGCGATGGCGATGGCGCAGGCCGCGATGGCGGCATCGGTGGCTGCGGGTGATTCAACGCGCCTGCACCTCGTCCACGCCTGGCAGCCATTCGCCGAAGGACTGCTGCAGGATTCTCGTCACGGTCTGTCAGAGACCGATATCGACGATTGTGTCGCTGCGCAGGACCTGGACCACCAGCGCTGGCTGTCCGAGCTCGCGGACAAGCTTGCTCAGGAAGCGCCCGGCTGCGTGATTGAAACCTGCCTGCATCGCGGCGAGGTGACCGAGGTGGTGCCGGACGTTGCGCGAGAAACCGGCGCCGAGTTGATCGTTATGGGCACGATCGGCACCTCGGACGTGCCCGGCGTCCTGATCGGCACCCGCGCTGAAGGCATCCTCTCGACCACCAGAATCCCGGTACTGGCTGTCAAACCGCTGGGCTTCAAGTCGCCGCTGCGCTTCGAGGCGCTCGACCGACTCGCGGCGGTCGTGGGAACCGCGATCTCTCGACGGGAGGTGAAAGCATCATGAGCACGCCGGAATCCCGGGTGATCCCGCTACAGGGAGTCGTTCAGCGCGAAGCGTCCCGCTGTGACAACAGTTCGCCGGAAACGCCGGAACACCTGTCCGCCCTGGCGCGGCAGCTTGAACAACGACTGGTCAACGCCGACCGTTGCGAAGACACGTGGCGTTGCCTGGTGCAGGCACAAGGACTGCCGATGCGTGCGCTGGATACCGAGATCGTATTCTCGGCGCTGGAACGTCTCAGTCAGTCTGAATCGGTGTTCTTACGTGGTGCCGCTTACCGCTGGCTCGCTGAGCTGCATCGCCGCAACCTGCGCTTCGAGATGCGTGCAAAGCGCCTGTTGTACCGGGCCCTTGAGCAGGAAACCGGACCGACGCTGCTGCGTGTGACTCACCTGCTGCGCCGTTGTTGATAACCGGCCCGGGCGAGATTATTTCCAGCCCGCCCGGTCGTAGACCCTGACCGCTTCTGCCTGGTGTATACCGAGCTCGGCGGCGTTCAGGGTGTCCGCCTGAAATTCGCCGAGCGACTGCAGGGCCTCCGAACCTGCCACGCCAGCCACGGCCGGGTACTCGTGGTTACCGTTGGCGAAATACTGCTGCGCCTGGTCGGAGGTCAGGTACTCGAGAAATCGAATCGCATTGTCCCGGTTCGGCGACGTTTTAATAATGCCCGCACCGCTGACATTGACGTGGGCCCCGGTGCTTGCCTGATTCGGATACAGGATGCCGATTCGATTGGCGATGTCGTTATCGGCAGGGTTGTCGGACGCGACAAGCCGCGCCAGATAGTAGGTGTTGACGACCGCCAGCGCGCACTCACCGCTGGCCACGGAGCGAATCTGACCGGTGTCGTTGCTCTGCGGCTCGCGGGCGAAGTTGGCGACGACGCCTTCCGCCCAGGCCTGGGCGGCATCACTGCCATAGCGCGAGACAAGACTCGCCATCAGCGAAATGTTGTAAATGTTACCCGACGAGCGGATACAGACCTTGCCCCGAAGCGACGGGTCGGCAAGGTCCTCATAGTCTTCCAGGCCGTCCGGCTTGCCGGCTGCCTTGTTGTAAATGATCACGCGAGCGCGCGTAGACAGCCCGAACCAGAGGCCATCCGGATGCCGCAGCGACTCGGGAATGCGGCTGTTCAGTACATCGGAATCGAGCGGGCTGAACAGTCCGGCCTCTTCGGCACGCCAGAGGCGACCGGCATCCACCGTGATCAGCACATCGGCAGGACTGAATTCGCCTTCGTTCTGGATACGTGACAGCAATTCGTCGGCGCCCGCTTCGATGCGATTCACCTTGATGCCCGTTTCGGCGGTGAAGTTGTCGTACAGCGCGAGGTCGGTGTCGTAATGACGTGACGAGTAGAGGTTGATGACCTCAGTCGTGTCGGTGGTTGCGGGGGCCTCTGCCTCGACGCCGGTTTCCGGTGTCGTATCACCACCGCAGGCGGCTAAAAAGCTGGCTGCAATCAGACTGGAAAAAAGACGTGCGTGCATAGCGTTGATTCACCGTGATAGGGGTAGGGATGAGAGGTTAATGCGAATGATTAACATTCGCAAATTGCGGAGATCAGAGTTAGCTGGAGTCGACGGCCAACGGAAACACTCGCCTCGGCAACGGCGTGACGTTGACTGCCTTGCCGGGCTCAAGCTCGTGTGGCCGGGTTACACGTACCAGCAATTCCGCGCCGCCGCGACCCGCAACGTTTGCCAGGTCGTCAGCACCAGCAACCCGTAGCTGTTTGACCACCTGCCCGCCCTCGGCCGCTTCGGCAGTCAATCCGTCCGGACGGACCAGCAGAGTCAACGCACCGTCGGTCGTCGGATCAACCGCCAGGCACGACACCGGCCAGTGGCCGAAGGGCGTGTCGATGACGTCGCCCACGCGGCGTGCGCTGACCGTCTGGGTCTGTCCGAACAGTCGAGCCACCGCGGCGTGCTCGGGGTGATCGAACAACTGACGCGGCGTGCCCGTCTGCACAACGACGCCATCATGCAGCGCGATCACGGTGTCGGCCAGCTCGGTGATGTCATCGCTGTCGTGGGTGACGAATACAGCTACCGTTCCGAGTTCGGCGACGAGTCGACGCGTCGCGCGGCGTAGCTGGCTGCGCAAAGCCTGATCAAGATTGGCGTACGGCTCATCGAACAACAGCACGTCAGGCTCCGGCGCCAGGGCACGGGCCAGGGCAACGCGCTGGCGTTGCCCGCCGGACAGCTCGTGCGGATAGCGATGCTCCAGCCCACCAAGCTCGGTGAGTTTGACGAGCGTCGCGGCTCGCTCGACGGCCGCCTTGGGCAGGCCAAAACGAATGTTCTCAATCGCCGTCAGGTGTGGAAACAGAGCACCCTCCTGAAACACCAGCCCGACCGACCGCTGCTCGGGCGGTACATGCAGGTCGGGACCGGCCACGTGCCGTCCGTTGATCCGGATCTCGCCCTGCTGAACCGTCAGCAATCCGGCGGCAAGCTGCAGCAGTGTGGTTTTACCGCAGCCTGACGGACCGACAATGCAGGTGACGGCGCCGGGGGCCGCATCGACGCTGACATCGTTGAGAACGGGCGCCTGACTGTAGGCAAAGCGTATAGAATCGAGTTGCAGCATGCCGCGGGCAAACGCCGGATCCAAACGCCACAGTATGAACCAATCGTCCACTGTTACCAGTCGTCTGACAACGCTGGCGGCGATCGTTATTGCGGTCGTCGTCGCCGCCCCGATCATCGCGATCGCGCTATCGGCGGTCGCGCCGTCGGATGCGGCGTGGCAACACATCGCATCGACCGTGTTGCCGAGCTACGTGGGCAATACGCTGCTGCTGATGCTGCTGGTGGCGGCCCTGGCAGGGCTCATCGGCATCGCTACCGCCTGGCTTGTCGCAAGCTGCGACTTTCCGGGTCGCGCGACGTTTGCCTGGATGCTGGTGCTGCCGCTGGCGGCACCGGCCTACGTCGTGGCCTACGCCTACACCGACCTGCTCGATGTATCGGGCCCCATGCAGTCAGCACTGCGAGCGATGTTAGGTCTCGGCATCGACGATCTGGCATTCGGCGGCATCCGGAGCCTGCCGGGTGCAGCCGTCATGTTGAGCCTGGTGCTGTACCCCTACATTTTCCTGCTGTGCCGAGCGAGCTTTATGACCAGCGCCGGCACGCATTTTCACGCCGCACGCACGCTCGGTCGATCGCCGTTCAGCGCATTCCTGAGCGTTGCGCTGCCCGCCGCTCGCCCGGCGATTGCCGGTGGTGTTGCGCTGGTGGTTATGGAGACCCTCGCCGATTTCGGTGTGGTGCAGCATTTTTCGGTTGCAACCTTCAGCACCGGCATTTACCGCACCTGGATCGGGCTCGGCGAGCCGGCAGCCGCCATGCGCCTGGCGCTGTTGATGCTCGGCGTCGTTATCGCACTGCTGGCGCTCGAGGCGTTTGGACGTCGCGGGCGGCCGGATACGCGCGCTGTGGGCAAACCGCTGCGATTCCAGCTCGCTGGCTGGCGCGCGGCTGCGGCAACGGCGGCCTGCGCCGTACCGGTGCTGCTCGGTTTTGTCGTGCCAGTCGGCCTGCTGCTGTTCTACAAACTGACCGGTGGTGGCGACCCGTTTATCGGTCCGCGCTTCATCGACTACGCCAAAAACAGCGTGAGCGTCTCACTGGCCGCGGCCGTCATCGCGACGCTGTGCGCGCTGCTGATGGCGACCACCCAGCGTCGCCAGCCTGGACTGCTGACAAAAACGGCCATGCGCC
>JBCCNM010000080.1:0-15372 GCA_039025835.1 Pseudomonadota bacterium | reverse complement strand
GACGACGGCGGCATACTCGTCTACGAAGTCGGGAATTCGCGACCCGCGCTGGAAGATGCCTTTCCGCGCGTACCGTTTACATGGCTCGAGTTTGAGCACGGCGGTGAGGGCGTATTCCTGCTGACCAAAACTGACCTGGAAAGACTCGACTGATGTCCGGAAACAGCTTCGGCAAGAATTTTATCGTCACGACCTTCGGCGAGAGCCACGGCCGGGCGCTCGGCTGCATTATTGACGGCTGCCCGCCGGGATTGCCGCTGCAGGAGGCGGATATCCAGCACGACCTTGACCGCCGTCGGCCGGGCCGCAACCAGCACACAACGCAGCGCAACGAACCGGACCAGGTCAAGATCCTGTCGGGCGTGTTCGAAGGCGTGACCACCGGCACACCGATCGGGCTCATCATCGAGAACACCGACCAGCGCTCGAAGGACTATGGCGATATCAAGGACAAGTTTCGCCCGGGCCACGCCGACTACACCTACCATCAGAAGTACGGCATCCGCGATTACCGCGGCGGTGGGCGTTCATCGGCCCGCGAGACAGCGATGCGTGTCGCTGCCGGCGCGGTTGCTCGCAAGTATCTGCAGGAACGATTGAATCTCGAGATTCGCGGTTACCTGTCGCAACTTGGCCCGATCCATCTGAATGCGCCTGACCTCGACAAGGTGGATGACAATCCGTTCTTTTGCGCCGACGAATCCCGACTGGATGAGCTCGACACCTTTATGACCGAGCTGCGCGATGCGGGCGACTCGATCGGCGCCAAAATCAGCGTGTTGGCCAGCAATATGCCGGTCGGTCTCGGCGAGCCGGTGTTCGACAAGCTGGAGGCCGATATCGCCAAGGGCCTGATGAGCATCAACGCGGTCAAGGGTGTCGAACTCGGTGCGGGTTTCTCCGCGGTGTCTCAGCGCGGAAGCGAGCATCGGGACGAGCTCGGCCCCGACGGATTTTCCAAAAACGATGCCGGCGGCACGCTCGGGGGTATCTCCTCGGGCCAGGATCTGCTCGCGAGTATCGCGCTGAAGCCGACCTCGAGCATCTCGGTGCCGGGCAAGACCATCGACAAGCGCGGCGAGACGACCGAAATCGTCACGAAGGGTCGCCACGATCCCTGCGTCGGTTTGCGCGCCACACCGATTGCAGAGGCGATGGTCGCGCTCGTGCTCATGGATCACTACCTGCGACATCGCGCTCAAAACGCAGACGTATCGACCGATACGCCGGTTATCGGTTGACGGAAAACAGGCCAGCTTGCGGCGACCAGCCGCACGGAAACGACTTATGCCAGAAAAGATAGATGTAGCGGTTGTCGGCGCCACCGGCGTCGTCGGCGAAACCATGCTCCAGATTCTTGCCCAGCGGAAATTCCCGGTGGGCAAGGTGTACGCGCTCGCCAGCGAGCGGTCGCTGGGTAAAACCGTCGAGTTCGGCAATAACGAACTGGTGGTCGACGACCTGGCGACCTTCGATTTTTCCCAGGTGCAGATCGGCCTGTTCTCGGCGGGCGGCAGTGTGTCGGCGGAGTATGCTCCGAAAGCGGCGGCGGCCGGTTGTGTGGTCATCGACAACACGTCGCACTTTCGTTACGACGACGATATCCCGCTGGTGGTCCCGGAGGTCAATCCGCACGCCATCGCCGATTATCGCGACCGCGGCATCATCGCCAACCCGAACTGTTCGACCATCCAGATGCTGGTGGCGCTGAAACCGATCTACGAGGCCGTCGGTATCGAGCGCATCAACGTCGCGACCTACCAGTCCGTCTCCGGCGCCGGCCGCAGTGCCGTCGAGGAGCTGGTGCGCCAGACGAGCCTGCTGCTCAACGGTCGCCCGCTGGAGATCGAGGGTGATACCAAGCAGATCGCGTTTAACGCGCTGCCGCATATCGACACCTTCCAGGACAATCGCTACACGAAAGAAGAAATGAAAATGGTCTGGGAGACCCGCAAGATCTTCGAGGACGACGACATACTCGTGAACCCCACGGCCGTTCGTATCCCGGTGTTTTTCGGGCATTCGGAAGCCATCAATATTGAGACACGCGACAAGGTTTCAGCGGCTGAGGTGTGCCAACTTATGGAAAATGCGCCGGGCGTGGCCCTGCTCGATGGCGTGCAGACGGGTGAATACCCGACGGCTGTCACCGAGAGTTCAGGCAACGATCCGGTTTTCGTCGGCCGGGTGCGTGAGGATATCTCGCACCCCCGGGGCATCAACCTCTGGGTCGTGGCCGATAACATACGTAAGGGCGCGGCTCTAAATAGCGTCCAAATAGCTGAAATATTGGCGAAAAACTATTTATAAGATATGATTCCCCGGGCTAATGGACAGGCAGTCCATGACCGTATCTGACCGAGTCTGGCGTCGGTTAGAGGGGCACTGTACGGGGTTTGGAGACTTAACATTATGTCGCGATTCGTGAATCGCCTCGGGCTCGCGCTCATCTTTTTCGTCGCGAGCAACGCCTGGGCGCTTGGGCTGGGTGACATCCGCCTGCAATCGTCGCTGAACGAGCCGTTACGGGCCGAGATTCAGCTGCTCTCCGCTACGCCTGAGGAGCTTGAAGCCCTGACCGTGGCGCTGGCATCCGCAGAAACCTTTGACCGTTACGGGATCGACCGCCCCGGTTACCTGAGTGGCCTGCAGTTCACCATCGTCAACGGTGGCAGCGACGGCAGCTACGTCCAGATCACGTCGCGCCAGCCGATGACCGAACCCTTTCTGACCTTCCTCGTAGAAGCATCCTGGTCTCGTGGCCGGTTGCTTCGCGAGTACACCGTGCTACTCGATCCGCCGACGTTTGCCCCGCCGCAGCCGGCCCGCCAGGCCGTACAGGCGCCGCAGCGTGCCGAGCCGAGCGATGCCGGCACGATCCAGCGCCCGGCACAGCCGGCAGCGACACCCGCACCGGCGACTCGTGCACGGGCACGCCAAACGGCTCCGGTCAGTCAGCCGACAGTCGACGCGCCGGAACCGATGCTCGAAGACACCAAGGAACCGCCGAGAGAATTCGTTCCGCCGCGACCGAGCCAGGTGGACGCCGGTGACCTTGTCGTCGCCGAGAGCCAGACGCTGTGGGGTATTGCGAGTTCGGTACGGCCGGACAGCAGTCTGACGATAAACCAGGTGATGCTGGCGATTTATGAAGCTAATCCGGGCGCCTTCGGCGGCAACATCAACATCCTGAAAGCCGGTGCGACCTTACGGATTCCGTCCACCGACGACATGTACAGCATCGATCGACGCTCAGCGAACGCCGAGGCACAGCGTCAGCACGACTCCTGGGACGGTAGTGCCGCGTCTGACGACACCGCCCTCACAGACGACAGCTTTATGCCGGCGGAGCCCGTCGAGCCGCAGCCGGTTGCCGAGGTTGAAGACAGCAGCAGCCTGACCCTGGTGCCGCCGGACGAGGACCCGGTCGGCGTGGGTATCGGTGCTGATGAGACGGACGCTGAAGTCCCTGTGTCGCGCGAGGATGAAATCCTCGACCGCATCGACGCCATCGAGGCAGAGGAGATCCCGGTCGAGCAGTCGCTGATCGATATCCGCAACGACGAACTTGCGCGACTGCGGCAGGAACTCGCCGACATTCGCGGCGAAGTCTACGAGCCGCCGGTCGAGCCGGCCGCTGATGGCGAGGCGATGGATCCGTTTGTCGACGTCACTGACGAGGCGGCCGACGACGCCACGGTCGAGGGCGCGACTGACGATATGATGGACGAGGCTGCTGCTGATGAAGCGGCGGTCGAAGAGCCGGCCGCACCGCCGACTGATCGGGTCATCGTGCAGGAGCCGGAGCCGGGCATCGTCGACAAGATTCTCGGGCTGCTGCTGAACGTCTGGACACTGATCATTGCCGGCGCGCTGGTCCTGGTGGGCGGCATCGCATTCTTCTTCCTGCGTGGCCGAAACAGGGACGACGAAGCCTCCGAAGCCTGGTCGCCGCTGGATGCGGACGACGATGTATCAATCTCCATAGACGGCGATGGTTCGACCCAGTCGATCCCGCCGCCCGACGTCGGCGACGAGACTATCGTCGTTGAGGAAACCGCTGTGGCAATGACCACCGCGGACACAATCGAGGTGGAAGCGCCGCCGGCATCGAGCGTCGAATTCTCAGCGGCCGACGACGATGCGCCGGACATGATGGAGGATACGTTCAGCAGCGAAACGGCGGTCAACCTCGACCAGTCGGATCCGATCGCTGAAGCCGACTTCCACATGGCTTACGGTCTCTACGACCAGGCTGCCGATCTCGTCAATGGCGCCCTGCAGGCCGATCCGGATAATCGTGAGTTGCTGACCAAGCTCTGCGAGATCTACTTCGTCTGGGGTAACCGCGACTCGTTTATCGACGCAGCACAGCGCGTCAAGGCGACCGCTGGCGACAGCGCCGACTGGGACAAAATCGTCATCATGGGCCAGCAGATCGCCGGCGACAGCGAGTTGTTTGCCGGTGCCGGCGTGGCCGGTGCCACGAAGGAAGTCGACCTGACGTTTGACTCGGCCGATGATGCCGGCAGCGGTGACCTAGACATGGTCTTCGGTGACGAGGGCGGAGATGCTGGTGAGGACGGTGACCTAGACTTCCTGTTTGACGGCGACACGGGCGCGTCGGCGGTCGACGAAAATCTCGAGATAACGCAACAGACCCCGACCGTGGAGTCGACGCTCGAATCGACGGCTGAGATGCCGACGATGGAAAACGACATGTCCGACGAAGGCACAGCGGCGCTGCCGGCGCTGGATGACTCGACACTGTCGAGTGCGCTCGAGAGCGAAGGCAAAGACAGCGACGCCACCGCGGAAATCGATCTCGACGATCTGGGTCTCGATCTCGATGCGCTCGACGAGGCGGCGGCCTCGCTCGATGAAGACGACGAGATGGAGATCACGGGATCACACGATGCGCTGGCCGACACCGGGATCAACGAAGCAATTTCCGACCTCGAAGCCACTGGCAAAAACGAACAGATTGAAGACAGCAGTGTGGATTTCGTGCTCGACCAGACCGGTGTCAATCCGGCGGTGGGCACCGACGAAGACACCGACGTCGGCGTCGATTTCGACATCCTCGCAGCGACCGGTAAAACCCAGGTGCTGCCGGAGCAAATGAAAGTCGAGACGATCAACGAGCCGATCAGTGACGAGATGGATACGATGCTCGCCGGTGATCTCGATGACGTCGATGGTGGCGGTGACAAAGAACACACCGGTACGGAGGTTCTCGGCGACGATATGGAGACCCTGCTTGCCGGGAATCTCGACGACGTCGATGGCGGCGGCGAACACGCCGGCACGGAAGTGCTCGGTGACAACGACGCAACCATGCTGGCACCGAGTCCGTCGGATGAGGACTTCGACTTCGCTAAAACCGAAGCTCTTCCGCCGTCGGTGATGGACGATGACACCGAAGCCACTGCGGAGACACCGGCACTGGCCAGTACGGACATGGATCTCGACCTTGACGATCTGACGGCTGCACTGGATCTCAGTGAGATCGGCGACACCGTCGAAATGCCGGGCTCCGACGCGACGGTCGAACAGCCGCGTCCGCCGATCGGCGATCCGACGGGTGAATTGCCGACGCCGTCTTTCGGCGGTGACGACGACCTCAGCGAGGCGCGGACGATGACCGAGGTCGGCACCAAGCTGGATCTTGCGCGTGCCTACGTCGACATGGGCGACCCGGGTGGCGCCCGCAGCATCCTCGAGGAAGTCCTGGACGAGGGCGACGACGACCAGCGCAAGCAGGCGCAGGATCTGCTGGATTCCCTGCCGAGCTAGCCGGACACACTCGCTCGACCCGACAGCATGCGGCTTGCCCTGGGCATCGAATACGATGGCGGTGCCTACAATGGCTGGCAACGCCAGCGTGTCGGGCGGGGTGTGCAGGAAGTGCTGGAAGACTGCGCACGCCAGGTGGCGGATCACGACGTCGAGATCGTCTGTGCCGGCCGCACGGACACCGGCGTGCACGCCAGCGGCCAGGTCGGCCATTTCGATACCGACTCTGAACGCTCGGAGCGCGGCTGGGTGCTCGGCATCAACAGCGCCCTGCCGGATGACATCAGCGTTCGCTGGGTGCGTCCGGTCAGCGACGACTTTCACGCGCGCTTCTCCGCCACCGGCAGGCGCTACCGTTACCGTATCCTGAACAGGCTGGTGCGATCCGCACTCGAGCGGGATCGGTGTTGGTGGATTTACCAACCACTCGACGCGGACGCGATGCATCGCGCCGGCCAGCAGCTTCTCGGTGAGCACGATTTTTCAGCCTTCCGCGCCGCCGCCTGCCAGGCGAACACTGCCAATCGTGAGCTGACCACGCTGACCGTCGGCCGGGACGGCGACTGGATCACGCTGGAGGTGGCGGGCAATGCGTTTTTGCAGCACATGGTACGCAACATCACCGGTACGCTCGTCGCCGTCGGCAGCGGTCAGCAGCCGGAAACATGGGTGGCAGATGTGCTGGCCAGCCGGGATCGCAAGCAAGGCGGTATCACCGCGCCACCCCAGGGGCTGACACTGACACAGGTCAATTACCCGCAAGCCTTTGCGCTGCCCGGCTAGCGGATGCGGATTGGCAGGGATATCATTCGCTTATGAGCTGGTTTGAAAAATTGATGCCGTCGCGCATCAGCACCGAAAACAGAACGCGCTCCGTACCGGAGGGCGTCTGGATAAAATGCCCGCGCTGCGACGCACAGCTGTACCGGCAGGAACTGGAGCGCAACCTCCAGGTATGCCCGAAGTGCTCCCATCACATGCGGATTGGCGCGCGCCGTCGTCTTGACGTTTTCCTGGATCCGGAGTCTCAGCAGGAAATTGCCGGCGATCTCGAGCCCGAGGATCCGTTGAAGTTTCGCGACAGCAAGAAGTACCGCGAACGCATCAGCCAGGCACAGAAAAAAACCGGCGAGAAAGACGCGCTGGTCGCGGCCAGCGGCACCTTGAACGGCCGCCCGGTCGTGGTTTGTGCTTTCGAATTCTCGTTTATGGGAGGATCGATGGGCTCTGTCGTCGGCGAGCGTTTTTCCCGTGCAGCGAATTACGCCGCGGAGAACAACATGCCGCTGATCTCGTTTTCGGCCAGCGGTGGCGCGCGCATGCAGGAGGCGCTGTTTTCGCTGCTGCAGATGGCGAAAACCTCGGCGGCTCTGGCCAATCTCGGCGAGAAGGGCGTGCCGTATGTTTCCGTGCTCACCGACCCGACAACGGGCGGTGTGTCGGCAAGCCTGGCCATGCTTGGGGATATCAACATTGCGGAACCCGATGCCCTGATCGGCTTCGCCGGACCGCGTGTCATCGAGCAGACCGTTCGCGAGAAACTGCCTGAGGGATTCCAGCGCAGCGAGTTTCTGCTGGACCACGGTGCGATCGATATGATCGTCGATCGGCGCGAGATGCGCGCCGAAATCGGCGACCTGCTCGCCAAACTTGCGCAACGCCCGGCACCCGCGGCCTGAATGCGGTGATGGCGGAGGGCCCTGAGCTCCAGGCCTGGCTCAACAAGCTGCACAATTTCTCACGGACCGAGATCGAGCTCGGTCTGGACCGCGTCGAACGGGTTCTCGAACGACTTGATCTCAATATGCCGGCCAGCGTGCTTACGGTCGGGGGTACCAACGGTAAGGGTTCTACGGTTGCCACGCTGGCGTCCATCCTGGATGCGTCGGGACTTGCCTGCGGGGTGTACACCTCGCCGCACCTGCAGCGCTATAACGAGCGCGTGCGGGTGCGCGGCGAGCTCGCGACCGATGACGAACTGATTGCCAGTTTTGAGCAGGTTGATGCCGCGCGTGGTGATGTGCCACTGACTTACTTTGAATTCGGCACCCTGGCTGCGTTGCTGTGTTTTTCGGCGTCACCGCTGGACACCTGGGTTCTCGAGGTTGGCCTCGGCGGACGTCTCGACGCGGTCAACGCGATCGAGCCCTCGGCCTGTCTGATTACCAACGTGGCGCTGGACCACTGCGACTGGCTCGGTGACACGATCCCCGCGATTGCGCGCGAGAAGGCCGGGATCATGCGACGCGACAAGCCCATCGTGTTCGCGGGCTGCGACGTGCCGGCCGCCATTCCGGAACAGGCCGAGCGCATCGGCGCCGACCTGCGGATCGCACAGCGTGACTACCACTGGTCAGTCGACAACGGGCACTGGCATTTCGAAGGTCGCAGCAACACGCTGCAGCGCTTGTCGCTGCCGGCGCTCGACGGCGAATACCAACTGATGAATGCTGCCGGTGCGCTCGCATTGCTTGACGCCGCAGGCATGCGGCTCGACGTCGATTGCGTCAATCGCGGTCTCAAGAGCGTGACTTTGCCGGGCCGCATGCAGCGTTTCGGCCGATGGCTGTTCGATGTGGCGCACAACCCGGCGGCGGCAAATGCATTGGCGCAGACGCTGGCGACGTCGCCGCCGGGACGCTGTGTGGCGGTGGTTGGCATGCTGGATGACAAGGATGTGGACGCTGTTCTGGCGGAGCTGGTGCCGTTCATCGAGCGATGGGTTGTCGTCGAGGCGATCAGTCCAAGGGCGCTGCCGACTTCGGCCCTGGCCGAGCGAATCGCCGCGCTGAGCCAGGCACCGATTCAGACGGCCGCGGACATGCACGACGCCGTCGCCATCGCTCGCGACGATGCCGCCGACACTCTCCTCGTGACCGGTTCGTTTTTCGTCGTTGGTCCGGTACAGCAGGCGCTTGGGCTATAATTCGCGCAACCTGGCGCAGCGGTTTTTCAGATGGACAGAGCCTTAAAGGAACGCATCATCGGCGCGGTCGTGCTCGTGGTGTTCGTCGTGTTGGTCGTGCCCGTGTTTCTCGACGGCCCCGAGGGACCGACCGAGGTGCAGACGCGCAGCATCCCGCTGCCAGGGCAGTCGGAGCAGCCGGACAAGGTTGTTGTCCTGCCGCGTGACCGGACCGAGCCGATGCCGGCGCCGGTCGTACAACCGCAACAGGACGACGCTGCGTCGCCTGATGAGGCGTCCGAGCCGCCGGCCGCGGCTGAGTCTGCCGACGATGACGCTGTGGTCGTGGCGGCGGCGCCTGAGACGGCTGCCGCCATTCTCGAGGATGACGACGAACCCACGCCCGAGCCTGCACGATCGGAACCGGTAGCCCCATCACCGGCCGCGACCGGAATGTGGGCGGTTCAGCTCGGTAGCTTTTCCAGCGAAGCCAACGCAAACCGGCTCGCGGCTGAGCTGAAGCGCAAGGGTTTCGGGGCCTTCCTGAGTCGCGTGCCCGGGAGCTCGGGCGAGCTGCTGCGGGTGCGGGTCGGGCCGCAGGAAAATCGCCAGGCCGCAACCCGCATGGCTGAGCGACTGGACGCCGCCGGCTACGAGGGGCAGGTCGTACCGTATCGCTGAGCCGGCTCGCACCGGTCGACGCCGCTTCTGATAGAATCGCCGCACCCGAACGCCTGACTCTCCCTGTATGGCCTATATCGATATCCTGATTGCGATCGCGGTGGTCATTTCCATCGTTGTCGGGGTGTTTCGCGGATTCGTAAAGGAAGCGATCTCGATCGTCTCCCTGCTGTTCGCCATCTGGGCGGCGCTGTTTTTCGGACCGGAAGTCGGGCGTATCTCCGATGGCTGGTTCAGTTCCGCCGAAGTGCAGACCTGGTTCGGTCGCATTCTGGTGTTTTTTGTCATTCTGTCGGCCGGTGGATTGCTCGGCTGGGGGCTTGGCAAGCTCATCCGGCTATCGATTCTGAGCGGCATTGATCGGCTGCTTGGCGCGATGTTCGGGCTCGGTCGGGCGCTGTTGCTGACGGGTGTGTTTATTCTGGGCGGGCGTTTTGCCGGCTTTGATAATGACACCTGGTGGGACGACTCAATTCTGATCGAGCAACTGGACTTCCTGGCCGACTGGATTCAGGAAATGGCCCCTGAGGGGCTGGACATGCTGACGCCCGATGCGCCGGCAAACGGTATTCCGGTCAGTGTACCGGACGGGGTCCGTCTGTAGACCCGGGAGACGTAGTGTGTGTGGTGTCGTAGGAATCGTTAGCAAACAACCCGCTGCCCAGGCGCTGTATGACGCACTGACTGTCATGCAGCACCGCGGACAGGATGCGGCCGGTATCGTCACCTGGGGTGAAGAGGGGCTGCAGCAAAGACGTAACAACGGCCTGGTTCGTGATGTGTTTCGCACCCGCCATATGCTCAAGCTCACCGGCCATGTGGGTATCGGGCACGTGCGTTACCCGACTGCCGGCGGTGCGCAGTCGTCAGAGGCGCAGCCGTTTTACGTGAACTCACCGTACGGCATCTGCCTCGCGCACAACGGCAATCTGACCAATTTTGAAGACCTCGCTGGTCTGCTCAGTGACCAGGACCGCCGCCACCTGAGCACCAATTCCGATAGCGAGGTGCTGCTCAACGTTTTGGCGCACGAGCTGCACATCCGGGCCAAGGGGCCGCTGACACCGGAGCAGGTGTTCGGTGCCGTGGAGGCGGTGCACAAACGCTGCAAAGGGGGCTATGCCGTCGTGGCGATGATCGTCGGCTTTGGCATTGTCGCTTTTCGTGATCCAAATGGCATTCGTCCGCTGGTACTCGGGACCCGCAAGACCGACGAGGGCGCGGAATATATGGTGGCCTCGGAAAGCGTCGCGCTGAACAGTCTGCAGTTCGAGACCCTGCGCGATGTGCGCCCGGGTGAGACGGTCTACATTGAGAATGACGGCCTGCTGCATTCCAGCGACTACCCGGACACCGCAAAACACACGCCGTGCATCTTTGAGTATGTCTACTTCGCGCGACCGGACACCATCATGGACGATATCTCCGTATACAAGTCGCGGCTGCGCATGGGCGAGGAGCTCGCCGGCAAGATCGTTCGCGATTTTCCGGACCACGACATCGATGTCGTAATCCCGATTCCCGACACCAGCCGGACATCGGCGCTGCAGGTGGCGTATCACCTCGGAGTGAAGTACCGCGAGGGATTTATCAAGAATCGTTACATCGGCCGTACCTTTATCATGCCGGGCCAGGCAGAACGGCGTAAGTCGGTGCGCCGCAAGCTGAACGCGATCGATCTCGAGTTTCGCGGCAAAAACGTGCTGCTGGTCGACGACTCGATCGTACGTGGCACGACGTCTCGGCAGATCATCAAGCTGGCGCGCGAAGCCGGTGCGAAGCGCGTGTATTTTGCCTCAGCCGCACCGCCGGTGCGTTACCCGAACGTCTACGGCATCGACATGCCGGCGGCCTCCGAGCTGATTGCCAACGGTCGCAGTATCGAGGAGATTCAGGAGCTGATCGGCGCCGATAAACTGATCTACCAGGACCTGCACGGCTTGATTCGGTCGGTTCGACATGGCAATTCGGCAATAACGGATTTCGATACGTCCTGCTTCTCGGGAGAATACGTCACCGGAGACGTGACAGAAGACTATCTCGATGCCCTCGAAGCCAAGCGAAACGACGCCGCCAAGCTCCGCGCTCGCCAGCGCAAGGGCTCGAACGACGGCGGCGAGACCAACAACGTTATTGCACTCTGAGGCTGCCCGCAGCGCACCATACGGGGGTTTCCCCTTGCTCGAAGGCTTCTCCATCGTTAACCGCCTGTCGTCGACCCGATACTCGGCGGTATACCTCGCCGATCGCGAAGCCGATGGCGAGCGCGTTGTGCTCAAGGTGTTCCAGAAACGCGCCGACGCCGAAGACAGCCTCGACGCGTACGAACAGTTCCTGACCGAGTACTCGCTCGTCGCCTCCGTCGAGCACGAAAACGTCGTCACGATCTACGACCATAGGCTCGAGGAAGACAGTTCCTGCATCGTCATGGAGTACCTGGGCGGCGGCACGTTGCGGCACCAGATACGGGTTGGAATCCCTGAGCGCCAGGCTTGTATCTACCTGCGCAAAATGGCCAGCGCACTGACCGCGGTGCACGAAGTGGGCATCCTGCATCGCGACCTGAAACCCGGCAACGTCATGTTTCGCGACGACGGCAGTCTGGTGCTGATCGACTTCGGACTGGCAAAGCGCATGCGACTGGAACTGGCGCTGACAGACAGCGGAGACATTTTTGGTACGCCGTATTACATGAGCCCGGAACAGGGGCACGGCAAGGACATGGACGAGCGCAGCGACATATACAGCCTCGGCGTGATTTTTTTCGAGATGCTGACCGGACGCAGGCCGTATCAAAGCGACTCTGCGCTCGGAATCATTTACAAGCACGCGAAGGAGCCGGTACCGTTGCTGCCCCCACGCGTGGCGCACCACCAAATGATGATCAACATGATGATGGCGAAAAAACCGGCTGACCGTATTCAGTCCGCGATGGACATCGAGTCATGGTTGTAGTCCCGGCAAACATCGAAGCCTTTCTTCGCTGTGAGACGCCGGAGGCCTGGCTAGAGACGGCGGTGACGCGTCTGCCGGAATTGCTGCTCGACCACGCCAACTGTGAACTGAAAGCTGCGTCGACTGCGCTGGGCTTTTTGTATCGCTACCCGGATCGCCCGGCGCTCGCCCAGCGGATGTCGCGCCTGGCGCGTGAGGAGCTGCGCCATTTCGAACAAGTGCGCAAGATAATGGACGAGCGGGGCGTCGCATTTGAGCGCCTGAGTGCGTCGCGTTACGCCGGAGGCCTGCGCGATGCGGCGCGCGACGAGGAGCCGTGGAAGTTGCTCGATATGCTGTTGATCGGCGCAATCATTGAAGCGCGTTCCTGCGAGCGTTTTGCCCGCCTGGCGCCGCGCCTGCCGGGAGATCTCGCCAGGTTTTACTCGGGTTTGCTGGCTTCAGAATCGCGCCATTTTGAGCATTACCTGGCGTTCGCCAAATCCGAATGCGGTGTCGCCGAGGCGCTCGTCGATGCGCGCGTCGACGAACTGCTTGCGATCGAGGCAGCGCTCATCGCGGAACCGGACACGCAGTTCCGCTTCCACTCCGGTATGCCGAAGGCCGCCTGAAACGCTCAGCCTCGCGGCATCGCTGACAGCTCAAAGCCGTGCTCGTCCCAGCGCACGACGCTGCCCTGGTCGTACCAGTCCCCGAGCACGATTCGTGTAGCCTGCTGTCCGTCTACTTCGAACTCGTGCACGGCTGGCCGATGCGTGTGGCCGTGCAGCAGGATATCGACCCCGGCCTCGCGCAATGCGGTATCGATCGCGCCCGGATTCACATCCATGATGTCCTCTGGCAGGCCGGCGTTTCGCGCCATGCTTTGTTCACGCGCAGCGCGTGCGATTGCGAGCCGCTCCTCGACGGGCTTGGCCAGCATCATCGACTGCCATTCCGGGTTGCGCAGCATCGCCCGCATCTGCTGATACTCGGTGTCGTCGGTGCAGTAGGCGTCGCCGTGCGCGAGCAGCACCGTCTGTCCGTAAAGCTCTACCGGCGTTGGGTCCGCGAGGATCGTGACGCCGGCGGCACTGGCAAACGCATCACCGACCATGAAGTCGCGATTGCCGTGCATGAAGTACACCGGCACACCGCTGTCTGCGAGTTCGCGGATGGCTGCGGTCATCTCGGCGTAGTGCGGGTTGGGATCATCGTCGCCGACCCACGCCTCGAACAGGTCGCCGAGGATGTAAAGCGCGTCAGCGTCGTGGGCTTCACGCTGCAAAAACGCGACGAACTGCGTGGCGATATCGGGTCGCTCGGCCTCGAGGTGCAGGTCGGAGATAAACAGTGTGGTCACGCTTACTCCCACTCGTAGCGAGACAAAGACTCGATGACGACAGGCACGACAGGCACATCGGTCAGGAACTCGGTTCGCTCAGCCGTTTCCACGTTGGAAATCCCGTCGACAACATCCATACCCTCGACGACAAAACCGAACACGGTATAGCCCCAGTTGTTCTTGCCCGGATCGAGGCGGGTGTTGTCGACGACATTGATAAAGAATTGCGAGTTCGCTGTGTGCGGCTCCTCGTGACGGGCCATGGCGATCGTGCCGCGCAGGTTGCTGCGACCGTTGCCGGATTCATTGGGGATTGTTCGGCCGTCTTCCTTTAGCTCAAGGCCGGGAGTGTAACCGCCTGACTGGATCATGAATTCCGGAATGACCCGGTGAAACACCAGGCCGTTATAAAAGCCCGCATCGACGAGGGACAGAAAGTGATCAACCGTGTACGGGGAGCCTTTTCCATCCAGCTCGATCAGGATGCGACCTTCGCTTGTAACCATTTCCACGTACGGGTGTGCCGGCGGTGACGGCGCCGACGCGTCGTCGGCCGAGAGACCGCCTGTGAGGGCCAGCGCGACAAAAGCAATCAGGATTCGAGGCATGACACCCTCCGTCTTTCGATGCGCGGAACATACCAGAGACGCGAGGAGGGCGTCAGCAGCCGGAGGTTGAAATACCGATACGCGGGCGTGTGCCGTCGAGATCGTTAATGTAGTGAACGCCGCACAAGTCATTCCAGGAATAGCCGCGCGGCCAGACCTTGGCGGCTCGACCGCTGGTGTTCAGCACACCGGCGTCGGTCGGTACGTTTCGCTGGTTGCCTTTCCCACACCAGTCGAGCTGACAGATTTCGTTGCGCGGCCCGGTAAAGCGGGTGGTGTCGAGATTCAGCATGTAGCGGACGGCATTGTTCCAGTGCGCCGTGGCGTAACCGTCGAACACCGGAATACTGCGGGAACCGTCGATCGTAATGGTGGCAGCACCCGAGGTTCGCCCGAGCACGTTGGCACGCGCCCGCACCAGGTTGCTGCCCGACTGCAGGGTGGTGAGCATGCCTTCGACCGACGCAATCCGGGCTTCGCGGCGAAGATCGGCAAAGCGAGGCACTGCAAAAGCCGCGATTACCGCGAGGATCGCGATCACGACAACCAGTTCAATCAGCGAAAATCCGCTCTGCTTTGCCATAGCCTGATACCGGTCAAAAACCACGCGTTTTTCAGGTGCGGATCCCGGTCCTCCAGCACGGGTATCGGCGGAGTTGCTAAAGACCTGAGTTTGCTGGAAAAACTCGATTGACTGCTCTCAGGCCGCTCCGTATCATCGCGGCCCTGTTCAGTGGCTGCGGCCTGCTGAACGGGGCCAGGACACGGTTATCGGGGCATGGCGCAGTCTGGTAGCGCATCTGCTTTGGGAGCAGAGGGTCGGCGGTTCGAATCCGTCTGCCCCGACCACTTACCCGGCTCAGGAGGTAAACTTAGGCCTGTGCGCCCGTAGCTCAACCGGATAGAGCATCGGCCTTCTAAGCCGAGGGTTGCAGGTTCGAGTCCTGCCGGGCGTGCCACACGGGCACGATAACCGGTCCTGTGCGGTTTGTGTTTTTGGCGTTACACTACGCGCCTTCTGTGGTGGGCGTAGCTCAGTTGGTAGAGCCCCGGGTTGTGATCCCGGTCGTCGTGGGTTCGAGTCCCATCGTCCACCCCAATTT
>JBCCNM010000079.1:0-15437 GCA_039025835.1 Pseudomonadota bacterium | reverse complement strand
CGGCAGCAGGTCGATCGTCAGCGGATTTCGACAACATGGCGGCCAGCAACGTCGCCACGCCGGGCGGTATTGTCTCACCGCTTGCGGCAACGGCCTCGTCGGGCACCCGGCTTCGGATGTCGTCAGCGACGTGGGAGGCAGAGTACGGCGACTGGCCGGTGATGAGTTCGTACATCAGGCCGCCGAGCGCAAAAATATCGTCGGCAGGCGTCGCCGCCTGGCCGTCGAGACGCTGCGGGCTGCTCGCGATCAGCGAGCCACCACCGATATCGCCTCCATCGTCGGCAGCAACGCCGAAATCGATCAGGTAGGGCGCGCCGTTCGGATCCAGCAGCACGTTGGAAGCCTTGATGTCGCGATGGATGACACCGCGACCGTGCGCATAATCGAGCGCATCAGCGATGCTGGCGAGCACCGGCAAGGTCGCACTGAGGGTGGCGCCGGACAACACGGACAGATCCGGTCCGTCGACGTACTGCATGCTGTAGAACGCCGGATCGGCAGTCTGGAATTCGAAAACGCGGGCGATGTGCGGATGCACGAGCCGAAGGGTGACCTCCCACTCGCGTTTCAACAGCGATTCACTGACGTCGCCACCGCTGAGAATCTTCAGCGCCACATCGGCGCGCGTCATTTTGTCGCGCGCCAGCCAGATCTCGGTGTCGGCGACACCACCGAGCCGTCGATCGAGCGTGTACCGACTGGCGAGAACGAGTCCGCTGCGCAGCGCCGTCATACCGGAACCTGCCGCGGGTTCAGCCGGTCGATTCGCTCGAGCGTGCCGGAGATCCGACCTCGACCGAGTCCTGGAACCCGGTCTCGGCTTCGTAGATGTTCTTCAACAGGCGGCGCCAGTCTTCGTACTGGGAAGCGGCCGTACCGGTGAGTCGACGCGATTCGCCCTCAACCTCAATCACCATCGGCGCGGCTTCCGAGCCGAACGACTCCGAGAGCTCACGAATCGCCTCGATGTGAATCTTGGCCTCGCTGCGGCGCGTGAAGCCGGCGAAAATTGATTCGAAGCCCTGCGAGATGCCGATATTCTGGATACCGCGCTTCATGTTGCGGGTCGATCGGCTGCTGGAGTCCGTATCGATAGCCGCAGAGCCCGCGAGTACCGCGACGCCGATCAGTGTCTGCATGGTCGCTGAACGACGTACCTGCCGGTAGTTGATCGCTTCCTCACGCGCCACCTTGCGCCAGTCGTGATACGGGATCGCTATGCCGTAATAAAAGTTGGCGTAATGCTCATTCAGCGTATCGACCACGAGTCGATCACGCTCGCGAATCTGTCGCAGGCGATCGACGGTCGGGTCATTGTCCGCAGGCAGCCGGACCGGTGTCAGCAGCCCGTCTTCCGACTGGCCGAGGTGTTCGCCGTAAGCGAGCGGGGACATGTCGCTGAAAAACTTCAGCTCTGAAACCTGACGAACCCGCTGGATGTCTTTCGCCTCGAGCGTTTGCACATGCGCGTACATGTCGTTGGCAATATCGTTGTAGACCTTTTGGTACGGGTCCTCGCGCCGATTGCGATTCGGCGAGTAGGACGACACGCCGGTCTGTGTTTCATAACGGCGCTGGAACCAGGCGCGCCCTTGTGCGTCGCTGACGGTGACGTCGACTTTGATGTACTCACCGTTGGATTCGAGGATTTCGCCGCTGACGGTGATGTCGGTAAACGCGGCGTCGCTGGGAATCACGCGCACGGCGCCCCAGTGACCCGTGCCCTGCAGGGTTTGCTTGAGGTGGTACGGGATGTAGCGCGATTCAGCGCCGCGAATTTCCGGGAAGATGCCGGTTTTCGCCGCGTCATTGTCGTCAGCGATACCGGTGCTGAACTCGACAATACCGACGTCGAGCAGCAAGGCTTCTTCAACCGGGGTCGTCGCAACGACCAGCTCGGTCTCTTCCGCGGTGATCACCTCGTTTACGGTACATCCTGACGTCGCTACGACGGCGACGAGAAGCAAAACAGCATGTCTGGTCAAAATCACTCCTTAGAGACCCTTGTACTTGCGGTATTCCTCCCAGAGCCGCTCCCGTAACTCCGGATCCTCTTCCGCCAGGGCGACTTCACGCAGCTGACGGGCAACAATGTCGTCGTCGGCAGTGATCGGGATGTCATCCGGCGTGCGCTCCCGAATCTCTTCAATCGGAATGTCACTCACAGACGCTTCGCGCTGGGATGATGGCGGTGGATTGACGACCGCAACCGAACCGGTGCCGCTGCCGGACTGTTCGCCCAGGCTGACGCCGCCACCGTTGCCGTTACCGTCGCCGAAACCCTCGAGATTGCGGCCGGCTGAGGCAACCTGCTGCTGCTCTTCCATCAGGACTTCGTCGAAGCCACCGATCGATTCTTCCAGTTCGCGGCCGAGTCGTTCGGCGCGCTCGGCGTCGGTCTCACCGGGGAAGCCACCAGCGCCGCCGGTGCCGGTGCTGTCGCCATCACCGCCACTGCCGAAGTCACCGCCTCCGGCACCGCCGCTGCCGCCGGAGCCGTACACGCCGTCAGCGCTGCCGACTTCGCCGCTGCCCTCGGCGCCGTCGCCGCCGTCACCGAAGATCGGGTCCTGCGCGGACGTGCCCTCGCCGTCGCCGAGACACTCACCCGCCTCGCCCATGCCACCGATGCCGCCCGGCAAAGATCCGGTCTCGCCGCATTCGCTGTTTTCGCTGCCATCAGCGTCGCCGTCGGCACTGCCACCCTCGACGCCGCCTTCCATACCGTCTTCAGAACCGCCCGCACTGCCGCCGGCGCTGCCGCCCGGTTTTTGTTCACTCGGGAAGTCCGGAATGCCACCGGAAGGATCGCCTGAGCCGTTGCCGGATGAGCTGCCGCCGGAGGACCCGCCGGACGAGCCACCCGGGGAACCACCCGGAGAGCCGCCACCGCCCGGGAAACCGCCCGAGGAACCGCCACCGGAGGAGCCGCCGCCCGGGATGCCACCGCCGGACGAACCGCCGCCAGACTGTCCACCACCGGACTGACCGCCACCGGACTGACCACCACCGGACTGACCTCCGCCCGACGAGCCGCCGCCCGGCATCGGCACAGGAATACCGCCCGATGGCACCGGAATTCCGACACCGCCACCGCTAGGAGGGCTGATGACCGGTGTGGATTGACAACCGACCAGGAACAGGCCGGTGAAAACAGACGCGGTTGCTACCTTGACCAAGGCACCGCGCGATTGAATAGATGCATCTCTCATGTCGCCTCTCCTGGCGGCCCTCCATCAGGCCGCCGAACCGATTCGCGTTGTCTGGTTGGAGCCGTACGATGGCGAATCAGTTCCGTTCGATCCCGATTCAGAGCACCGGGACGCCAGCTCGCAACACCTCCGACCTTAATACGCCGACCGATGCACAGCAACCTATTGCCAACAGGCGTTACAGATAGAGAAATTTGTTAAGTTTCGCGCAGATACCGATCGAGAAATAAATGCCGCGGTGGCGGGGTCATCTACCTTTCAGCGTCGGCTTTTTCGCCGCCGCCGGAACACGATCAGCGACAGGTCGTCCGGCTTGCTCGGGCAGCCTGACAATGGCGTCAACATGCGCTCCTGCGCCGTCCCCACAAGCTGTTCCCGGGCCTCCAGCAGCGGACCCTTGCGGGCGAGCTCGATGACCTCATCACGAAACAGGTTGTCCGTGAGACCATCACTGGCCACGACCAGCGTGTCGAGCGGACGCATCGATACCGAGGGACCCACCTCGATCGTCATGTCGATCGTGCCGACAAAATTCGACACAAGATGCCGCTCCGGGTGGAACAGCGCGAAGTATTCGTCGAGGTAACCTGCCTCGATGGCGTAACCGGTCGGCGAATGCGGCGTTGTCCGGTAGCGAAGTTTGCCGCGCTGGCCCGTCAACAACGCCTCGGAGTCACCGACCTGCAGCGCACGAACCGTGTCATCCTCGACCAGCAGCGTCGTCATCGTCGTGGCCGCACCGCCGTACTCGTCGATCACGTCGAGATTGGCGCGACCGATACCTGCGATCACCGCATCGAGCAGCGTGTCATGGTTCGATGTCAACAGTGTTTCAAAAAGGGAGCGAACCGCCAGCTTGGATGCGTGCGCACCGGCCGGCATTCCGCCGGCACCGTCCGCAACGACGAGCACTCCGACGGTGTTGCTGATCGGCATCCAGCCAACCGTGTCTTCATTCTCCGTGGCCTTGTCCGGCGAGCGGCTGGTAAAGGCAGCAAATTCCCCACCGGCCAGCGCGCCATCAGCACGTTGTGCTTCGTAGAGTTCTTCCAGCAGGAAAAACCCGTCGCTCATTCGGAGGCACGTACCCGGCCGACCGCGTCGGCCCAGCCGGACAGCAACGCGTCTCGCTGATTTGCCGGCATGCCCGGCTCGAAGCGGCGATCGAGCTGCCAGGCCTTCGTCACCGCATCGAGCGACGAGATCAGCCCGACCCGGTACGCTGCGAGGAACGCAGCACCAAGTACCGTGGATTCGACGTTGACCGGTCTCTCCACAGGCAGGTCCAGGACGTCGGACAGGAATTGCAGAAACCAGTTGTTCGCCACCATGCCACCATCGACGCGGATCACGCTGGGCTCGACACCGTCGTCACGCATCGCGTTCATAAGGTCGCAGGTCTGGTAGGCGATGGCCTGAAGCGTCGCTGTGACGACCTGGTCCCGGCCACTGCCGCGGCTCAGACCGAGCACGGCACCGCGCGCGTGCGGATCCCAATACGGCGCACCCAGACCGGCAAATGCGGGCACGACATACACGTCCTCGACAACGCCGGTCGCCTCTGCGATCGCCTCGGTGTCCGGCGCCCGGTCGATGAGCTTCATTTCGTCGCGCAGCCACTGGATCGCCGAGCCGGCAACAAACACGCTGCCCTCGAGTCCGTAAGCCATCTGACCATCGAGTCGACTGGCAATCGTGGTCAGCAACTGGTTGGACGACGGTCGGGCTTCGCTGCCGGTGTTGGCGAGCACAAAACAGCCGGTGCCGTAAGTACTTTTTGTGACCCCCGGGGCAAGGCCCGCCTGGCCGATCAATGCGGCCTGCTGATCGCCGGCCACGCCGGCAATCGGTACCGGTTTGCCGTCGATGGTCGCCTGCCCGAAATCATCTGCGCAGTCACGCACGTCCGGCATCAGCGACCGTGGCACATTAAACAGCGCCAGCAGGTCGTCGTCCCAGTCGGCCGTATGAATATTGAATAGTGCTGTTCGCGAGGCGTTGCTGACATCCGAAGCATGCACGGCGCCGCCGGTGAGTCGCCAGATCAGGAACGTATCGACGGTACCGAAAGCCAGCTCACCCGCCTCGGCCCGCGCCCGGGCTCCGTCAACGTGATCGAGAATCCAGGCGATCTTGGTGGCCGAGAAGTAGGGATCCAGCCTGAGTCCGGTGCGCTCGGTGACCAACGCCTCGTGGCCGTCCTGTCGCATGGACTCGCAGGTCTCTGCGGTGCGCCGGTCCTGCCAGACGATGGCGCGGTGAATGCACGCTCCGGTTTTTCGATCCCAGACCAGTGTGGTTTCCCGCTGATTGGTGATGCCGATCGCCGCAATCGACCGATCGTCGGCCAACTTCACCGCATCGCTCAGGGTCGACTGAACGGAGGACCAGATCTCTTCCGGATCGTGCTCGACCCAGCCGGATGCCGGGTAGTGCTGGGCGAATTCCCGTTGCGCGCTGCCAACGACGCGGCAGTCTGCCTCGAACAACACGCAGCGGCTGCTGCTGGTGCCCTGGTCGATTGCGAGGATACAGGGTTCGCCCATGGTCACTCTCCTTCCCGTAGTGAGTACAACGGTGTGTTTACATGCATACGGTGGCCTGAGGAGGCCGGCCAGTCGGTTTCTGTCTGCTCGTCCGCGAAACGTAGAACGCGTTCGAGCACGTCATCCGGCCACGCGCTGACGCGCCGCACTGACAGATCGACGTGCAGGTTCATCCATTCGCAGGTGGCGGCGAGAAAGCCCTCGTCGCGGTGGTACATGCGCTGGTATTGATGCAGGCGCTTACCGTCCACCGCAAGCACCTGCGTCGTCACGGTATACGGCGCCTTTGGTCGCAGCTCACGCAGGTACTCGACATGGCTCTCCACAGCAAACGTCGACAAGCCGCGGTCAGCGACATAGTGGTCGTCGATACCGAATCGCTGCCACAACGCATCAACGGCAAGATCGAAGGCAAGGACGTAGTACGCAACGTTCATGTGACCGTTGATATCGACCCACTCATCACGCACTTCGCCGTCAATGACCGGGACACCTGCCATCGTGTTGCTCATCCGTCCGACAACTCCGGCAGATCACGATACAGATTCAACGCGTCCGGATTGGCGAGCGCCTGAATGTTGGCAACGTCACGACCGTGGACAACATCGCGGACCGCCAGCTCGACGATCTTGCCGCTCTTGGTTCTCGGAATGTCATCAACCGCCAGAATCTTCGCCGGTACGTGCCGCGGCGTTGCGTTTCGGCGAATCGTCTGGCGAATGGTTTGTTGCAACTCGTCGTCCAGAGAAACACCGTCTTTCAGGCGAACGAACAGCACAACCCGAACATCGTCGTCCCAGTCCTGCCCGATGACGAGGCTCTCGAGGATGTCGTCAAGTTGTTCCACCTGGCGATAGATCTCCGCCGTGCCGATCCGCACGCCACCGGGGTTCAGCACCGAGTCCGAACGGCCATTAATAATGAAACCGCCATCCGAACACGCGATGGCGTAATCACCGTGTGCCCATACTCCGTCGAAGCGTTCAAAATACGCCGCGCGGTAGCGCTGCTGATCCTCGTCAGCCCAGAAACCGACCGGTGCTGATGGAAACGGTGTACAGCAGACGAGCTCTCCGTTTTCGTCAGTCACGGCCTCGCCGCGCTCGTTAAATACTTTGACGTCCATGCCGAGACCCGCGCACTGGATTTCTCCACGCCGGACCGGCAGCAACGGGTTGCCAAGAACGAAACAGCTGACAATGTCGGTGCCGCCGGCAATCGATGCGACCTGGATCGATGAACCGACCGCGTCGCCCACAAAGTCGAAGCCGTCCGGCGCCAGCGGTGAGCCAGTCGACAACACCGTGCGCAAGTGGCCCAGCGCGAACGCCTCGCCTGGCCGCAGGTCGGTTTTCGACAACGCCGACAGATATTTGGCACTGGTCCCGAACACGGTCAACATCTCGCGTTCGGCGATCTCCCAGAGACGGCGGCCGTCATTGATAAACGGCGATCCGTCGAACAACACGATGGTCGTGCCGCTCGCCATCGCGCTGACCAGCCAGTTCCACATCATCCAGCCGCAGGTCGTGAAATAGAACAGGCGATCGTCACTGCCGAGGTCGGTGTGCAGGCGGTGTTCCTTGAGGTGCTGCAGCAGCGTGCCGCCGTGACCATGCACAATGCACTTCGGCACACCTGTCGTGCCGGATGAAAACAGAATAAACAGCGGATGATCGAAGGCCACCGGCTCGAAGCTCAGTGCCATATCGGCCTGTTCGAAGTCGGTGAGCCAGACAGCACCTTCCGGCAGGGCGCAGCCAGAGCCTGCAAACGGAATCACCACCAAGGCGTCGATCGACGCAATCCGATCACGGATAGCCGCCGCCGTGGCCAGGCTGTCGATCGTTTTGCCGTTGTAGTGGTAACCGTCGGCGGTAAACAGCACACGAGGTTCGATCTGGCCAAACCGATCGACCACCGCGCTGGTGCCGAAGTCCGGCGAGCATGAAGACCACACGGCGCCAAGACTGGTCGTCGCCAGCATGGCTATTACCGCCTCGGGGCAATTGGGTAGAAAACCGGCCACCCGGTCGCCTGTGCCTACGCCGTGGGCACGCAGGCCGGCCGCCACACGCTCGACCGATTCGAACAGCTCGGCAAAACTCAATACCCGGCGCTCTCCGTGCTCGGTGTAGGCGATCATCGCCGCACGCTCCGAGCGATCGAACAACAAGTGCTGAGCGTAGTTCAGTGTGGCACCGCCGAACCAGCCGGCATTCATGATGTTGTCCGGTCGTGCGAGGACCGTGTCCGCCGGGCGCGAGAATTGCACGTCGCAAAAGCGGGCCAGTTCAGCCCAGAATTCCTCGGGGTGTTGCACAGACCATTCATGCAGTCGGTCGTAATCGCTCAGTCCCTGCATGCCCATGAATCGGTGCATCGCGGATCGGCGAACGCGGTCCGGATTCGGTTGCCAGCTTATCGGGTTGTTCATGCTGCCGCTGTCAGGACCTGGGAAAATTGCAGGTGCCTGATTCTATAGCAGCTTTGATCACCGTGCGTGTTGCAATTCCACAGTCTGACCGCATACTGATCGCGGGCGGAATCGCCGCCGAATCATCGGGTAAAGTTAGATGAGCTCCACCGTCGTGTGGGTAGTTGCCGCTCTTGTCATCGTTGCGGGAATCGTCGTCTGGCGCCGGCCGGTGCGCGGCCGTGCGACGCCGGATGCGCTGGCGCCGGGACAGGCATTCACTGCATTCAGCGCTGTCGACGAACACGGTAACGAGGTGACCGAGGCCAGCCTGAAAGGCAAACCGACGATCCTGTTGTTCGTGCGCGGCAACTGGTGCCCGTTTTGCAACGCCCAGGTCGCTGATATCACGTCACACTACAAAGAGATCGTAGACCTCGGAGGCCGCTTGGTAATCCTGACACCGAAACCACTCGAGACGACCCGACGCGTCGCCGAGATGTACGGCGTGGATTTTGAATTCTGGCTGGACGAAGGCCTCACGGTCACCCGCCAGTTCGGTCTGCTGATCGACGGCGGCGTACCCAACAAATCCCGCGAGTCCTTTGGCGACGACGCGGTCTGGCCGGCCGCGGTCATCATCGATGCCGACGGCACCATCCGCTTCACTGAACTGTCCCGCGCCATCGTCGACCGTCCGTCATCCGCCAAGCTGCTGAGTCAGCTCAAACGGCTGCTGTAGGTTCGTCGGACGAGCTCTATGCTCGACGCACTGATCAGCGACCCGTGGTTTTATGCGGTGGCCGTGCCGGCCGTGTTCGTATTTGGCGTTTCCAAAGGCGGTTTCGGCGGGGGACTGGGTGTTATCGCCGTGCCTCTGATGTCACTGGTGGTGTCACCCATCCAGGCTGCCGCGATTCTGCTGCCGATCCTTTGCTTCATGGATCTGATCACCACCCGGGTGTTCTGGAAGCGCTGGTCAAGCGCAGAGCTGCAGGTCGTATTGCCCGCAGCGGTGCTGGGCGTGGTCATCGGCACTCTGGTATTCAGCTACCTCAGTGACGCGCTGATCAAACTGATTGTTGGTGTGGTCGCGGTCGCGTTCACCGTGTACCACTACGCTTCGAAGCTGGCCGGGAAGGCACACGTCACGTGGCCGAGCTGGACGGGGCGAATCGCCGGAGCGGTTGCTGGATTTACCAGCTTTGTCGCTCACGCCGGTGGCCCGCCCATCGACATGTACCTGCTGCGCCGACCGCTGGACAAGACGGCTTTCGTCGGCACGGCAGCGTTCTTTTTCCTGATTGTGAACTACGCGAAACTGGTGCCGTACGCGTGGCTGGGACAGTTTGATGCGACTAACCTCGCGACCTCGGTGGTGCTGTTTCCGGTCGCAGCAGCCGGCGTTTTCGGCGGGTACTGGGCGCACCAGCGTGTCTCAGACCGCGCTTTTTTCGGCGTGGTCTACCTGCTGTTACTCCTTGTCGGCCTAAAGCTGATAGCCGATGGTCTTGCGGCCTGACGGCGCCGCCGGATTGACGTCCAGCCGAGCCTAGTCGGCGATAACGTTCTCGGCCTGGGGGCCTTTCTGGCCCTGAGTGACTTCCATCGTGACCGTCTGGCCTTCCTTCAGCGTTTTAAAGCCTTCCATGATGATGGCGCTGTGATGAACGAACACATCTTTGCCGCCATCGCGTGCGATGAAACCGAAACCCTTGTCATCGTTGAACCACTTAACGGTTCCCGTAATGCGATCTTCAGACATCTCTACCTCAAAAAATAACCAACGTTGCGACGATCCTGTCGCGCCCGCGAGACAGAATTAATCATCACGCGTGGAAAAGATAAAGATTCAGACGATGAATAGAACGTACGTTCAATAAAATTGATACGCAAACGTACTGAATGTACTGAGTTTTTGGGGATAAATTACCAGTGGAAGAAAAACCAAATTCAGGCGTGTCACGAGCGTGACGTCCGCGCAGCGCGCAAGATTATGTTAAAAATTTCCGTCGATGCAGGTATTTTTGTTGCAGCTTTGCCACATCGTTGCAGCCGCACAGTGCCAATGTGCGTTCAAACTCGGACAACAACAGCGTCAACGCCCGGTCGACACCGGCTTCGCCACCGGCGGCAAGTCCGAACAAATAGCCGCGCCCGATACTGCAGGCGGTGGCACCGGCCGCCAGTGCCTTGACGATATGGCTGCCACGACGAATACCGCCGTCACAGATGATTTCCAGACGGTCGCCCAGCGCATCGGCCACGTCGGCCACACAGTCCATCGGTGCGGGTGCCGATTCGAGCTGGCGGCCGCCATGGTTCGACAACATGACCGCGCTGGCGCCGGACTCGGCACTGCGTCGACAATCCTCGACGGACTGCACGCCCTTGACCACCAGCGGACCGTCCCAGCGACTCGCAATCCACTCAACGTCCTTCCAGGTCAGCGAGCGTTCGAGGTCGTTGGCGATAAATTCACGAATCTCGGTGTCGATCGACTGGCCGAAAGTGGTCGACCGCGTGATGTTGACCATCTCGATCTCTTTGTCGATCAGCGCCCTCTTCAGCCACAGCGGGTGACGCAGGAAACTTGCAATCTGCCGGAGTCGGGAGCGCGGGGGTGCCGAGAAGCCGTAAATAAAGTCTCGCTCCCGGTTGCCGGCAACCGGCGTATCGACGGTCAGCGCGAGCGCCGTGTAACCGGAGTCACGGCAACGATCGATGAATTCCTCGGTCAGTGCGCGATCTTTGAAGACGTAGAGCTGGTATAGCGTCGGGCTATCCGTCTCGGCCGCAACGTCTTCAATCGTCGTGGTGCCGAGCGTGGACAAACTGTAGAGCAGACCATGCCGCCGGGCTGCACGCGCGACCCCCAGTTCGCCATCCTTGTGAAACAGCTTGCTGCCACCGGTCGGCGACAGCATGATCGGATGACTCAGCGTCTTGCCAAACAGAGTACTTTCCGTGCGGACCTGGCTGACATCAGAGAGCTGGGTCGGCATCAGCTCATAGTCATCAAACGCGCGCGTATTGCGATCAAGCGTCAGCTCGTCATCTGCCCCACCGTCCATGTAGTGAAACACCGGCTCCGGCAGCTTTTTTTTCGCCAGAACACGAAGATCGGCGACGTTATTGCACTGCGATAAATTCATGCCGGCAGCATAGCATGAGGGTTCAACGCCACCGCCGCGCTTGATAGCATGTTAGCTCCTCACGGATACGCTGAAAAACATGGACGGAACGGTTTCTATACAGGACCGGCACAAGCCGGTTGTGGCCTGGCTGCTCGCCTGTTGCGGGCTGGTCTTCGGCATGGTGGTGCTCGGCGGCTTTACACGCCTGACCGGCTCGGGGCTGTCGATGGTCGACTGGCGGCCGATCACCGGCATCCTGCCGCCGATGAGTACGGAGCAGTGGCAGGTCGTCTTCGAGATGTACCGTCAGTACCCCGAGTACATGAAAGTTAACGCCGGTATGAGCCTTGATGACTTCAAAGGCATCTTCTGGCTGGAATACCTGCACCGCGTTCTGGGCCGCCTTGTCGGCATCGCGTTTTTTGTGCCGTTTGTCTGGTTCCTGATCCGCGGCAACATCACGGCGAAAGAGTCACCAAAGTACATCCTGATGTTCCTACTCGGCGGCGCGCAGGGCCTGCTCGGCTGGTACATGGTGAAAAGCGGCCTGGTCGATCGCCCCAATGTCAGCCAGTACCGGCTGACAGCGCACCTGTCGATGGCCTTCCTGATCTACGGCTTCATGCTGTGGGTGGCCATGTCGCTGGCCTTCCCGAAACAGGGCGATGGTCGACACCCGTGGTTCGGGCGGACCGTTGCGCTCGTCGGCCTTCTAGTCGTGACCATTTTCTCCGGCGGCTTCGTCGCGGGCCTCAAGGCCGGCAAGATCTACAACACCTTCCCGAAGATGGGCGAGCACTGGGTCCCCCCGGAGATCTTCGCCATGCAGCCCGGCTGGCTCAACGTGTTCGAAAACGCCGTGACTGCACAGTTTGATCACCGGCTGCTGGCTTTGACCACGTTCGTACTGATTGTGGTGTTCTGGTTTACTTCGCGTAACGCCGGATTCTCACGGCGAGCGAACATGGCGAGACTGGCGTTTCTGCACACCGCCGTGCTGCAGGTCGCGCTGGGCATCGCCGCCTTACTGCTCGCTGTACCGATTGTGATCGGTGCCGCGCACCAGGCGGTGGGGCTGTTGCTGCTGACAACCGGTATCGCGCTGACGCACGGTCTGCGCGACGCGACACTGGCCGTCGCGGAGACCTCAGACGACCGTCAGCCAGCCATGCGTATCGGGCGACTCTCCGTATTGGACTGACTGCAGCAGCCCGCGCAGTTTCTCGGTGTTCGGTCCGATATCACCGTCTCGCACCGGGGTCTCTTCGCCTCGGTATACCAGCGTACCCACCGTGGTCAGGCAGGCCGCCGTGCCTGACAACGCAGCCTCGTAGGTCTTCGACCAGTCGAGCAACTCGGACACCGTGAAATCGCGTTCACTGATCGTGTAGCCGGCCTCTGCTGCCAGAGTCAGAATCGACGCTCTCGTCATGCCGTGAAGGAAACTCGTGTCCAGCGGCTTGGTGATAATTTCATCGTCGCTGATCAGCATGAAATTGGCCGCGCCGGTTTCCTGCACATCACCGCCCGGGCAGAACAGCACCTGGTCCACACCGAATTCGTCCTTGGCCGCGAGCGTCGGTCCGAGAGCCGCGGCGTAGTTACCGCCGGTCTTGGTACTGCCGAGCTGCTCCGTAGAGCGCGCGCGCTGGTCATCGACCAGCAGTTTCAGCGGACGCGCACCGCCGGTAAAGTAGTCACCCACCGGCGATGCCAGCACAAACAACAGGGCATCACTTGACGGTGCTGCCGCTGCGCCAATGTTTGGCAGGGTACCGATCAGCGTCGGGCGCAGATACAGCGAACTGGGCGGCGACGGAATGTCGTCAACGTGGCGACGAACCAGGTCCGTCACCATGCCGCACAGCAAGTCGCTGTCGGGAACGGGGAGGCACAGTGACGCGGCACTGCGTTGCATGCGCGCGGCGTGGTCGCGAAGCCGGAACACGCGCGCTTTGCCGTCGTCCCAGCGATAGGCCTTGAAGCCTTCGAAACAGGTGCTGGCGTAGTGAAAAACGTGCGACGCCGGGTGCATTTCCAGCGGTTTGAGCGGCACGATCTCCGCAGACTGCCACGCGCCGTGTTCAAAGCGAGCAGTTACGAAGTGATCGCAGAATGACGTGCCGAACTGTGTCATGGTAAATCCCTGATCTTCTGTCGCCGTAATGTGCCACCGCCGGTCGCTGTAGACCAGTACCACAAATGGTATAGCCCGGAGCCGGCGGAATCGGCACACTGGGCTTTGGGCAAGTCAGAACAACACCGGGGGATCTTCCATGAAGCAATCATTCATCGCACTGCTGCTGGTTGCGCTGTCTGCGGGCGCTCAGGCGCAATTCGCAACCGAACTCAAATCTACCGAGATAGTGCCCGGTATCCAGATGATCGAAGGCGCAGACGGTTTCGGCGGCGGTAATGTCGCACTGCTGACCGGTGACGAACGCACCGTGTTGATCGACGACTTTATTGAGCCGTTGAGCGGTGCACTGATCGACATCATCAACGACCTGGCCGGCAGCCCGGTCGACTTTGTCATCAACACGCACGTGCACGGTGACCACACCGGTGGCAACGCGGCACTGGCCAGTGACGGCGCGACGATCGTCGCTCACGACAACATACGCACACGCATGCTGGCCTCGGAAAATGTCAATGAGGCAGGCCTGCCGGTCATCACGTTTTCCGACGCCGTGACTTTTCACCTGAACGGCCTGTCTGTGTATGTGTTTCACGTCAAAGACGCTCACACGGATGGTGATGCAATCATTCATTTCCCGGAAGTCGACGTGATCCACACCGGAGATGTCTGGTTCAACGGACTGTTTCCATTTATCGACCTCGACAGCGGCGGTACCGTCGACGGCTACGTCGCGGCGCAAAAGCAGATCATCGCGATGTCGGGCGCCGACACGCAGATCATTCCGGGCCACGGTCCGCTTGCCGGTCGCGACGACCTGCAGCGGACGGTGGACATGATCGTTGCCGCCAAGGCGAAAGTTAAAACACTGGTGGACGCGGGCCGCACTGCGGACGAAATCGTCGCAGAAAACCCGCTGTCCGAATTTGAACCGTGGAGCTGGAACTTCATTACGACAGAACGTATGACACGCACCTTGGTCAGGGACCTGACTGAATAAGCATCGCTCAAGGGGGAGAGTGAGATGGATACGGGGAAGACAGCCGATTTCGTGAATGCGATGTGGGATGAGTCGATCATCCCGGAACTTGAGGATTACATTCGTATTCCGAACAAGTCACCGATGTTTGATCCGGACTGGGAATCGCACGGCCACATGGAAAAGGCGGTTCGCCAGCTCGAAGCGTGGTGTGTAAAGCAACCCGTCAAAGGTATGTCGGTCGAGGTTATCAAGCTCGACGGTCGCACGCCGATTCTGTTTATTGACATCCCCGGCCAATCGGACGATGTCGTCCTGCTGTACGGGCACTACGACAAACAACCGGAGTTCACCGGCTGGGCCGATGACCTGTCTCCGTGGGAGCCCACGATTCGCGACGGCAAGCTCTACGGTCGCGGCGGTGCCGATGACGGCTACTCGACGTATGGCTCACTAACGGCCATTCGCGCATTGCAGGAACAAGGCATCCCACATGCGCATTGCGTCGTGCTGATCGAAGGTTGTGAAGAAAGCGGCAGCTTCGACCTGCCCTACTACATCGATCTGCTGGAGTCGCACATCGGCTCACCGGACCTGGTCGTTTGCCTGGATGCCGAATGCGGCAATTACGATCAGCTCTGGTGCACGACGTCGCTGCGCGGCAATCTGACCGGGACGTTGCGGGTCGATGTCCTCACCGAAGGCGTGCACTCCGGCAGTGCCAGCGGCATTGTGCCTAACAGTTTCCGCGTTATTCGGCAGTTGCTCGGGCGACTGGAAAACGTGGACACCGGTGAATTGCTTCTGGACGCGCTGCATGCGGACATTCCGGCGCAGCGCGTCGAGCAGGCGCGTCTTGCAGCGGACACTCTGGGGTCAACGGTGTACGAAAAATATCCCTGGGCGATCGATGCACCGCAACCCGCGGAGTCGCCCTTCGAATTGCTGCTGAATAACACGTGGCGGCCGACGATGAGCGTCACCGGCGCCGAAGGCCTGCCCGCACT
>JBCCNM010000078.1:0-15559 GCA_039025835.1 Pseudomonadota bacterium | reverse complement strand
GTCCGGGCACACCGCCCGGGTCCGTGTTGATCCCGGTCCTGGCACCGCCCCAGGCGTAGTTATTGGACGTGGGCATTGCTACGGAGGAAGGTGTTGCCGCGAGGCCGAATCCAGCCCCGAAGGCCCATCGTGGCCAACACTCTTCGCGGCTCGATTCGGCCTCGCGGCAACACCTTCCTCCGTAGCAATGCCCACGTCCAATAACTACGCCTGGGGCGGTGCCAGGACCGGGATCAACACGGACCCGGGCGGTGTGCCCGGACTGGACCAGCAGGTTGCACTGTATGCAGCCAGCCTGGCCGGAAACCCGGCCGCGGAAGAAACGCTCGTATCGATCATGATCGGCGGTAACGATGTCGCCGGCACGCTGGGCGACCAGGCCGCACTCGATGCCGGCATCGCCAGCATCACGACGCAGATACAAATTCTGTACAGCGCAGGCATCCGCCAATTCCTGATTGCCAACGTGCCGGATATCGGCGTCACGCCACGTTTCCAGGATCTCGACGCGGCGGCGCCAGGTACCGCCAACCTTGCCTCCTTCTGGACCGTGCAGTGGAACATCACGCTTGACGTCGAACTCGCCAAGCTGAACCTGCCTGGCGCGGTCATTGATACCTTTGATTTCTTCACGTTTGCAAAAGACCCCGAGCTTTTGGCCGGATTTGCCAACACGACAGAGGCCTGCCTGACGGAAACATCGCTGTGCACGGATCCGGCATCCTACTACTACTGGGACGGCTTTCACCCGTCCTCGACCAGCCACGCGTTGCTGGCAGAGGGTCTGTCACAGGCGCTGGTTCCTGCTCGGCTACAGCAACTCCTGGACGAGGTCTCGGGCGTACGACAGGGCAAGCGCCTCGCACGGACGGTGAAGTGGGCACAAAGAACCTACGCGAATGAACGTATCAGGGCGACCTGCGGAGCCCTGCGCTTTTTCCAGTTCAAGGTGAAGATTCTGTCGTTTCGAAAACTGAGCAAAAAACAGGCCGCCCGATTCTTGTCTCACGCCGAAACAATCAGGGATGCCCTGAGCTGCCACTGACGAAAGTAATCAGCTGCCCCGGCGTTTTCGCCGGGGCACTCGGAGACGCTTATCCCATAAGCCCCGGCAACCAGAGCGACAGCCCGGGTATGTAAATCACTGCCGCAAGCGCCAGCAGCAGCGCACCGTAGAACGGCCAGATGGTCTTCACGGTCTGCTCAATGGGTATCTTGCCGATCGCGCAGCCAACGAATAACACAGCCCCGACCGGCGGCGTAACCAGCCCGATGCCGAGGTTCAGTAACAGCATGATGCCAAACTGCACGGGATCCATACCGAGCTCAACAGACATCGGCAGGAAAATAGGTGTCGTGATGATGATCAGCGGTGCCATGTCCATGAAGGTACCGAGCAACAACAACACAATATTGATCAGCAGCAGGAGCAGCAGCGGGTTTTCCGTGATGCCCTTTAACAGGTCGGCGAGCTGCGTTGGTGCCTGCAGCAGAGCGAGCAGCCAGCCGAACGCGCCCGCCGCACCGATGACGATCATCACCATCGCGGTCGTGCGGACGGACGCGGTGGTTGCCGCGACAAATCGCTCCCAGGTCAGCGAACGATAGACAAACAACGCAACGAGTATCGTATACACCACGGCAATGCCGGCGGACTCGGTCGGTGTAAACACGCCGGACAATACGCCGACAACAATGATCGCGGCCGCCAGCAAACCGGGAATAGCGCCGGCGAACGCCAGCGCGAACGCACGCCAGCCGGGAAAGGCACCTCGCGGGTAGTTGCGTTTCACAGCAACGACGTAGGCCGCCACCATCAGCAACAGACCGGTCAGGATCCCGGGAATAACGCCGGCCAGAAACAAATCAGCCAGTGAGATACTGACACCGGCAGCGGCCGCGTAAATGATCATGTTGTGCGACGGCGGAATCAGCAGACCGGTGATCGCGGACGTCGCAGAGACGTTGACGACGTAATCCGAGTCGTAGCCCTTCTCTTTCATCATCGGACCCAGCGTCGACCCGATCGCGGACACGCTGGCTATCGCCGATCCGGACACGGCGCCGAACATCATCGACGCACCGACATCGACCTGGCCCAGTCCTCCCCGGGTTCGGCCCAGCGCCGCATCAGCCACCTTGATCAGCCGTTCGGCGATGCCCGCACGATGCATCAGGTCACCGGCGAATACGAAAAATGGAATCGCCATCAACGCAAAGATATTCATGCTCGCTGCCATGCGCTGGAAGCCGACAATCAACGGAATATCGAGGATGTAAAACGTGACCATGGACGCGATGCCCAGAGCAAAAGCGACTGGCACACCGATCACCAGCAGGACCAGTAACACAACGATCAGTACCGTTAGTTCCATTGTTTGCTTACCTCGGTCGAACGCAGCTCGGCGACCAGTTGTTCAATGGCGAATCCCGTGATGAGTACACCGGAGATGGCGATCGGGATGTAGGCATAGCCGCGCGACAGGCCGAGCGTGGGTATGACGTGCTGCCAGGTTTCCTGGGCAAGCTGCACACCGTAAATCGCCATTGCGATGCCGAAGCCGATGACCATCAGGTGAGAAAACAGAAACACCGCATGCCGCAGCTTGTCCGGCAGCGCATCAGCAAACACGGCGATGCGGATATGGAATCCTTCACGCACACCCGCCGGGCTGCGATGAACACGTACCAGATCATCAGCAGCAACGCGGCCTGCTCCGCCCAGGCCGGACTGTCGTTTAGCACGTAGCGGGCAAATACCTGCATCGCGATGATGGCCGTCATCACGACCAGGCCGACACCGGCGAACCACTTGGCAAACAGGCTCACCTTCTCACTGGCGCCTTCCATTGGATTATTCACCACGACTCTCCTGTCCGACCGGCATGTTGACGATCTCTTCAACGATCGCCTCCATCTCGGGTGTTGTCACAAAGCGTTCCCAGACCGGGACCATTTTCTCCGCGAACGCGGCATGATCTACGTCCTCAACGACGTTCACGCCGCGATCCAGCACACGTTGCCGGGATACACCCACACGCGTATCCCAGAGATCGCGCATGATCGGCACCGAATCGGATGCGGCCGCCTGCAGGTAGTCCTGCTCCTCGGACGTCATTTTGTCCCAGCTTCGACGAGACGCCACCAGCACCTCCGGCGCCATGACGTGCCGTGTCAGGCTGTAGTGGCCGGCGGCCTCGAAATGTCGCGTACTCTCGTAAGACGGGTAGTTATTCTCCGCACCGTCAACGACGCCCTGCACCAAAGACTGGTAAACCTCGCCAAACGGGATCGGCGTAGGGTTGGCGCCCAGCGCCTCCATCATGGCGACGTAGATGTCGGAGTTCATGACGCGGATCTTCATACCGGCGATGTCGTCGGGTGAATAGATGGGGCGGATCGTGTTGTAAAACGATCGCGCGCCGGAGTCGTAAAAACACATGCCTCGCAGTCCGTACGGCATCATCGCATCGAGAATCTTGCGACCGATGGCGCCGTCGAAGGTCGCGCGCGCGTGCTCGATGGAGCGAAACAGAAACGGCAGGGCCAACACCGACGTAATGGGCACGATGGAATTCAGCGGACCGAGATTGACGCGCGTCAGGTCAAGCCCGCCAAACACAGCGATCTCCAGTGTGTCCTTCTCCGCGCCCATCTGCCCACCCGGGTAGACTCGCACACGCATCTCACCATTGGTGCGTTCATTCAGCAGTCGATCGATGGCGAACAGGCCCTGCGTGGTTGGGTAGTTTTCGGGCTGCGAATCCGCTGCAAACAACGGCCGTGCACCGCCGCGGTCGCCGCAACCGGCGAGCAGTAGCGGTGCCAGCAAAAAGTGGCGTCGAGAAATCATCGGCTCATCCATCCTCCGTCAACGGGCAGCAGCGTTCCGTGTATGTAATCCGATGCGGCAGAGGCGAGGAACACCGCCGCGCCGCCGAGGTCATCCGGATCACCCCAGCGTCCAGCGGGAATACGCTCGAGAATCTGGCGATTGCGGGTTTCGTCGGCACGCAATGCCGCCGTATTGTTGGTGGCGAAGTAGCCCGGCACGATTGCGTTTACGTTGATGCCGACACCGGCCCACTCGTTAGCGAGCAGACGCGTCAGGCCGGCGAGGCCGCTTTTGCTTGCGGTATACGATGCGACGCGGATTCCGCCCTGCAACGACAGCAGTGACGCCACATTGATGATCTTGCCGCGACGCTTGCCATTGACCATCGACCGTGCGGCCGCCTGCGCCAGGAAAAATGGCACCTTCAGGTTGGTCGCTATGACGTCATCCCAGTCCGACTCGGAGAACTCCAGCGCGTCCTCGCGTCGAATAATGCCGGCGTTGTTGACGAGAATATTGACGGGTCCCAGTGCCTCTTCGGCCTGCGAGACCACGGTTGTCGCAACACTGGCTTCGCTCAGGTCCGCCATGACAACGGCCGACCGACCACCGACATCACGGATTTTCGCGACCGTGTCGTCCGGCGCCGATCGACCAACCAGGGCGACCTGCGCGCCAGCGGTGGCCAGCGCAATCGCCATCGCCTGCCCCAGGCCCGTGTTGGCGCCGGTCACGATGGCGACTTTGTCTACCAGACTAAATTGCGGATTCATGCCTTCCTCTTTGTGAGCCCGCTGCGCGGACCTGATGTGCAAACGACATACACTGTTGCCTTGCAAGTGAGGCCACGCCCCACTGTATTTGTGTTTGTGTTCTACCGGGTTCGTCGCGTCGAATCCCTCTCAATAAGCTCCGGCGTTGTTTCATTTTCGCCGCCCGGCTTGCCACTGTCTTCGTGAAACTCGAACAGCCGCTCGGCGGCGAGTCGCCCGATTTTCCGGGCCGGTGTGCGAGCGGTAGTCAGGCGAGGCCAGACTCGAGTCGCGGTTTCGAAATCGTCGAAACCCACCACCGACAGAGCGTCCGGCGGCGTATGCCCGGCGACGTGCAGAGCCTGTAAAACGCCGGCGGCCATCTCGTCGTTCGCGGCGAACACAGCGGTTGGCGGCGGATCGAGGTCCAGGATCTCGGCACCGAGGGCCAGACCGGTCTCGAAGGTGTAGTCGCCTCGCAGAATGTATTCGGGTGGAAGCGACAGGCCGAACTCCGCCAACCCTGCTTCAAACCCGGCGATGCGCTCGGTGGATGAGCGGAAACTGCGGCGGCCAGTGATGCAGGCTATTCGGGTGTGGCCGAGTCGCGCCAGGTGCCGGGCCGCTTCAAGACCGCCAACCCGGTCATTGGTCACGATCATGCGGCTCTCCATATCTACCGCAATCGACGCAATGCGGATATACGCACAACCGAGCTCACGCAGAATCTCGGCGAGCCGCTCGTCTTCGGATACCGATGGAGTGAGGATCACCCCAAACAGTTTTTGAACCTCGACGAACCGCCTCGCGTCGTCGAGAAAGGTGTCGCTTTTGCGATCGCAGGGATGCACAACCAGTTCAAAGCCTGTCTGTCGCAAAACGTCGAGAATTCCGTGCTGGATATTCACGACATACTGCGGCGTAGGGTTATCCGTGATCAGCCCGACGAGATAGGAACGCTTTGACGCCAGCCCGCGGGCCTGTGGATCCGGACGGTAGCCGATATCTTGTATCAGTCCCTGGATACCTTTGCGCGTGGCCTCGTTGACCAGCGGTGAATTGTTAATGATGCGAGAAACGGTCTTCTTGGACACACCCGCCAACTCTGCAACGTCACGAATGGTGGGTTTGCGACCGTCGGTGTTGTTGTCGATCCATCGTCTCGCGGCGGCGGCAAAGTCGACCTCGGATTTTTTACTGCTTCGCCCCACCGTACGCTCCGTTTTGCCGTTTTCCGGGTGCTCAGCCTACACCGCTGGCTGTTTTTTCGTGAACGCCACTGCGAAGGAACCGATTCCCTCGAAGGTCACCGTCGCTGTCGCTCCTGCGCGCAGCTCGTGAATCCCGCTGAGCGCGCCGCAGGAGACCAACGTCCCTTCTGGCAGTGTCTGCTGACGTTCAGCGCAAAGGTCTACCAGAAATCGAAACGCGGTCAGCACACTGTCATCCATCGCGGAGTTGCTCTGGCCCGCAAGCAATCCGTCAACGTGCACCGTCACCGTAACGGCCTCGGACCGTCGAACCTGCCAGTCGCGAACGGCCGGGCCCACGACGAGACCCGCGTTGTTGCCGAAATCCGGCACAATGCAGCCAGGCCCGATTCGGTTTATGTCCGCGATCGGACTGCTGGCGATCTCCGCGCCGATATGTACCGAAGCGATGTACTCCTCCAGGCTCGCGCCGGAGATGACGTCACCCGGCTCAATGGACGCCGCCGTGCGGATGACGAATTCCGCTTCTATGGCTGCAAACCCGCCATCGAATACAGACATACCGGTTTCGCCACCCTCTGAAACGCTGCGTGTGGCGGATGCGAAAATCGGACCCGACAAGCGTTCTGCGGCGTATTGCTCGCGGAACGCATCGGGCACACCACCCACCTTCCAGCCGGACACGGCATCGGGCCAGCGGTTTATGGACAGCGACTGAATGTCGTAGGCTTCTCTGAGAGTCTGTGGTAGCTCGCCGGGAAACGCGTCGAGGGGGCTCGCTTTCAGACGCGCATTCACAAGCCGAATCGAAATGCCATCCGCGCTTGTCGACGAGTCGTCTAGCACCGCCGCCAGGGTCTTTTTATCAGGCATATGCTGTGTTGCCTCCTGCAGCCTCGAGCACGTCCGGACCGCTATTGATCGGGCGTACTCCCGCTGCCGGTCACCTTTTCAGGCCTCGGAGGAGCTTACGTTGCATGTCACCGGTGTCAATCGGATCCTGTGAATGCACCGCTCTCCCCCGCGGTTCCTCATTGTTTAACGGTCGCGACCCGGTCAAGCAGTCCTTAGAGTGCTCGGGGGCCGGCGGAACCGTAGCCGCCGCGATGACTGAAGGGAAGCGGAAGGAAGCCCCGGCTGCGCCGGGACTTCTTCCAGGATTACCGTCCAGTGACGTGGCGGGGGGCCCCGGTCACTTAGAAACGGTAAGTTGCGCCGATAACCACGCGACGATCGGGCAGACCGACAAAACACAGCGGACCGGTTTCACTGACACAGTGCTGGTCGATACGCTCTTCCGTCAGGTTGACGCCCTCAAGCGCCACGTCGAGGTTATCCGTTACGGCGTAGCTCACGTTGGCGTTCAACTGACCGCGGTCGAGTGTGTTGACCGGGAAGCTGAAGGTGGAGCTGCCGCTGGTGTTGGCACCGCCACCGAAGTCCTGCGTGCGGAAGCCCTCACGCCAGGTGTAACGCATGCGCGCCGACAAGCCGTACTTCTCGTAGTAGAGCGTGAAGTTGTACGCGTTCTCGGAGAAGTCGAGCAGGCCACGTGGTTGGCACACATCGCCAAGCACCTGAAGACCACGACCGGACGTGCAGTCCTCAGCCGAACCGCCGCTGAAGTCCTGGATTGTGTAGTTCGCTAGCAGACCGAATCCGGACGCCCAGCCGAGGCTCTCTTCGTAACTGGATAGGTCGTACACGAAAGCCATTTCGATACCGTCGACCGTCGTGGTTTCCGGGTCATTACCCGGCTGCGTGAAGTCTACGCAGAGACCAACCGTGTTCGGGTCACCGAGAATGTTGGGGATGACGATCGGGTTGAAGATACCGCCACCCGGGCAGGTCGGGTCCGTCTCACGGGCAAGACCGCCCGGCGTGATCGTGCTCGGTACGAGCAGCGCGCCTTCGAAGTCCTGGCCAAAGATGTTGGTCCGTTCCTTGCGGAAGTAACCGATGCTCGCAACTGCCGCATCCGCGAAGTACCACTCGACAGAGATATCGAAGGAGTCCACCTCTTCCGGCTCAAGACCCGGATTTCCGAGCTGTACGGCGGTGTTTTCCTGGTTGTCGAAGGTAAACGCCGTGTTCAGGTCGCTGAAGTTAGGACGCCGGATGTCGGAACCGTAGCCCAGCCGAACGAGGACGTCATCGGAGACTTCGGCCACGATGTTCAGGCGCGGCAGGATGAAGTCGTAGCTGCCCTTGGTTGACTGCAGCTGACGATTGCCGTTGGTGTCTTCCGGTCCGAAAGCAACAGAGTCCACTTCGGTGTCGACGTAACGGAAACCGACGTTGCCGCGGAAAATACCGGCCTGGAAATTGGCCTGGGCATACAGCGATGTGGTTTCTTCAGAGACATCGTAGAACTGGTTCTGGTCAGATTGCAGATTCAGGATGTCCGGGCTGCCGGGATCGTGCTGGATCACAGCGTTTTGCAGAATGTCGATGACGCCTTCCGGGTCCGAGAATGCACGGTCCGGATCGACCAGCAGGAAGTTGCGGATGAACAGCGAGCGACCGTCCGCATCGCCGTAGTTGTTCGGTCCGGTCACCAGCAGGTCTTCGAACAACAGGCCGTTCGGGCTGTCGACGATCTGGCTGAAGCCACCGATACGGTCTTCCACGTCGTTAAACACGCTGGACGATTCGTTGTAGCGGAACCCAAAGTCAACCGAGGTGATGCCGTTCCAGTCCAGGTCGTAGCTGATGTCGAGACGGATCGCGTTTTCTTCGTTTTCCGTCGTGTTGCGGCCGACGATAACCTGGTCGAGGACAACGTTCGCCGGGTTGGTCAGGTCGGCGACCGACGGCGCAAACGGCGAGTCGAAGTTAATGCCCCACGACAGCGTGCCACCCGACAGGTCGTAGATGAACGGCACACAGTTGTCGTTGCTGGTGCCGTCCAGCGGGCAGTTAGGGTTGATGAAGTTAAGCGTCGTGCTCAGGTTCGGATTTTCCGTATCGCCGGTCGTCGAGGCAATTTCGCCATAGGCCGTCCAGCCGTCACCGGTCCACTCGGCGCCCAGCGACAGCACGCGGCTGTCCGTCACGCGCGAGCCCGTGTCACTGGAGAAGCGAAGGTTGGGATCGTCATCGTCCAGTAAGAGATCCGGCTCGATGGTGCCGCGCAGTGCGGCCGGGAATACGCCCGGGCCGATACCGAAGTCGACAGTTTCAAACGCGGTCGGAATGCTGACATTGCGGAACGCACTGACACCCGACGCCTGCAGGCGATAGCTGTCCTGGCTACGTTCCTGGTCATTGATGATCGCGTCGAAATTGAACTTCAGATTGTCATTCGGCGCCCATTCGAACGTCGTCGCAATGTTCGTCGTTTCGTAGTCGAAATTCTCTTGCTCCTGGACGAGGAACTGGATGCCGAGGAATTCGGCCGGCACGGCGCCCGGCGGCGACGAACGATTGTCACGGTCGGTACGGGGACGGAACGACACGGATTCCTGCTCGGTGTAGCTGCCGCTGATCACGAAACCGAAATCACCGGCATCGGTCGACCAATTGTCACCAAAGGCACCGGAAATTCTCGGCTGCGCACTCTCGGTGCTCAGGCTGCTGTCTTCAAACTGCAGTCGAACAGCCGCGAGCCGATCAGACAGTTCGAGCGGACGAATTGTTTTCAGATTGATCGTCGCGCCGACCGAACCTTCGATCGTCTTCGCTTCGGGTGACTTGATCACTTCGACCGCGGAGATAATGGCCGGGTTGACGTCCTCGAAATCGATGCCGCTGCGACCCGCACCGGAACCCACCGTGGACACGCCGTTGAATTCAACGCGGTTCGCATTCGTTCCGCGCACCTGCACGCCGGTGCCGACACCGGCCGTACGCGTAATCTGGATTCCGGTTATGTTTTCGAGCACCTCGGCCAGGTTTTGGTCGGGCAGCTTACCGATGTCTTCAGCGATGATGACCTCGACGAGGCTGTCGGAGTTGCGCTTCTGATCAATGGCACTGGCGAGCGAGCCGCGAATACCCTTGACGACAACTTCCTCGACGGGTTCGTCATCGGAGTCCTGTTGGGCGCCCACCACGGGCGTAAACGCGAACGCTGCGATAGCAAGCGTGAACGCAGATACCTTACGTGTTGATTTCACTGTATTGCCCCCCTGGCAAGAGATTTAGTGATCAATGATTTTCTGTTTTGAATAACCCCGATGATCAGAATACTCAAAATGTCACCGGTGTCAATATTTCGAGTTTCGTTCATCAGTTCATTCGATATTCGTCGGCCTTGCCCGCGAAACGGGCGCGGGTTATCGTTGGCAAAGCCCACCACGGGCCCTACTGGGGGATTCAGTGAGACTCAAAGCGTTGTTTTACATGATTTTTTCTATTTTACTGGCAACGTCCGCCTCGATACTGGCCGAAACGGCGGCAGCCGACGGCAGCGCTGACGCCCGTGCGCCTGATATATTGTCCTTAGAGACAATAAAACAAAATCACTACCTGCCGGACTTCTCCTATGCCGGGTACAAAAACGGGCTTGAGGCCTTGCCCGTGGCCGCGGGCACGGTTATTCGTGTGGGCGATTACGATGCGCTGCCGGACGACGAGATTGACGACACCCGGGCTGTGCAGACCGCGATAGCCAAGGCAAACACAACGGATGGCCCGGTGATCCTGCGATTCGACGCAGGGCACTACCGAATCTCGGGCGTGCTGAAAATCGAGCGCTCCGATTTGGTGGTGCAGGGAGCCGGTTCCGGCGTGGGCGGCACGGTGCTGCATTTCCCGCGGCCGCTGAATCAGGTCGACAAAAGTGAGTCGCTCGTCGAGCTGCGAAAATACCTCCGCAAACTGGACAAACGACAGGTGGAGCCGGCTCGCAACATCAACGACTTCTTCTCCGAGTACTCGTGGAGCGGCGGATTTCTTTGGGTGCAGAAACCGGGAACGCGTCCCGCACCGTATCTGGAGGACTACGATCCCGACATCGAGCCTCTCGCCGACATCGCACAAGGACTGCGTGGCGAGAGCACTATTGAGCTCGCAGCGGACGCCTCCGTACGTCCGGGTGACATCGTGCAGATTCAATGGACCAATCGCGACGGCCCCGAAGCCGGCATCATCAAGTCGCTGTACGCATCGGACTTCCGTATGGCTGGCTCGCATCATTGGACATTCCCGAAACGGCCGCTCGTCCGGCAAACCGCGAGAGTCATCGCTGTCGACGGACGCAGGATCACCCTCGCAGACGCACTTCTGCACAATGTCGATGAATCAATCCCTGCGCAGTTGTCCGCCTGGGACGGTCTGGAGCGTGTTGGCATCGAAGACCTGCACCTGTCATTCCCGAATGCGCCCTACTTCGGTCATCACCTTGAGCAAGGCTACAACGGCATTTATTTCACCAGCGCCTTCGACTCCTGGGCCAGGAACATCCGCGTCACCAACGCCGACAGCGGCATCCTGAGTTACAACAGTGCAAACTTGACCTACAAGAACATCCTCAGCGACGGCACGCGCCCCGCGCACTACGCCGTGCATATGGGCAACGTGCACAACGTGCTGGCAGAAGGTGTGCGCGTCATGAACCCGGTGTTGCACTCATTGACGTTCAACACACAGTCGACCAAATGCGTTTACAAAAACGCTGAAGTGTTCGTCACGCCGACCCTCGATCAACATGCCGGTGCTAATCACCAGAACTTGTATGACAACGTCACGCTGCACATGCCAGCGAGGCGGTCTGACGATGGCCCCGTCACGCCGGTGTTCGATGGTAGCGGCGCCGGCTACTGGCAGCCCGGTCACGGCGCTTTCAATACCACGTGGAATCTGCAGGTCCTGATCACGGGCGGCGCGCATCCGGATGAGACCGTTATAGTCCAGGGACTGGCAGAGGGTCCGCTGGCGCGTATCGTCGGACTGCACGGAAACCGGCAGTTTCAACTGGATTACCAACCCGCTCCCTATATCGAGCAAATGAATGTCGAACTGGAATCTGTGCCATCACTGTACGACTACCAGCTCGAGCAACGTCAGCGACACAAACGAAACGGTGAGCCAGAATAGCCACAGACATGCCGAGCCGCCGGTCTGGCCTCGAAACAAGGCGGAGACAGCCCGACAAGGCCGTCGTGCGGCCAAGGATTGTATATGGAGAAACCGATGAGAATTGCTCTGATCATTGAAAACAGCCAGGCCGCGAAAAGCAGCATCGTGCTCACGGCACTGAAAAACGTTGCCGAACCGCTCGGCCATGACGTCCATCACTACGGCATGTACAGCGCCGAAGACGACGCCAGCCTGACTTATGTGATGAATGGCCTGCTCACCGGCATTCTGCTCAACTCGAAAGCCGCCGATTTCGTGGTCACCGGCTGCGGCACCGGAATGGGCTCCATGTTGGCCTGCAACTCAATGCCTGGTGTGATGTGCGGCCTCGTGATTGATCCAACGGATGCCTTCCTGTTCGGGCAGATCAACGACGGCAACGCGATGTCGATGCCGTACGCCAAGGGCTTCGGCTGGGCTGCCGAGCTGAATCTGGAGGACTGCTACCGGAAGCTCCTCGAGCACGAGCGTGGAGTCGGCTACCCGAAAGAACGGGCCGCCATCATGGCGAAGAATCGCGGCATCCTCGCCGACCTGAAAGCGGCGTCAACGCACGACATGCTGACCGTTCTGAAGACAGTTGACCAGGACCTGCTGAAAGCCACCATCGCCGGCGAGCGATTCTCGGAGTTGTTCTTCGCGAACGCGCAGGACAATGACATCGCTGACTATCTGCGGACGGTGCTGGATAGCTAGTTTCCGCCAGGTTGAACGTACAGTTTGAACACTGGCTTGCTGCTTGCGTCTCTACCGCATGCGCGGCGTGGCACGGCCAGGACAAACTCGGTCGGTAGTGGTCAAGCGCGAAAGGCTCGACGCACCGAACACTAGCCGCTGACGGCAGAGCCGGAAGCGGGCCCGTTAGTCGGCTCGGTTCTGTTCACGTAAAGCGTCTGTGTCGGGTACGCGAACTCGATGCCTTTCTGCTCGAACGTCTCAAAGACCGCAAGGTTGACCGCCTGCTGAATATCCATGTATTCGTTGTATTCAGACGACAGGACGAAATAGACCGACTCGAAAATCAGCGCGAAATCACCGTAGGACTGGAAGTGAGACCGGTCGAAGCGCACCCGATCGTTGGACTCGACTGCGTTGCGAATGATGCCCGGGATCTCCCGCAGGTGTTCACTCGAGGTCTGGTAGGTCACGCCAATGGAAAACACGACGCGGCGTTCGAACATACGCCCGTAGTTGCGTATCCGGCTGTTCAGCAAATCCGTATTGGAAAAAATCAGCTGCTCACCGGACAGGCTGCGCAGGCGCGTCGTTTTCAGCCCGACCTTTTCAACGCTGCCGAGAAACTCGTTAATGATCAGGAAGTCGCCGATGGCGAACGGCTTGTCGAGAACAATCGACAGTGACGCAAACAGGTCACTGAGTACGCTCTGCGCGGCGAGTGCGACAGCGATGCCGCCAACGCCCAGACCCGCGACCAGCGCCGTGATATTGACGCCGAGGTTGTCGAGGATCAGCAGCAGAACAAAAGTCCACACGGCTACCCGAAGCGCGAAATGCAGCATGTCCAGCGCCGCAACCGAACCCGGGTCTTTGCTCAGTTGTCGTTCGCGCCGCAACGTCAGGAAACCGCCAATACCGTCGACGGCCCAAAGGCCGAGCTGAATCAGCAGGACGATGACAACGATGTGCGAGACCACCACGGCCGGCTCTTCAGAGAGGGTCAGGGTCCGCGAGCCTGCAAACAGGGCGATGGCCAGCAGGAACCAGAGACTGGTATCGCCAACAACCGTAGACGCAACCTTGAGCTTCGCGTTGTCCGCTTTCTGCGCCAGCTTATCGAGGCTCTTCAACAGCAAGCGGCGCAATATGAGTGCCAGCGTAAAAGCGACAACCGACACACCGGTCGCCAGCACCCAGGTAAGCATCGAGTTACCCAGGATGTCGTACGAAAGCCATTTATTGATATCCAAGCAAGACTCCTGTGGTAGATCCTGTCGAATGTAGCGAAATGACAGCTACCGGCGCGCTACCCTGTCAGCGTGCGATACACCGCATAGCCCAGGTAGATCGACAGAAATACACCACCCGACACGCGACCCAGATACGCTTTGCCGTAAAAGAAAATCGGAATCAGCGCTGCCGCCAGCAGCCAGGATAACGCCAGATCACCGACACCGCCGTCCGGCACCGGAATCTGGGCTATCGCGCCGCTGGCCGGCAGCACCATCAGCGAATTGAAGATGTTCGATCCTATAACGTTGCCGAGCGCGAGATCGGACTCCTTGCGCACGGCCGCAATAATCGAGGTAACGAGCTCCGGCATGCTGGTGCCCACGGCAACCACGAACAAGCCAACAACCGTCGTCGAGATACCGATCTGCTCCGCAAAACTGACGCCGTTCCTGACTGTCGCTTCGCCACCGAACAGCAACAACACAAACCCGGCGACCACCATCGCCCAGCGCAAACGTCCCTGCGACTTGGGCACGACGATCGCACTCTCGACGATGTCATCGATCAGTCGGTCTTTTCGGTGGATTCGCATCAGGTCCAATGCCGTGATGTAGATGAAGATGCCAAACACCAGCATGAGGACAATCGCGTCGGTACGGCCGATTCCGGCCGGGCGATTCTCTAGGGGACCGTCCAGCGCCATGACGGTGATCATCGTGGTTGCGAGCAACAGCAGCGGCAGCTCGCGCCGAACGACATCGCCCTGGATGGCGATCGGGCTGATGATAGCCGCCGCACCGAGAACCAGCGCCAGGTTGCTGATATTCGATCCGACAACGTTGCCGAACGCGAGTCCGGTTGCGCCGTTCAGAGCACCGATCACGTTGACCACGAGCTCCGGCGAGCTGGTGCCGAAACCCACGATGGTCAATCCAACGATCATCGGCGAAATGCCGTAGCTGGTGGCGATTTCCGAGGCGCCCCGCACCAGCAACGTCCCACCGCCGATCAGCAGCGCGACACCCAGAAGAATACCCAGAAAGGAGAACATGCGAAGATAGTAGCGCAGTGCCCCCGTCAGGAGCGATGAGTGACCTCGAAAACGCCCGCCTTCCTATCGTGCCTCCGGGTGACTCCGGACGTCACGGGAATTGATGCCGCGTCGGTTGCGGGTGCTGTTCTGTATGCGACGACAACAAGGGTTCCAGCTTGTTCAACAGCGTGTCGGCAGCCCGATGCCTGAGATTCGCTGGCCGCTGGCCATCATTGCGTCCGGGCTGGCCTGGACCAGCGCGAATGCGCAACTCGAAATCCGGGGTATTGACGGCGAGCTGGAGCGCAACGTACGCGCATTTGCATCAATCGCAGCCGAAGCCTGCGATGCCAGCCCGTGGCTGTTGCGCCGGCGTTTCCGTGAACTGGGCAAGGAGACCCGAAAAGCACTGGAGCCCTTCGGCTACTACGCGCCGACAGTTTCAACGGAGCTTTCGTTCGGTGAAACCTGCTGGCAGGCAACATTAACGGTTGAGCCCGGCGAACCGGTTCGCTATCGGGGGATCGATTTCAACGTTCTCGGTGAAGCGGCGGACGACCCGGTCTTCGATGCCGGCGCCGTTTTGCCGACCACCGGGGACATTCTCCGACACGCCGACTACGAGGCTCTGAAGCGATTCCTGCAAGTGCGCGCAGCGGACCGTGGCTACCTGGACGCGCAGTTTGTTGAGAATCGTCTCGATGTCTGGCCTGAAGAAGGCGCCGTCGACGTGACG
>JBCCNM010000077.1:0-15894 GCA_039025835.1 Pseudomonadota bacterium | reverse complement strand
GGCAAACGATGCGCTGCCCAGCGCGACAAGAATCGTGACGACCACTTCGGCCACTCCCGAGTAGCGTTCATAGACCGTCGGCGCTTCGCGCTGCAGGAAGGACTGGGTTCCCTCGTGCAGGACAAAGGTTGAGTGACTGACATCGAAGTCGGCGTTCAGACCGGTGAACAGCCCCGGCTGCTCGGCGGCCAGCGCCGGGCGCAGCCGCAGCAACTCCCCGATCAAGTCGTAGACCAGCGACGCGTCGATATCACTCCGGGCGAGCAGGACTTTATCGACGGCAAGGGTCAACACAGGTTCGGGTGTCAGGTCGCCGTAAATGCCGGCCGGAATAACGAAGGGCCGAAAGTACGGATTGACGAGTGTCACGGCATCCACAGCCGAACCGGCGCCAACGCTGTTCACAGGCCCGATGCTGGACAAGGTAAACGGGGGTGCGTCGCGCATTTGCTGGCGAATGATGGACGGTGACACTGGCGCGAAAACCACAAATACGTCCGGGACAATGCCCTCACCGGGCGCGCCGACAAATTCGTGGGTCGGCGTGTTTTCCCCGGAACGCTCGAGTATCCGCCGCAACAACACCCGTGCGGCTGAGCCTTCCGGGCCCGCAAACACTCTCGCGTCTCGCAACAGGTCGCCCAGTGTCGGGTAGTCAGCCTCGCCGGTCTTGCCGATGTGCAGCACCGTCGGGTAAAGCGGTATGACGGTTGCGACGCCGTCCTGGTAGGGCATGCTGTTTGACACCAGCGCCAGATCGGCGTCGCCGGCCAGCAGGGCGTCGATCGCGCGCTCGTCAGAGTACGAGGCATCAGTGAGTGACAACGCGATCCTTGTCTCCCGATTGACAGCGTCAACGAGGCTCTGCGCGACCGATCCGTCGATGGGCGAGTCGGGCAGTGCGAAAGTCAGTTCGGACGGGCTCTGTCCGCAACCCGTCAGGCCGATGAGCAGGCAGATCAGTATTGCGCGGATTCGCATCGGCCGCATCCGTTTACCGGTCGATTATCTCGTCCCGCTTCAGCCGGCGAACGATGCGTTCGGAGGCCTCGTTGATCAGCAGGTCCGCATAGTCTTTGGCCGCTATTTCCATCTCCAGGTTCCACACCTGCGATTCCTGCGCTGTTGAAAACAACTCGGTGGACAGTCGGACATCGAAGTTGAAATCCACGTCGGCCGGCTCGTTCAACTCTTCATAGTTGTAGCGAAACAGGTCCAGCGGACGTCCGTCACGGCGGACCGCCTTGGTAGCGGCAGATCCGTCACGCATCGTCGTGCTGGCGTCCTGTTCCAAGGCGCGCGTGATCAGTACGGCGTCGTAGCCATCGGTGTTGATCAGACCCTCGACCAATTCGCGCGAGATGGGTTTGTTGCCATCCGCGGCGACGTACAGCGGCGTTGCCGTCACGCCGGCCTTTTTGAGGTCGTTGGCCAATTTGCGCTCGAAACGGGAGCGGCCTTCGTAGTCATTCGCCACGCCGATGACGAGGATGTTGCTGTAGGTTGTCGCGTCGTCCGGCGACAAGCTGGCCGGGCTTTGTGTAGCGCAACCCTGCAGGAAAAACAGGGCGAGCATTACAACGACGTAAAGGCGATTGCAGACTCGATTCATGGCCGTCTCCGCGACGTTTGAGTGATTAAATATCGTGCTTCTCACCGGTCAGAATCGGACGAATACCAGCTGTCTGGTTCTCCGGCGACCGCATTCCGAGGTCGATGGTAGTTGAATCGCAAACCGAGGCAAACCGGAACAAAGGCAAAAAGATTCATCTGGAACCTTAGTTGACATCGCTGTCATAACCGCCTTATAAACGGGGTTGACAGCGTTGTCATCGGGGTGGCGCTCTGTCAGACGGGGAATACGCATCAGCGCAACGCTGAGGCGTAGAGCACGAAAAAAATCAAGGTTTCGGGGGGGACCAACCAGATGCCATATACGTCGTTTAAACGCACGCCGCTTGCTGCCGGCATTGCGATCGCGCTCGGTGCTGCGGCGCCGGCCTACGCGCAGGATGACTCGCAGGAAGAAGTCATCGAAGAAATCGTAACGACCGGAATACGAAGTTCGCTGTCGTCCGCACAGTCCATGAAGGAAAACGCCGAGACTTTCGTCGACGGTGTTACTGCGTCGGACATCGGCGCCCTTCCGGATCGCTCTGTGGCGGAAGCACTGCAGCGGGTGCCCGGTGTCAATATTGGCCGCTTCAAGAAATCGACGGACCCGGATCGCTTCTCGGTCGAAGGTGCTGACGTCATCATCCGAGGTCTGCCGTTCGTGCGTTCCGAACTCAACGGGCGCGATGTCTTTTCGGCGACCGGCGGAACCGTGCTGAGTTTCAACGACGTGTCGCCGGAGTTACTTGGCGGCGTACTTGTGTACAAGAACGCCACTGCGTCCATGATCGACGGCGGAATCGCAGGCACGGTCGATCTGCAGACGCGCAAGCCGCTGGATACGGACGGTATGCGTTTCGCCGCATCCACCGAATACAACTACGGCGACATCGCGGAGGAGGGTTCTCCGACAGTGTCGTTCCTCGGTTCCAACAAATGGGAAACGGACCAGGGTCGTATCGGCTTACAGCTGGGTTTTGCGCAGTCCGAGTTGAACACTCGGTCGAACGCATCCCAGGTTACTGACCCCTGCTACCGCGACGCGGCGACGCTGGACTCCACGGGCTGTATCCGTGTGGCACCGGTTGACTCCGGCGGTGTCGGTGGGGACACCAACTTTACCGCTGACAACTTCCCGGTGGCCGGCAGCGTGGTCGTGCCAAAGGGCGCCGGTGTGCGCACGACGGGCTACGAACGCGATCGACAGGCTCTGTCATTGATCGGCCAGTGGGAGAGCCCGGGAGGTGAGCTGCTGGTCACTGCAGAATACCTGCGCGCCGAGGCCGACCTGTTGGTCGACGAAAACGCGATGTTGGCGCTGGTCAACAACGACGGCGAATTCCCGATTCAGAACCCGGGCTCACCGTGGGAGTTTGACAGCAACGGTTTCTTCCAGCGCGGCGTCCTCTCCTACACGAACGGACGCGGTCCTGCCGACTGTCCTGCGGGATCACTCGATTCCGCGACGGGCGATCCCTGTCACTCGACCACCGGTATCCCGACCGAAAATCTGCGCTTCCAGCGTGAGGACAATTCGAAAACGGAAGACTTCTCACTGGACGTCAGCTGGCAGCCAAACGACCAGCTGTCAGTGGACCTGGAACTGCAGCGCGTCAATTCAGACCGCTCCGAGGACGGCATCATCAGCGTTATGCAGACCTTCTCGGATATCTACCTGGACAACACCGGGGATACTCCGGACGTGCAATTCCGCACACCGGCCACGACCGACGGTTCGACCGACCCGAATTACTTCACAAACGGCGACCGCTCGATTTACTGGTTCCTGATCGACAGCCAGATCGAGAACGAGGGTGAAATGACGACGGCTCGCGCCGATCTCGATTACTACCTCGGCGAAGACCTGTTCATCAAGGAGGTCAAGTTCGGCGCTCGCTGGTCGGATCGCAATCGCGTCACGCGCGACAATCGCTTCAGCAACTGGGGCCTGCTGTCGGCTCCGTGGGCAGAAGGTGGTGTGTTCGCCAGTGAAGCCGGTGTCAGCGACATCGCTCAGGTCCGTAACCCGTTCGCAGACTTCCAGCGTGGGGAGGTGTCGACGCCGACGCCCGGCGGTGCGGCACTGTATTTCGGTGGCGACGACATGCTCGGCGAATACTTCAACGGCACGACCGAACTACAGAACGACAGCATCCAGGCGCTCAGCCCGGTCGCAGCGTGGGGTGATCCAAACCCCTGGGGTCCGGTCTACAATCGTACAGGCCTCGAAGACGGACCGTTCCTGCCGGGTGAGATTTCCGACGTTACCGAGATTACCCAGGCCTTCTACGTGCAGGCCGATTTCGAATTCGACACCGCCTGGCCGATTTCCGGTAACGTCGGCGTGCGTTACGTCGAGACAACCATCGAGTCGGACGGCGAACTGCAGTTCCCGCAGGGGCCGCCGCCTGACGGAACCTTGTGCAGCGGCGTCACCGGTTCGATTCCTGGCTACTGCCTGCTGTCACCTGGACGCGAAGCGGAATTCCAGGCGGCATTTACCGGCGAGTTGCTGGCCGACGACGCTGACATCACCTACGACCATGTTCTGCCCAGCCTGAACCTGAAGATGCAGGTGACCGATGATTTCCTGATTCGAGCAGCAGCATCAAAAGGCATCTCGAGGCCGGACCTTGCGGCTTACGCAACCGGCGGCCTGATCGGTGACAACACCAATGCGCTCAGAGATGCTGGCACCCTGGAGACGGGTCCGCTGTTCGCCATCGGCACAGGCAACCGCCTCGTTAGGCCGGTCGAAGCATGGAGCTACGATCTGTCCGCGGAGTGGTACTTCAGCGATGTCGGATCGTTCACCTTCTCGCTATTCCGGAAGGACTTTGACGCGCTGATCACGCAGGGAGTCACCGTCAGAGACCTGGTCTCCGAGTCGGGCGCAGTTGCCGAGACGCAGATCACGGGTCCATCCAATGTTGATGACGGATCCCTGCAGGGCTTCGAGCTGGCGTATCAGCAGACCTTCGACTTCCTGCCAGCGCCCTTCAATGCGCTGGGTGCACAAGCCACCTACACCTACATCGACGGCGGAGACCTGACCGGACCCGAGGACCAGACACAGCGCAGTCCCTTCGCCGACGGGCTTGGGTTCCCCGGCGTGTCGGAAGATACGGTAAACATGGTCGTGTTTTTCGAAGACGACGCGTGGTCTGCCCGGTTGGCCTACAACTGGCGTTCCGAGTTCCTGATTACGCCGAGAGACGATATCTTCCCGTTCTCACCGATCGTTGGAAACGACACCGGGCAGCTTGATGGCTCCGTGTTCTACAACTTCAACAACGTGATGAACCTCGAGAACTTCAAGATCGGTCTTCAGGCGGTCAACCTGCTCGACGAAGTGACACAGACGTCGCAGATTATCGACTTCGATGGCACCCAGGTCCGGAGATCGTCATTCCGTAACGACAGACGCTTTACACTCGCCGCTCGATTTACCTTCTAGCACGAGCCCAGCGTAAACGACAAGGAGCCGGGCTTTCTCCAGTAGAGAGCCCGGTTTTCTTTTTCGGGCTGCGGCAGGCGGTGACTTGGCTTATGCTGCAAGCACACACTAATGGAAGAGTGAATCGGCTTTGACTATCAAGAACATTGTAATCGTCGGTGGCGGGACAGCTGGCTGGATGACGGCAGCGGCGTTTAGCAAGATTGCCAGCAAGGGCCTTGCCAACGTAACGCTGGTTGAGTCCGAAGACATCGGCATCGTCGGTGTGGGTGAAGCGACGATTCCTCCGTTTCTCGGCTTCAACAAGCTGGTTGGCATCAACGACAAGGACATGCTGGCAGCAGTGGGCGGCACCTTCAAGCTGGGTATACAGTTTGTGAATTGGGGCCAGCAGGGTGAAAGCTACTTCCACCCCTTCGGCAGCTACGGCTACGAAATCGAAGGAATCGCGTTTCACCAGATCTGGCACAAACTGCGGATTCAACAAGACAAGCGTCCGCTGTTTGCGTTCAATATTGAAACTCTCGCCGCGCAGTTCGGCCGATTCGCCATTACCAACCCAGAGGCGCGCACGGATCTTCCGCCGGTCAATTACGCCTACCACATTGATGCCGTCAAGTATGGCCAGTTCCTGCGCAGCTTCTCGAAGGCCCGAGGGGTCAAGCGCATTGAAGGCCGCATAGAGAACACGGCACTGAATCCAGAGTCCGGGTTTGTCGAGTCCGTCACGCTGGAAGACGGTCAGACGATTGAAGGTGATTTCTTCATCGACTGCTCCGGTTTCCGCGGGTTGCTGATCGAACAGGCCCTGAAGACAGGTTACACGGACTGGACGCATTGGTTACCGTGCGACCGCGCCTGGGCTGTGCAGTCTGAACAGCCGGGCGAGCCGTTGCCGTACACCCGTGCAACAGCGCATTCGGCCGGCTGGCAGTGGCGCGTACCGCTGCAGCATCGACTCGGCAACGGGCACGTTTACAGCTCGAGTTACATCTCCGACGATGACGCGCTGGACACCCTGATGAACAATCTTGACGGCAAACCGACGGTTGAGCCGCGCATGCTGCGGTTTGTGACCGGGCATCGGAAGAAATTCTGGAACAAGAATGTGGTTGCGATCGGTCTGTCGTCCGGCTTCATGGAGCCGCTGGAGTCGACTTCGATCCACCTGATCCATTCAGCGATCAACAAACTGATGCTTTTGTTCTCGCTGGACGGTGTGGAAGAGGAGCAGGAGAGGATCTTTAACCGCCTGTCGCTAAAGGAATTCGAAAAAATCCGTGACTTCCTGATACTGCACTACAACGCGACACGTCGGGACGACAGCGATTTCTGGAATTACTGCCGCACCATGGATGTACCGGACACGCTGACGGAGAAGGTGGATTTATTCCGTCTGAATGGCCAGTTCTTCCGTGAGGACGACGAGCTGTTTACGGTAACCAGCTGGGCTGCGGTGATGCTCGGACAAGGTATCAAGCCGGAATCCTACAGTCCGCTGGTGGACGCTCTGGATCAGCAGGCCATGTTGCATGAGGTCAGCGAGATGGAGAAGTCGATCAAGTTCGTCGTGCAGCACATGCCGACGCATCAGCAGTTCTTGCAGCGCTACTGTCCTTCCGAGGCCGCTGCCTGACGGCAATTACTTCAGGCGCACAACTGAGAAGAAGTTGAAGGTCAGACGACCCTTCGACAGATCATCGTCGAGCAACTGTGGATTCTCGATGTGGCCACTGTGCGGCGCGACGCCATCGTAAAACACAAGCCGGTTGAATTTTGCGGGAACGACGAACAGCAGTTCCGCGAGGTCGTTGGACGAGGTGATGTAGGCTGGCGGCTGCTGGAACATCGCTGATGACCGTGTCAGGAATTCCACGGCGGCATCCGGGTTGGTTGTAAACAAGCGATCCGCCTGTTCAATGACATCTGGCCGTTTCCAACGGTAAAACGCTGTACCTCCGAGGTCTGGATTGTCGAACAAATAGATCAGCCCGGCGTATATGTGTGTCGACGAATTCATCCGGCTGTCGGAGTGACACAGGCGTTGCAGCGGCTGCAGCTTGTCCGGAGGCAGGGTGACATTCGACAGGCAGGCATACAGGCCGATACCGGAACGAAAAAACGGAAAGTGGCGACTGAGCTTTGAGCGAATATAGCGATGCAACTCCGATAGCGAGTCTTCGGCCAGGTACAGTCGCGGTCCGGGCGCCATGGGCGACGATGTAAAGGCGTCGGTATGCTGAATCGCGTAATCGACCAGACCTCGGGGATCCTGCAAGGCATTATCAACGACCGCACAAAAGCGTCCGTCACTGATCTCGTGGAGCGTGATTTGGGCATCAGGGTTGATGCGCAGCAGTGTCGGACTGACCAAGGATGCAGGGCTCGGCGTGGCTACATCAAGAATAATGCCGCATTGCGCAGTGTGGTCGCAATCATCGCCATGCACGGGATCTGTGGTTTACCTCACAACGTATTTCGCAGCGCGCGGCCTGATCGGTAAACTGGCATAAGCAACCAGGCGTCAGGGGACTTCGTTTGCAGACAATCCGGGAATGGCACAATGTCGATCAAGCGACTTTCGTCAGCGAAATCCTGCCGACCCATCAGCCTGCGATTCTCCGGGGCCTGTTGTCGGAGTGGCCGGTGGTGCGTGCCGGGCTGCAGTCAGCAGCGCAGCTGGTTGACTACCTTAAGCAGCTGGACACCGGCGGTACTGTGAAGGCCTATGTCGGGCCACCAGAGATTGACGGCCGGTTTTTCTACACCGACGACTACCGTGGTTTTAACTTCGATGCTCGCGATGTGTCGATCAGCGTGGCACTGGATACGCTGGTGTCGATGGTTGATGACGACACACCACCTGCTATTGCGTTGCAGGCGATTGACATGCCTGCCGTAATGCCGTCTTTTATGGCCGACAATCCGATGCATCTGCTCGATGGGCAAGTGGCGCCGCGCGTCTGGATCAACAACCGGACCATGATTGCCGCGCACTTCGACGTCGATCACAACATCGCGTGCGTGGTTGGTGGCAAACGGCACTTCACGCTGTTTCCACCAGAGCAGGCGGCTAACCTGTATGTTGGACCGTTGCTGAACACGCCGGGCGGGCCGCCAATCAGTACCGTGAATCTTCGCCAACCGGATTACGATCGCTTCCCGCGATTTGCCGAGGCTCTCGAGTCGGCACAGGAAGCGATCCTCGAACCGGGCGACGCTATCTACATTCCGATTCTCTGGTGGCACGGCGTTGATTCGATGACGTCGCTGAACGTCCTGGTGAACTATTGGTGGAACAACGCTGCATCGGCACAACATGATCCGATGCTTAGCCTGGTCCACTGCATGGCCATCATGTCCGGCATGCCGGAGAGTCAGCGCGACGGCTGGCGGGCACTGTTCGACTGTTTCGTTTTCCAGCAGGCGGGGCGACCCGGTGAGCACCTGCCGGCTGAACTGAGAGATGTCATGGGCGAGTTGTCGGCGTCCGATCGCGATATGCTGATAGCGCATCTGACCCGCAAGATGGCGGAGCAGCTGACGTGATTACCTGCACGGCGCGTATCGATGGCGCAACGGCATTCATGTCGAAATTACAAGGATCCTGTCATTGAAATCCAATAGCCTGATTTACTGTCTGCTGTTGCTGGCATTCCTTATGCTCCCGGTTATTGCCGGCGCTGACAGCTACCGCAGGGCGTTCAAAAATGCGGAGCCGTCAGTTGTGACTGTTTACACAGTATCGCGGGAGGCATCACCCGGTTCGCCTACCGGTGCTGTTTCGCAGTCCGGCATTGGTTCTGGCGTCATTGTTGATCACGATGGCTACGTTATGACCGCGGCGCACGTCATCCAGACGGCCGACCTGGTTGAAGTCGAATTCCACGACGGGAACACATCGACTGCTGCCATTATCTTCTCCGACCCGGCCAGGGATGTAGCACTGCTCAAACTGGACAAGCTGCCGGAGTCCCTGGCGCCGGCTCCGCTCGGCGATTCTGACCGGGTTGAAACCGGAGACGAGGTGTTTGTCATTGGCGCGCCACTTGGTTTGAGTTACACGCTGACGGTGGGCCATATTTCGGGCCGCCGGGGCGGCAACCAGGATATGACCCAGGGTATTCAGGCCGAGACCTTCCAGACCGACGCGGCTATAAACCAGGGCAACTCCGGTGGTCCGCTGTTTAACAAGCGCGGTGAAGTGATTGGCATTGTCAGTCACATTCGCTCCTTATCCGGTGGCTCGGACGGCCTCGGCTTTGCGGTCACGATCAACGACGCGGTTGATACGCTGATGGGTGAGAACTCGCAGTGGACCGGCATGACCGGCATCCTGTTAACCGGACCACTGGCGACCGCACTGAACGTGCCGCAGCCTTTCAGCTACCTCGTGCAGCGTACCGCGTTGAACTCACCGAGCTCGCGTATCGGACTGCGGCCGAGTAACGTACCGGTGACCATTGCCGGGCGGGAGTTGCTGATTGGCGGTGACATTATCCTCGCGGTCAACGATATTGAGATCTCGCCGGACTTTGACGCACAGTTCCGGCAGCGTCGCAGCCAGATGAGCAAAGGAGACCTGATCCGGCTCAAGGTCCTGCGCGCCGGCAAGATCATTCAGCTGTCCGCGGCGCTGCGATAGCCAGCTGCTGTCGCCAGGACGGCAAAGGAAAAACTGAACTGGGGAATCGAATGAGCACACTGCCGCCAATGCCCTACGCTGACTGGTCCGAGACCAAGGACACACTGCACCTGTTTTTGCAGATCATCGGCAAGGTGCGCATGAAAACGCATCCCAAGCTCAATCACTGGTGGCACGTCACGCTGTATCCGCACGTTCGTGGCCTGACTACCGGCCGCATTCCGCACGGTGACGGTGGTTTCGAAGTCTTCTACGACATGCTCGATCATCAGGTTCGCGTCAGCACCAATGACGGTCGCGATCGATCCTTTGTCGTGTCGGGCCTGAGCGTGGCGGCGTTCTACGACGCGTTGTTTTCGGCGCTGCGCGAGCTGGACATCGACGTGACCATCGTCGCGGTGCCCTACGACAACAAGTCGACCATCCCGTTTGCTGAAGACACCGCGGCGCGAGCTTACGATGCCGACGCCGTCTCTGCCTTCTGGCGTGCCCTGTGCGGGATTTCGTCTGTATTCGAGCGGTACCGTTCCGGCTTTGCCGGCAAGCAAACGCCGGTGCAGCTCTACTGGCACTCGTTTGACCTCGTGGTCACGCGATTCTCGGGCCGCGAGCACCCGCTGGAGTCGGGGCGACAGTCCGACATCGAGGCGTACTCTCACGAGGTCATCTCAGCGGGATTCTGGCCCGGTGACGACAGTTTTCCGGAGGCCGCATTCTATGGTTACGCCTACCCGGAACCGGCTGCCATTCGGGATGTGGAGCTGCAGCCCGACTCGGCATTCTGGGCCGAGAAAAACGGCGGTGCGCTGGCCATTCTACGGTACGAGGATGTGCGTACGGCGGCCGATCCGACGGCCGCTATTCTGTCGTTTCTGAACAGCTTGTACGACGGCGCCACCCGCGCGGCTGACTGGTCGCTTGACGACCTGATACACCGTCACGTCTAGGTCTTTGTTCGATCTTTGTCGGATTTCTGGTCAGCGTCAGGGGTTCGGTGCTCGCCGTTTCAGGTGCCCGGTTTGGGCTCTCGGCGACTCAGTGTTCGTCCCTGTTGGACCGGGATCCCAGGACGATCGAAGCTGCGCAAAAAAATGTCGTAGCTTGGCTATGCCAAGCACCGAAGGCCCCGTCAGGCATGTCGCGTACACCGCATTGCAAGGGCTTACGTAACTACCTGTGTCACACCGTAACAAGATAATTCCGCCTCTGTGACCGCGGAATCGCGCTCATATACTGGATTCCACGGATACGTTGGGAGATAAGCATGTCTGAGCGATCAAGCACTCAGGTTTACATTGGAATTGCGGTCACCGTTGTTATCGGTGCGCTCATTTCGTGGGCGGGCGGTGTCGGCGGTGATCAGTTCGGCACCTTCTCTGTTTTCGCACTTTGTGGTGCGTTGGCGTTCCTGGTGAACTGGCTGGCATTCATACCTGCCGCGCTGAAAAAAACCGAACACTTTTACGATCTCACCGGTGGCCTCACCTACATCACTGTCGTCGTTGTTGCTGTCCTACTGTCGAGTCCGCTGGATCTGCGCGCCAAGATCGTCGCCGGTATGGTCCTGTTCTGGGCGATACGCCTCGCGTCGTTTCTTTTCCTGCGCATCTCGAAGGCAGGCAAGGACAGTCGCTTTGACGAGATGAAGCACAAGCCGTGGAATTTTCTGCTGGCGTGGACGTTGCAAGGGCTTTGGGTGTTGCTGACCGCCGCCTGTGCGCTGGCGATTATCACCAGCGGCAACCGCGTCCCACTCGGCGCCGTCGGCTATCTTGGCATCGCCGTCTGGGTTTTCGGCATCACCATCGAGATTATCGCTGATCGGCAGAAGTCGGCATTCCGCGCCGATCCGGCCAACAAGGGCCGCTTCATCACGACCGGTCTTTGGGCCTGGTCACGGCATCCGAATTACTTCGGTGAAATTGTGCTGTGGACGGGAGTTGCGATCATCGCGATGCCGGTACTGCAGAGCTGGCAGTGGGCGACACTGATTTCGCCGATGTTCGTGTTCTTCCTGCTGACCAAGGTCAGCGGCGTGCCGCTGCTCGAAAAGGCGGCAGACGAACGCTGGGGTGGTGAAGAAGACTACGAGACGTACAAGCAAAACACGCCGGTCCTGGTTATGAAGCCGCCAGTGAAGGCGTCGGGCAGTGAGTCCCCTCAACGAGGCTGAATTCGGAGCCGCAATAGCCATGTCGAGCGAATCGAACACTACCGCTCAGCGCACCGGACTGGAGCGCTTTACGTCGATAGCCCGGCCCGTTGATCCGTCCTATCTGACCAATCGAGTGCTGCTGTACGTACTTCCGATTGCGGCTGCGCTAAGCGCACTGATTGCGAGCCTGACCGGATTGGACCCGCTGTCAATGGCGATCCGCAGCGCACTCGTTGCGTTTGTTGCCTGGGCGCTCACCCGAGAGCTCGCACCCGACTACGTCGAAGCGTCATTTGTTTCGCTGGGTCTTGCGTGGCTGTGCAGTGTCGCGCTCGGCACCGACCAGGTGCTCACCGGGTTCGCTGTTCTGCTGCTCGTCCGTGTCGTCAACCGCACACCGGGGCTAACCCTGACCCTGTTCGACACGGTCAGCGTTATGGGATTCGTGACGTTCATCGCATCAAGGACGTCCGAACCTCTGCTGATCCTGTTGATGGCCGGGGTGTTCCTGTGCGACGGCGTACTGCATCGACCGCTGCGCCACCACCTGTTTGCGGCGGTGGTGTCGCTTTTCTTATTTGGCTGGGCTCTGCGTGATGGTTTTCAACTCGCCCTCACGCAACTCGACCTGTTTGACGGGCTGATGTTGCTGCTGACGATGATCGGCGGTGTGCTGATGGTGATTGTCAATCCGCATCCCATTTCGTACTACGACAATGCTTACGAGCGACTGGATCGTAGACGTGTGAATGCTGGATTCCTGGTAGGACTGCTGGCGGGTTTCGCTGCGGTGCTGACCGGTGGTCCGTCGGCCTGGTTAGCGACGCCTCTGTGGGGCTGTCTCACCGTGGTGCTGCTTACCTTCGTTGGTCGACAGTGTGTTTTACACGGCCGCGCCGCTTTGCATTGACTATCGTGACAGTTCAATCAACATCGGGTTGTGGTCCGATGAGTGCACACTGACCGTGCCGCCTTCCGCCTTGGTGAAGCCACGAACAAAGACATGGTCGAGCGGGTAACGATTGAAGGATTTTCGATTATCGGTGTGCAGGGACACGGTGGTGAGCCCAAGCTCGTTGACCAGTGTGTCAACGACTTTGACGCGTTTGCGGTTCCAGGTGTTGAAGTCGCCGCTCAGAATAATCGGTCCGCGATGCGCTTTCACAATGTCGCGTACCTGCAGAATCTGTTCGCGGTAGCGGGCAACACCGACCGTAAAATTGACGGCATGCAGATTAACGACGAGGAGAGTCTGCTCGCTATCGGAAAGCGGATAGCGCGTGACACTGGTGGCCTTCGGAGTCCGCAACCACGGCTCGGTGGTCCGGAACTGGCATTCGCTGATAGGCGCTGTGTGGCTGTAAGTGGCGACGCCCGTCATGCTGTTACCGGTGGTAAAGCCGCGTGCAAAAGAGCTGTGCTCGAGGTGCGGCACGGCGTCTTCAATGCCGATGTTGGCGGCGGCTTCCTGCAGCACGACGAGATCCGCATCCAGCGCTATGGAACGCAGGTCATCCTGCCAAACGTCACGGGAGCCTTTCTTGATGTTCCAGTTGAGTAGTTCGATGCGCTCGCCGAGTCCTGACTCCACCGCGCCGTCGGGCTGGCGGATCGATGCGCGGCAGGTTTCCACCGTCGTCGCGACCCGCGGGTCCGGGGCGGGACGGCTGACCGGAACGATCGCGCAAGAAGTCGTGAAAAGACCCAGTGCCGTAACGGTGAACAGACTTGTGCGTCCGTGCATTGCGGAATGATCCGTCGATGATCCAGGCGCCAGATCATACGGAGGTAACGCCAGTGTGGCGTAACGGATTGTATCTCGAACAGCCATTGGCGAACGGCGCGGCGCTCGCGTGACCCGCCAGCATCCGCAGACAGTCTCAACGGTGCGCCGGTGGCCATCGATCGTACGGCGCCGGATTCATGACGGAGACGCCACTGTGCTGTGGGACACCGCGGTGTACGTTTTCATTCTGGGGCTGCCGGTGTTGTTGCTGCTCGCGTGGTTCGACACAACGCAGGTGAATGGCGAACCCCGCTGGATCAAGCCGATCAAGTTTTTCCTGAGCCTTGCGGTCTATAACCTGAATCTCGAGTGGTTGTATCGCGTTTTTCGCAGCCACGGAACGGCGACCGCATTCAACCGGGTCCGGTGGGTGATTGCCGCTGGTTTGTTGATTGAGGCCGCGCTGATTGTTGTTCAGGCTGCGCGAGGCGTGCAGAGCCACTTTAACGTCGCGACGCCCCTGGACAGCGTCATCTTCGGAATTATGGGCGTGATCATAACCGTGGTTGTTCTCGCTGCGCTGTACAGCGGCGTGTTGATTTTCCGAGCGCGCCGGCAGGCGCCGCCGGTTATCGCGGAAGCGACCGTACTGGCCATCATCATCATGACACTGGGTTCGTTCCAGGGGTTTACCATGACAAGCCCGACGTCCGAGCAACTTGACCAGTGGCAGCAGGGCGCGGAGATTCGCCTGTCCGGTTCGCACTTCGTCGGTGCCGCACCTTCAGACGTCCATAAGACCGTGCCAGTGGTTGGCTGGAGCCTCGATATCGGTGATCTGCGCATCCCGCATTTCATTGGTCTGCATGCGCTGCAGTTTCTACTGGTGCTGGCGTTTTTGCTGCATGCTGCACGGGTGCCTGCAGCCCGGCTGATTGTGCGATGCTTTGCCGCATCGTACGTCGCGCTGTTTGCGTTTTCGTTACTCAGGGCCCAGTCGGGTCTGCCGCTGATGTAGGAGAGAGCCGTGGAGAGTTTTCCCAACCTGGTATTCGAGGTGGCCGGGGCGCCGTTGTTGTTGTTTTGGGCGCTGATCGTGTTCCTGCCGACGTGGTCGTGGACAGAGCGCATCTATCGAACCCGTTTGCCGATGCTCTACCTGGCAGTGATGTACAGTGTGATTGTGATCTACGGCCTGGTTACCGAGCCCGCGATGTTTGCAACGCTGCTGCGACCGGACCTTGCCGGTGTGCAAACCCTGTTGAGCACAGAGATCGGTGCGACCGCGGGGTGGATACACTTCCTGTGTTTCGATCTGTTGGTGGCCACGTTGATATGGCGACGGGCGCTGGACAAGGCGCATTCGTTTATCTGGGTATCGCCCGTCATGCTGCTGACCCTGTTTCTTGCGCCGATGGGCTGGCTTGTTTTCGAAGCGTTGAGCTACCTGCTGTCGAGGCGGCCGGACGCCGTCCCCGCCTGAGCGTCAGTCAATCCGTAGTCTAGAAACGTCGCGTCAACGCTGTCAGGAAAAAAGCCTGGTTGGGTTCGGAGGTCAATGACGAATCCGCGGAGTCGCCGAGCAAACGCGACACCTGCAGCACGGTCGTCAATCGCCATCGTGCAGACACCGGGACGCTGACCAGTCTCTGGAAACCGGCACTTTCAATACCGCTGCTCGCGCGAAACGCCGTCAGACCGGTATTGATGGATTCAATGTCAGTCACGCCGTACAGGTTTTGCATGTAGGTGCTGTCACCCCAGCGCACAGTCGGGCCGACAGTCAGGAACGAGCCGCGTCCGAAACGGGCACGGAAATTGGCCGACAGGTCGATAGTCAGTCCTTCGTGGCTGGCGCCCAGTTCCTTGCCGGCGACGGCCGATACGGCAAACGGTCCGCGCTCAGCCTGCCAGCCAAGTCGCGCCTGGACGCCGGTGCCGAAGGTCTCCAGCCCGTCGATGCGGTCAGGATCGCGATTGGCGAATGCCGGCGCTACAGCGGCAAACACGCGCGTGGACAGTCCGTCGTCGGATCGCTGTCGAAACAGGTAAGCACCGAGCCCCTGAGGAACATTGAAGAAGTACTTTTCGCCTTTTTCATCCGAGTAGCGGACATCGAAGTAAGGAAACGCCTGGATGTCGTAGCGACTCGACCCCTGGAATTCCGGGTTCGACAAAATCGCGACCCCGAGATCCGTTGACCAGCCTGTCGCGCTGTCCTCGCGTTCGTCCTCACTGAGTACCGGTGTCGCCGTAAGCAGTGTACACACCGCGAAGCCCGCCAGAGCAACCTGTCG
>JBCCNM010000076.1:0-16067 GCA_039025835.1 Pseudomonadota bacterium | reverse complement strand
TCGGCGCCAACGCTGCTGGGTGCACCGGTCAACTCAGCGGCAGATGAGTTTTTTGTATCGTTCACCGACGATGGCTGGCTGGCGTTCGCGTCCAATCGGCACGAACCGGATGGCACTAATTTCGATATCTACCTGACGCGAGACAATGGTGATGGCTTTACCACGCCTGCGGTCCTTGAGGGCCCGGCGACCACGCTCGCCTACGAAGCCGATCCCTTTATCGCGCCCGACGGCAGCTATGTCGTATTCAGCTCTACCCGCCGCTCGGGAGAGGGGCGGCGAGACCTGTACGTGAGTTTTCGCACACCGGATGGGGCATGGTCTCGCGCGATTTCACTCGGCCAGAACATCAACACAGAGGCCATCGAATTCACGCCGTTCGTTACACGCGACGGACGCTTCCTGTTCTATTCCAGCAACGAAGATCTGTATTGGGTTGACGCCGGAGTCATCGAGATTGCACGTCAGCAGCTGCAGTGACCGGGCCTTAGGTACTTGTACGCATTCAGCGCCTGGCCCTGGTGACCGTACCCTGAGGGTTTACGGGCTGCGATGCTATGGCTACGCTCGTTGTCATAGACCTTACTGCCGTTTAACGAGTCGAGCGACATATGGACGCTGCCTGGATCACAACCGGTCTCAGTGACGTCAGTTGGATTGCGCTGGCATTTGCGCTCGGTCTTTTAGCCCGGCTCGTCAAGCTGCCACCGCTGGTCGGCTTCCTGCTGGCCGGGTTTGTGCTCAGCACCCAGGACAGCGTCGACGGCGAGGTGTTCGACAGGCTCGCCGAGCTTGGCATTACGCTACTCTTGTTTACGATCGGTCTGAAACTCAGTCTGAGCACACTCGCTCGCCCACAAGTCTGGGCGGTGTCAGCGATTCACATGTTGGCCACGATCGGCATTTTTGTGCTGCTGCTGCACGTGCTGGTGTTCGCCGGGGTGTTTTCCCAGCTCGATCTCCGCCAGACGCTACTGGTCGCGTTTGCGTTGAGTTTCTCCAGCACCGTATTCGTCGTTAAGGTGCTGGAAGATCGCGGCAGTGTCGGCTCGCTACACGGCCGAATCGCGATCGGCATCCTGCTGATGCAGGACATCGCTGCCGTTGTGTTTCTCGCTGCATCCACCGGCCACTTCCCGTCGCTTTGGGCGGTGTTACTGCTGCTGCTGATTCCGTTTCGCCGCGTGCTTCATGGCCTCATGGATCACCTGGGCCGCGGCGAACTGCTCGTGCTGTACGGTTTGCTGCTGTCCTTGGGCGGTGCGGAGCTGTTCGAGGCCTTCGGCGTCAAAGGCGACCTCGGCGCGCTGATAATCGGCATTCTGATGGCTAGCCACGCACGCGCCACCGAAATGGCAAAAGCCCTGTTCAGTTTCAAGGACCTGTTCCTGCTCGGCTTCTTTGTGTCGATTGGTTTGTCGGGCGAAGTCAGTCTCGACAACGTGGTGATTGGCTTCGCGCTCGCGCCCGTGATTTTCGTCAAAGCCGGCCTGTTCTTTTTCCTGCTCACACGCTTCGGTCTTCGTGCTCGAACGTCGGTGTTCGCCTCCATCAACCTCGGCAACTACAGTGAGTTTGGCCTGATCGTCGCGGCGATCGGTGCGCAGGCCGGCTGGATGGACGCGTCGTGGTTGCTGTCGATCTCGATCGGCATGGCGATCTCGTTCGTCATCGCGGCCATCTTCAGTTCATTGTCGGAAGACATCTACGAGCGATATCGCGATGCCCTTCGCCGCTTCCAGCGCGATGCGATTATTCCCGACGACCAGCTACTGGACCTTGGCGGCGCGACCATCGCCGTCGTCGGCATGGGCCGCGTTGGCGCGAGCACCTACGACCTGATGATTGCAAAGCACGGCGATACTGTCGTAGGAATCGACAGCGACCCGGTGATGTCGCGATCGGAGCGTGCCATCGGCCGCCGGGTATTGACCGGTGATCCGAGCGACCGGGATTTCTGGGACCGGGTGCAGGCGACGCACAGGCTGGAGCTGGTGATGCTGGCGTTACCGCGCATTTCCACGACCCTCGAAGTGCTCGAGCAGCTTCGTCAGGCCGGCTTTGCCGGCCACGTCGCTGCGACGGCGCGCTACCCGGACGAGATGCAGATGCTGGTCGATGCCGGTGCCACGACGGTGTACAACCTGTACACCGAAGCCGGCGCTGGTTTCGCCTCGCACGTCCACGATTCGATTCCAGGGCTGGTGGTCGAGCGCAGCTAATCCGGTCGCAACACCGCGGAAACAAACTCGATATCGTCAAGCAGCACGGCTGCTCGCTGTCCATCGCGCGCTTCATCCAGTCGGTTTACAAGGTGTGGTGTGTAGAGTCGCACACGGCCGGTCTTCTCAACGGTGCCGGCGAGCACCAGTGTATCGTCGAGCACCACCTTGACGTTGACGCCGGTCTGCAGACGTTCGTGACGCATGTTGAAGGTTGCCTTGAAGGTGTAATCCGACTCGTCTTTTTCGATTTTCGACATCTCGATGTCGAACTCGCCGTACTCGCGGCCGGAGGCGTCGCGAAACTCGGCCTCGAACTCCCAGCGCGTTAGCTTGCGCTTGCCAAACAGCAGCGCGAGCACGAACAGGATGCCGATCAGGCCAACGAACAGCAGGAAGGCGTTTTTGATCAGCGTGAAGGCCAGTTCCATCGTGACGACTTTGCGGCTTATCCGAGGTCCAGGGGCTCGGCCGACACCAGGATGCCGTCCTCGTCGCAATAGACCCAGTCTCCCGGCCGGAAGGTCACGCCGCCAAACTGCACCGGCTCATCGACGGCGCCGTCGCCGTTCTTAGCGCTCTTCGCCGGGTTAACGCCGAGGGCTTTGACGCCGATGTCGATGCCGCCGACAGCGCCCGAGTCACGGATTGCTCCGTGAATCACAACGCCGGCCCAGCCGTTCTTCGCGCCCTTGGCCGCTATCAGGTCGCCCATCAACGCCGTCTCGGTAGAACCGCCACCGTCCACGACGACCACGGCGCCCGCACCGTCCTCATCGAGCAGCGCACGAAACAGCTGGTTATCGCGCAGGCAGCGAACGGTACGAATCGGCCCGTGGAAGCAGGCCTTGCCGCCGAAATCGCGAAACTGTGTCGAGCAGGTGGTTACCGAGGCTTCGTAATCGTCGTACAGGTCGGTCGTGGGTTTCATCGGGCTCCTCTCGATGGATCATTTATCAGAACGTGGGTGGCGTGCATGCTGAAATCACTTCGCAGGCCTGGCCGTGACGATTTTCGAAGCTGTGCGGCTGGTCACTGCGGAAGTAGTACGCATCTCCGGGTTTCAGGATGCGGGTCTCGTCACCGACCGTCACGGTCAGCTCACCGGACAGGACCAGCCCGCATTCCTCACCTTCGTGGCGGATGGCGTGACGGCCGGTGCCGGCGCCCGGTTCGTAACGCTCTTTGAGGAACTGGATAGCCTTGCCGGCGAGATTGCCGCCGATCTGTCGGTAAGACACGCCGCCGTCGGCGATTTCGGTCAGCTCGCCGGCGTCGAAAAAGATTTTCTCGGGTCCTTCGGCGTCGTCGGAGAAAAACTCGGACAGGTTGATCGGCAATCCGTCGAGCACTTTCTTCAGCAGGCTCACGGTCGGGTTCAGCTTGCCGTTTTCAATAAGCGAGATCGTGGCGTTGGCAACGCCGGACTTCCTGGCCAGTTCGCGCTGCGACACACGGTGCTGCTTGCGTAGATTCCGGAGGCGTTTCCCGACGGGTAGGTCCATACGACATTCGGCCTCAGTGTTAACTATAGTGAACATTTTGTCCAAGACAAGCCCGGAAAACAAGCGCTTTTCGGGCGTCATTTAACGGATTGTTTAACGCTCGGGGGCAGGACTACACTGGGGCCAGAATCAGCACGAGGAGACTGAGCATGGCTGTCGCGCGCGAAGAACTTGAAGCGTACTGGATGCCGTTCACGGCCAACCGGGACTTCAAGAAAGAGCCCCGCATCATTACCGGTGCCAAAGGCCATCACTACACGACTGCCGAGGGCGAGACGGTATACGACATGTTCTCCGGTCTGTGGACCACCGGTGCCGGTCATTGCCACCCGAAGATCGTTGAAGCGGTGCAGAGTCAGGTCGCCAGCCTCGATTACGCACTCGGCTTCCAGATGTCCAACGAGAAGTCGTTTGAACTCGCATCGCGGGTCACCGGCATGGCACCGGAGGGTATCAATCGCTGTTTTTTCACCAACTCCGGATCGGAGTCGGTCGACACCGCGCTGAAGATCGCGCTGGCCTATCACCGCGCCAAAGGCGAGGGCACGCGTACCCGGCTGATTGGCCGCGTGCGTGGCTATCACGGCGTGAATTTCGGCGGCATCTCGGTCGGTGGCATGGTGCCTAACCGGATGGCGTTCAGCGCCAACCTGCTGCCGGGTGTTGACCACATGAACACGACGATCAACCTGGAGCATACGGCCTTCTCACGTGGCCAGCCGGAGTGGGGCGCGCATCTTGCGGATGACCTTGAACACCTGTGCGCGCTGCACGGGGGCATGAACATCGCGGCCGTCATCGTTGAGCCGGTGGCCGGTTCAACCGGTATCCTGCCGCCGCCGGTCGGCTATCTCGAGCGCCTGCGCGAGATCTGCGACCAGCACGGCATCCTGCTGATCTTCGATGAAGTCATCACCGCTTTCGGCCGCATCGGCAAAGCCTTCGCCGCCGAGCGTTTCGGTGTGACGCCCGACATCATTACCACGGCCAAGGGCCTGACCAACGGCGTAATCCCGATGGGCGCGGTGCTCGTGCAGGAACATATCTATGACGCCTTTATGCACGGCCCCGACAAGGCGGTCGAGTTGTTCCACGGCTACACCTACTCCGGTCATCCCGTTGCCTCGGCGGCTGGCCTCGCGACCATGGACGTTTACGAGGAAGAGGGCATGTTCGACCAGGCCATGGCGCTCGAAAAGCCGTTCGAGGAGTTCCTGCACAGTTTTGCGGATCATCCGAAAGTCATCGATGTGCGCAACTACGGCCTGATGGGCGGAATCGAGCTCGCGCCGCGCGACGGTGCGCCGGGCATGCGCGGACTGGAGGTACACAAGCGTTGCTTCTGGGAAGAGAAGATTGCCATCCGTAACGCGATGGACGTGATTTCGTTCTCGCCGTTTTTAGATTCCAGGATCGAGGACTGGGAGCACGTCTTCGAGCGCCTGCGTCATATCATCGACACGCTGGAGTGATCTTCCATGAGTGCTGAAAGACAGAATGCCCCGCTGGCTGTGATCGGCCACTTCATCAACGGCAGCGTTATCGCTGACGACAATCGCGCCCAGGATGTGACCAATCCGGCCACCGGCGAGGTCTCTCGCCAGGTCGCGATGGCTTCGACAGGGACCGTCGAGCAGGCCATCGCCGCGGCCGAGGCAGCCTTCCCGACGTGGCGCGATACACCGCCATTAAAGCGAGCGCGCGTCATGTTCCGCTTCAAGCAGTTGCTGGAAGAGCACGCCGACGAAGTCGTCGCCGCAATTACCGACGAGCATGGCAAGGTGCTCGACGACGCAAAGGGTGAATTCATGCGCGGCGTCGAGGTTGTCGAATACGCCTGCGGTATTCCGGAACTGTTGAAGGGCGACTTCACGAAGAACGTCGGTCCGTCGATCGATGCGTGGTCCGAACATCAGCCGCTCGGCGTGGTCGCCGGCATCACGCCGTTCAACTTTCCGGCGATGGTGCCCATGTGGATGTACCCGATGGCGATTGCCTGCGGCAACACCTTCATCCTGAAACCGTCGGAAAAAGACCCGACCGCACCGATGCTGTGCGCGCGCCTGCTAAAGGAAGCGGGCCTGCCGGACGGTGTATTCAATGTCGTTAACGGTGACAAGGAAGCGGTGGATACACTGCTGAACGACGACCGGGTCCAGGCGGTGAGTTTCGTCGGCTCGACGCCGATCGCTGAGTACATCTATTCGACCGGCAGCGAAAACGGCAAGCGCGTGCAGGCACTCGGCGGCGCCAAGAACCACGCCATCGTCATGCCGGACGCCGATATTGACAACGCCGTTAATGCGCTGATGGGGGCCGCTTACGGCTCCGCCGGAGAGCGCTGCATGGCGATTTCGGTCGCCGTCTGCGTCGGTGACGAGACCGCGGACGAAGTGGTCCGCCAGTTCAAGGAACAGGTCGCCGCCATGAGCGTTGGCCCGGGCATCGACACGAACAACCACATGGGTCCGCTGGTGACCGCGGCGCACCGCGACAAGGTCGCCTGGTACGTTGGTCTTGGCGTCGAAGAGGGTGCTGATCTCGTCATCGACGGTCGTGACCTGGTGGTCGACGGCCACGAGAACGGTTTTTTTCTCGGTCCCTGTCTGTTCGACCGCGTGAAAGCGGACATGCGAATCTACAACGAAGAGATCTTCGGTCCGGTCCTGTGCATCGTGCGCGCTGAATCGCAGGAACACGCAATGCAACTCATCAATGATCACGAGTTTGGCAACGGCACCTGCATTTTCACGCGCGACGGCGAGGCGGCGCGTTACTTCACCGACAACATCAAGGTCGGTATGGTCGGTGTCAACGTGCCGCTGCCGGTGCCGGTCGCCTACCACAGTTTCGGCGGCTGGAAGCGGTCGCTGTTTGGTGACCTGTACGCCTACGGCCCGGACAGCGTGTCGTTCTACACGCGACGCAAAACGGTGACGCAACGCTGGCCTGCCGGTGGTGTGCGCGAGAGCGCGCGATTTACCTTCCCGAATTACGACTAGAGGACAGACTCTTGGTAGCAGCCCGATCCGCAGCCGAACTGCAGGCCCTCGACAGTGCCCATCATCTGCACCCGTTTACCGACCACAAAGCATTAAGCGAAAAACGTTCGCGCATTATCACGCGCGCGGACGGCGTGTATATCTGGGATGTCGACGGCAACCAGATCCTCGACGGCATGTCCGGCCTGTGGTGCGTGAACGTCGGCTACGGCCAGCAGAAGCTGGTCGATGCGGCGACGGCGCAGCTCAAGGAGCTGCCGTACTACAACAGCTTCTTCCAGTGCACGAATCCGCCGGCCATCGAACTGTCTGCGCTGATTCGGGACCTGACGCCCGAGCACATGAACCACGTGTTCTTCGCGGGTTCCGGTTCGGAATCCAATGACACGGTCGTGCGCATGGTGCGGACTTACTGGGATCTGATGGACCAGCCGCAGCGGCACACAATCTTCTCGCGCAAGAATGCCTACCACGGCTCCACCGTCGCGGCGGCCAGCCTCGGCGGCATGCAGTTCATGCACAAACAGAGCGGGCTGCCGATTCCGGGCATCGAACACATCGAGCAGCCGTACTGGTTCGGCAGCGATCGCACGATGTCGCCGGACGAGTTCGGAATCGCGATGGCGAAGAAGCTTGAAGACAAGATTCACGAGATCGGTGCCGACAAGGTCGCAGCCTTTATCGGCGAGCCGATCCAGGGTGCCGGGGGTGTCATCATCCCGCCCGACACCTACTGGCCGGAGATTCAGCGCATCTGCGACGAACACGGCATCCTGCTGATCAACGATGAAGTTATCACCGGCTACGGCCGTCTTGGCCAGTGGTTCGGCGCACAGCACTTCGGCACCAAGCCTGACCTGATCCCGTTTGCCAAGGGCGTGACCTCCGGTTACCTGCCGCTCGGCGGCGTCGCCGTCAGCGATCGCGTTGCCGAGGTGCTGATCGACAAGGCCGGTGAGTTTGCACACGGCTACACCTACTCCGGACACCCGGCATCCTGCGCTGTGGCGATCGCCAATCTGGAGTTGATTCGCGATGAGGGCATGGTCAAACGTATCCGTGACGATATCGGGCCGTACATGCAGTCGCGCTGGCACACGCTGGCCGAACACCCGTTGGTCGGCGAGACGCGCATGACGGGACTGATGGGTGCAATGGAACTCGTCAAGGACAAGGCCTCACTTGAGCGCTTCCCCGAGAAGCGCGGTGCCGGCACCGTGTGCCGTGACTTCTCGGTCAGCAACGGACTGGTCATGCGCGCGGTCGGCGACACGATGATCGTCGCGCCGCCGTTTGTCATCTCGCACGCGGAAGTCGACGAGCTGGTCGACAAGGCCTGGAAGGCACTCGACCTGGCGCATCAAGCGCTGCAGGAATGAGCGACACCACGCGGTTTATCCTGACGCTGTCCTGCCCGGATCGCGCCGGTATCGTTCGCGACGTATCGACCTTCGTCGCCGATCACGGCGGCAATATCGTCGAGAGCGCGCAGTTCGGTGATCCGGAAACGCATGTGTTTTGCATGCGCATCGCTTTCGAGCTCGACGGCGCCGAGCTACCGTGCGAGCCGCTGGCGGACGCGTTTCGCGCCGTCGCGAAGGGCTTCGACATGGAGTGGACGCTGTACGTGGCGAAGAAGCCCGCGCGCGTCCTGCTGATGGTGTCGAGGTTCGATCATTGTCTTGCCAACATCCTTTACCGGCGCCGCATCGGTGAACTGAACATCGATATACCCGCCGTTGTGTCCAATCACCGCGATACCTACCAGCTCGTTGCCGCGCAGGACATCCCGTTTCATCACCTGCCGATCACGCCCGACAACAAGCTCGAACAGGAGGCCACGCTGCGCGCGCTGATTGAGTCTGAGGCGATCGACTTCGTCGTGCTGGCGCGCTATATGCAAATCCTGACGACGGAGCTTTGCGACGACTACCGTGGCCGCATCATCAACATTCATCATTCCTTTCTGCCAGGCTTCAAGGGTGCGAAGCCGTACCACCAGGCACACAGCCGCGGTGTCAAACTGATCGGTGCAACGGCACACTACGCAACCGCCGACCTCGATGAAGGCCCGATCATCGAACAGGACGTCACCCGTGTGACGCATGCGCAGACTCCTGAGCAACTGGTAGCGCTCGGTCGCGATATCGAGATGCGCGTACTGTCACGCGCGGTGAAACTGCAGGCCGAGCATCGGGTGATGCTCAACGGCGACAAGACCGTGGTCTTCCAGTAGCGATCAGGTCGCGTCGGCGAGCGCTGGAATCTGGCGCCGCAATCGCAGGTACATCAGCAGGTAAATGGCCATTGCCGTCAGCGACGCAAGTCCGCACATGATGAACACGCCGCGATAGCCAAGCCCGGCAGCGAGTATCGAGGCCGCGATATTTGGCCCCAGAATCTGCCCGAGCCCCTGCGCGCCGGGCATCAATGCGGCAAAGCGCCCGGACGGGTCCATGTTGGCCACGGTGGCCATCTGGTAGACGTCGATGAAAATCCACAGGAAGTTGAAGGCAAACATGCTGACGACGATGTTCACGTTGTTGATGCCGTTGGCCAGCATGACGACGATGATGGCCTGGCAAACGAGGGTCACCAGCATCGGGCGTGCGAGACCGAAGCGGTCGCTGATGACGGTGGCGAACAGGCAGCCGAGTACCGAAAAGCCAGAGGTCCAGACCAGTACGGTTCCGACCCAGTCCGGGTCGGCGGCTGAGTCTGCGCTGGCCAGTTCAATGTAGGTCCAGTAAGCGCCGATGTTGATGTAAGTCGCAACGATAGCACCGAGCACGAGCCACGGTGCGTAGGCGGGTACGTGCTGATGCTCGATTTCGCCGTCGTGCTCGACCTCGACGTCGAGACTGCGTTCTGTCGGTCGCGACGGCAGCCATTTCAGAAACAGCAGGCCGAGCACATAACTCACAATGAACACGGTGTAGATGCCGCTCATGCTGAGTTTTGGCAGGAAGTACAGTTCGCCCACCTGGGTAAAGGCGAAGGCGAACAGCAGGAGGTTAAAGGTCCATGCGGGCCTTGAGGTCGCTCCCAGCGTCGCGATCGCCACCGCGGTATAGACACCGCTGCCGAAGCCGGCGATAAAGCGCAGCCACAGCACCGGCTGGTAGTCGGTGATGACGATGCAGGCGAGATTGGCACCGATGGCAATCGCTGCCGAGATCACGACCAGCCAGCGGCGATTGACCTGCGCAATGAACAACGCGGCAAGCACAGCCCCGACGCTTAAGCCACCGAGATCGGCGCCGGCGACGCGGCCAACCTGGACTTCCGTAAACCCCAGTTGCTCAACCCATGCTGTACTGATGACCGGGATACCGACCAGCACGCCGTAACCGACCAGGGACATATAAATCGCGATGCTGATGGATCGCCAGTCATCGAAGGGACTGCGGTGGTGCACCAGGTGATCAGTCATTGTTGTTATTCTCAAAAGGGTTGCGGCGGTGTCGCAAAGCGATGCTCCGGGTTGTAAAACGGCTTGGCGCGAAACTCGCAGCGCGCCCAACCCGAGCTCCACTGGATTTCTTTCTGGTAGTCGAAGCGGGCCCAGAGATCGTCCGGGCGCTTGCCATTGATGAAGCGAATATCCGCCAGCGCGAGGTTGGCCTTCAGGATCGGCGACCAGGTCGTGCAGCGCACTTCACCGACCTGCTCACCGTGTTTGCCTTTGAAAATGTACGCTTCGCCGACCGGCTTGTTGCCCTCGACGACAAGCTTGACCAGTCGCCGCTCGGGCGGCCGGGCTTTTTCCTCGCGAAGGGCGCGACGGCCGGTGAACGGGCCCTTGTCGAGATTCACCAGCCAGCCGATGCCGGCCTCGAACGGTGAGCGAGCCCGGCCGTCTCGCACAGCCGCTTCCGCGATCATGAAATCGAAACCGGGCATGATAAAACCCGCTTCAATGCGCAGCATTTCCAGCGCGTCGAGGCCAAGGCATTTCACGTCGTAGCGATCGCGCACGGCAAACAGGGCATCCCAGACGTGGAGCGCGGCGTCCGGTGACATCCACAATTCATAGCCGAGGTCGCCGGTGTAGCCCGTGCGCGATACGAGAATGTCGGTGCCGGCAAATTCGACCGTCATCATCTGAAACGGTGGCAGGGTCTCCAGGCCTTTGAATCCGGCGGTCTCCAGCACAGACCAGGAGGTCGGTCCCTGCACCGCGAGCGCGGCGACGTCGTGCGTTTCCACATCGATGTCGACATCGAATCCAAGCGCCGAGAGTCGCAGCCAGTCCAGCTGATGCTGCTGGGCACACAGCCGGTAGTCGTTATCGGCAAGCTGGAACACGGTGCCGTCATCAACCACCTTGCCGGCATCGTCGCACCAGACCACGTAGGTGACTTTGCCCGGTGCCAGTTTGTTGATATCGCGGGTTACCAGCCGATCGAGATAGGTCCTGGCGTCCGCGCCGCGAATGCGGTACTTCTCCATCGGCGTCAGGTCCATGATCGAACAGCTGCTGCGCGCGGCGAAGTACTCCGTGGACAGCTTGTCAACGACGCGCGGGGTCTTGTAGGTGTTCCACGTTGCCCAGTCTTCGGTGCGTGTCATCGCCTCGATTCGTCCGATAAAGGGCGAGCGCGTGAGTGCCGTGCGGAAATGCGTGTGCTCGATCGTCATCCGTGCCCCCCGGCGAGAATCGCGGCGGCGGCGTTGCGGCCTGCGCGTCCGCCGAGATCACCACCCGGGTGACAGCCCGCGCTGCAGAGAAAAAGGCCGCTGATCGGTGTCGTGTACTGCGCAGCACCGTAAACGGGTCGCATCATCAGCGACTGGTGCAGGGACAGTTCACCGTGGTGCCAGTGTGCATGCCCGCAGCGCGTCGCAATGTCGTCCGGCGCCAGTAAATGTGTGGCTCGAACCTTGTCGTCGAGGTCCGGCATAATGCTGCGCAGCGCATCGCGGATGCGTTGCTCGAGCGCGAGCTTGTCGGCATCGGACAGTTTGGCGGGCACATACAGCACACTGGCGGACAACACATGCCCCTTGGGTGCCAGAGACGCGTCGTGCACGCTCGGGAAGGTGAACTCGATGAGCGGTGATGTGGAAGCTTCAGCGTATTTGACGGCATTGTATGCTCGCTCGATGCCGCGCATGTCCGGCACCAGCAGGTAACGATGGCCCATCGATCGAGCATCGACATCCCTGATGGTCGGCATCTCAGACAAAGCCAGTGAAAAATGCCCAACGACACCGGCGTCGCGGACCTGGTGGACGCGCGTCGCGAACATCGCATCGAGATCGCGCGTGCCGGCGAGCTTCAGGAAGGTGGTCTTTGCGTCGACCCCGGAGATGACGGTCGTCGCTGCGATCTGTTCGCCGTTTGCAAGCTCGACACCGGTGACCGTCTCGTCATCGATCAGGATGCGTTGCACGGCGGACCCGCAGCGTACGTCTACACCGGCGGAGTCGACATCACTGAGCAGGTTTGGCAGGTAGGACGCTGCGCTCTGCATCGGGCCATTCAGCCGTCCACGCAGCCTGTGCAGCCAGGTCAGTACCGTGCCGGGTGTACGCGGGCCCATCGCATTCCCCAGTACGGCATCGAACGCGACGGCGGCTTTCAGTCGTTCGTCGTCGAAATGCTCATTCAGCAGGTCGAAGATGTTCATGCCGACGACGCGCAGGAATTCGTACATCTCGTCCCGGCCGAGGCCGACCCGCAGTTTCCACGCGAGTCTGAGCAGCGTCTTCCTGTCCGCCGCCGGAAAGTGTTTGAGCCGCGGCGGCGGGGCATCCATCAGCGGTTGCAGCGCTTTGGCAAACGCGAGATAGCGCTCGAGGAACGCCGCCCAGGCCTGCTGGTCTCTGTCCGAGACGCCCGAGACCGATTCGGCGTCGATGCGCACGGTCGACGCATCGGGACTGAGAACAATCGTGTCGATCGACGTGCCGGGCGACGATACATCCGACGGGTACTGCCACTGCGCAAAACCCGGCACGCGGTAACCCTCCGCCACATCAAACCCGGCCGCCATGCCGCCCGGCGCCTCGGCGGCTTCCAGGCACAGCACCTTGTGACCGTGACGCGCGAGGCCGGCTGCACAGCTCAGGCCGTTGGGCCCGGCGCCGATGACAACAGTGCGCTCAGTCATCACTGAATTCCACGGGCGTCGTGTCCGGTCGTTTCAGGTCGCGCAGGATCTCGCGTGCTGCGTTGGCGCCCGGCGCGCCCATGACGCCGCCGCCGGGGTGGTTGGAGGAGCCGCACAGGTACAGGCCTTTTGCCGGACCGCGATACTGCGACAGACCCGGGAACGGACGGTTGAACAGCAGCTGGTCGAAGGTCAGTTCGCCCTGGAAGATATTGCCTTCGGTCAGGCCGACCTCTTCCTCAAGCTCCTTTGGTGTGCGGATTTCCGCGTGCAGCACGAGATCCTTGAAACCCGGTGCGTAGTCATCGATCTGCCGGATGACGGTATCGGCGAACGCCTGTTTCTTGTTCGCATCCCAGCCGCCGTCCGGCTCCACCGGGCAGTACTGCACGAACACACTCATCATGTGCTTGCCCGGCGGCGCCAGCGTTGGATCGTATTGCGACGGGATCAGCGTGTCGGTGTACGGATCGGCCGACCAGCGATCGTCCTTCCAGTCGTCATACGCCCGTTCGAGACGGTCGAGTGTGTCGGTGAAATGCATGTGCCCGAGCGTCAGCGGCGAATCCTCGGGCAGTGCCGGGAATCGCGGCATGCCGTCGAGCGCGATATTCAGCTTGCCGGACGATCCGCGAATCTTGAATTGTTCGGCGCGACGCAGTACAGAGGACGGCACGTCATTCTCGTCCATGACGTCGAGAAAGGTGCGCTTGATGTCGAGATTGGAAACCACCAGCTTCGCGTTTACGACATCGCCGTTCGCCAGTTCAACGCCGGTCGCGCGATTGCCAGTCACACGGATACGAGCGACCTCAGCGTCGGTGCGGATTTTGCCGCCGGCTTCCACAAAGGCCGAGGCGATCGCGCCCGATACCGAGCCCATGCCGCCGCGCGCGAAGCCCCAGGCGCCGATGTTGCCATCGACATCGCCCATGGCGTGATGAAGTAGCACGTAGGCCGTGCCGGGCGAGTACACACCGAGGCCGGTGCCGATGATGCTGCCACCGGAGTAGTGCGCAAGAATGGTCTCGTCCTCGAAGTAGTTCTCCAGGTACTCGGCAATCGACATGGTAAAAAAGCGGATGAACTCGTAGAGCTGGCTTTCGCTCAGCTCATGAAACCTCTTCAGCAGATAGGCGAATTCGAACGCGTCTCGCGGGCGAAACGAGCCTGGATCCGGGGGTGTGCGCAGCAGAAAGCCGCGGATCAGTCGGCACCAACGCAGGATGTCGGCATCAAAACGTACCGCGGCGTCGGCGTCGCGATGATTGTGACGGATGATTTCCCGGCGCCGAATATCCGGGTTCTGGTAGCTGCCGAAATAGTCGCCGTTCTGCTTGAACGTCATGCTGCTGACCAGTGGTACAACCTTGAGCCCGTGCCGGCCCAGGTCCAGCGCGTTGTAGATTTCCGGCCGAAACAGGCTGCAGACATAGGAACAGTTGGAATACTGCCAGCCCTCGTGCAGCTCGCGGCTGACGGTTGCTCCGCCGGTGTAGTCGTTCTTTTCGAGCACCAGCACATCGAGACCGGCTTTAGCGAGGAAGGCGGCGGTCGTCAGTCCGTTGTGGCCAGCGCCGATGATGACTGCGTCGTGAGTGTGCAAATCGTTCGCACCCGGTTCAAAATCAGGATGTTAGCGCAGCACTACGGCACAGACCGTCAGGCGTATAGGCGCGGTAGTTGCGTGTTCCGGCGGAATCGGACAATTCTCCCAGCGGAGGCTCCATGGCCAGATCCAGCCACGACAAATCTTTAGGCATGCACGCGTCGATCTCGCGCCGGGACCTGTTTCACGGTGTCGGTGCCCTCGCGCTCGCATCCGCCGTGCCCGGTCGGTTGTTCGCCGCAGACGGCGACTCCGGCGTTTATCCGCCGGCGCTTATGGGCATGCGCGGCAACCACGACGGGTCTTTCGAGGTCGCCCACGCGTTGGCGATGGGCGGTAATCGTGACTTCGGCCCGGCCAAAGACGGTGGCGATGTGGATCTCGCAATCGTTGGCGCCGGAATCAGCGGTCTCGCTGCGGCCTGGTTTTACCGTCAGCAGCATCCGGAGGCTCGTATCCTGGTGCTCGACAATCACGACGATTTCGGCGGGCATTCGAAGCGCAACGAATTCAATGTCGACGGTCAAACGCTGATCGGCTACGGCGGCGGCCAGACGCTGGTCGAGCCGAGCGAGTTTCCGCCAGCTGCGGCCCGACTGCTCGATGAGCTTGGCGTTCGCATTGATCGCTTCAACACGGCCTACGATCATGAATTCTACCGGCGTCACGGCCTCGGGCCCGCGCTGCATTTCTCCGAAGCAGCCTGGGGCAAGAGCAAGCTCGTTCGCACGGACCCGGCCGGTTTCCGCAGCTACCTGTTTCTGGCGGACAACAGCCTGTCGCCGGAAGAGGCCGTGCTGCAAATGCCGATCGCAGCGGAGGCGCGCAAGCAGATGCTGCGTCTGTTAACGCTGGAAGATCAGTATCCGGACCTGAGCGACGACGAAAAGATCGAGTGGTTGTTCAGCCTGTCGTACAAGGACTACCTGGCCGACGTCGTTGGCGTCGATCATCCGGACGTGTTGCGTATCCTCGACGATTGCTCCGTCGAAGCCGGTCCCGGTATCGCCGCGTCGATCGCGGAGACTGCGGTGATGTATTACGGCCTGCCGGGAGGCAATGCGCTCGGGCTCGAGTTCATTCCGGATGAAGAGCCGTACATCCACCATTTCCCGGACGGCAACGCGTCAATTGCGCGACTGATGGTGCGCGAGATGATCCCGGGTATCGCCGACGGCTCCGACATGGAAGACGTGGTCACGACGAATTTCGACTACTCACGGCTCGATGCCGCCGGGCAGGCCGTGCGCATTCGGCTCAACAGCACGGTCGTGCAGGCTGCCAACACCGGTCGCGACCGCGTGTCGGTGAGCTACATCAACGACGGCCAGCTTCATGAGCTCAGCGCGAAGCACTGTGTCATGGCCTGCAACAACCGCATCATCCCGAGCCTGTGTCCGGAGCTCGGTGACGCACAGGCCGATGCGTTGCGCACGCAGGTCAAACGGCCGCTGATTTATACCAACGTCGCTCTGCGCAATTGGCGCGCGTGGGCGGAACTCGGCGTTGGCGTGTTCGCATCGCCCGGCGAATACCACTGGAATGCGAAGATCGACTTTCCGGTGAGTCTCGGCGATTACGCGTTCAGTGCAACGCCCGATGAGCCCGTGATC
>JBCCNM010000075.1:0-16070 GCA_039025835.1 Pseudomonadota bacterium | reverse complement strand
TGGAGCCGGCCTGTGCCGCTGCCGCGACGGCTCTGCTCGGACCGCTGCGCGACGAGTTGGCCGGGCATTCGATCATGCTGACCTTCTGCGGCAGTAACATCGACTGGAAGTCGTTCCACGAAATGGCGCATTTCGTCGATGGATAAGCACCTTGATGCATTGAAGGCAGTCGTGGGTGAGGGTGGCTGGCAATCTGATCCGCGTGAGCTGGAATCCAATCTGACGGAATGGCGCGGTCTCGCACGCGGAAAGACGCCACTGCTGCTGCGGCCGTCGTCGACCGACGAGGTGTCAGGCATCCTTCGTTACTGCAACCAGCACCGAATTGCGGTGGTACCGCAGGGCGGCAACACCGGTTTGTGCGGCGGCGCGATCCCGGATGAATCCAACACCCAGGTGATTCTGGCGCTGGGACGACTGAACCGGATTCGGGAGACTCGTCCGGACGATTTTTCGATTACGGTGGAAGCCGGGTGCATCCTACAAACTCTCAAGGATGCCGCGGATGCATCGGACCGAAGCTTCCCCTTGAGTCTCGCCGCAGAGGGCAGCTGCCAGATCGGCGGCAATCTTTCGACGGACGCCGGCGGCATCAATGTCATTCGGTATGGCACCGCACGGGACCAGGTTCTGGGTCTCGAAGTCGTTTTGGCCAACGGCGACGTTGTCGATGGCTTGCGCAGTCTGCGAAAGGACACCGTCGGGTACGACCTGCGTCACCTGTTCATCGGCAGTGAAGGAACGCTCGGTATCATCACCGCAGCAACCCTGAAGCTCTACCCCAAACCGGTCTCGGTGAGCACGGTGTTGCTGGCTTTGCCGTCGGCACGTTCGTCGGTCGACCTATTGTCTTATCTTCGACAACAGCTCGGCGATCGCATTCTGGCCTTCGAGTTGATTTCCGGCGTGGCGATGGAGTTTGTGCGTCGGCATGCCGATGGAGTCACTGTACCGATCGATGGCGGGGACTGGTTTGTCCTCACAGAGGTGGCCGGTGACGGTATTGAGGCGGCGCTGGAACAGGCCGTGACCGCAAGACTCGTGATCGATGCGGTGATGGCAAAAAGTGATTTCGAGGCCGGCAATTTGTGGCGGATTCGCCATTCCATCTCTGAGGTGCAAAAGCGCGAGGGCGCCAGTCTGAAGCACGATATCGGTGTGCCGACGGATCGTATCCACGAATTGCTGGAGCAGGCCACGCAGATGGTGGAGTCGGAGATCCCGGGCGCCAGGCTGTGCGCTTTCGGACACGTTGGTGACGGCAACCTGCACTACAACCTGAGCCAGCCTGTGGGTGCGGATGAGGACGAATTTCGTGCGGCCGGAGAGACGGTGACGGCTCAGTTGTACGACATCGTTCGAGCCCTGGGGGGTACATTCAGCGCGGAGCACGGTGTCGGTGTCTTTAAGAAGTCGCACCTGCCGAAGTTTCGGACGGAGGCGGAAATCCGCCTGATGAAGACGCTGAAACAGGCCCTAGACCCTCACGGAATCCTGAATCCGGGCAAGGTAATCTGACGACTGGTTCCGATTCCAGGACTCTCCAACACGGTAAAATATGCGCTTCGCCGAATGATCTCGCGACATCGGAATGACGACGGATCACGACAAACTGTCTGCTGACTTTGCAGATCATCTCTCCGGCCTCGAAAAAGAGGGATCGGCCGGTGACGTCGTGTTTCTGAATCGGACGCGCCAGGCACTCGAGCAGGTGCTTGAGGCCGGTGGCGGCGCTGAGGTTGCGGTTGAGGCGACGCTGGCCGAGCGGCGCGAGCGTGGTGAGCTCCGCGAAGAGACCTACGAGCTGGTCAAATCGATGCTCGAACGTTATCGCAGCGAACACCTGGCAACCGCCGGAGACGTAGCAGCTACCGACAAGGAATCCGTCGACGAAGAACCTGCCTTCGACCAGACGATGGTTATCGACACACGCGCGCAGCCGACTGCCATCCGTGCCGACCAGCAACTGCAGGTTGGTTCGGTCCTGCGTGACCGCTTCCTGCTGAAAAAGCGGGTAACCGGCGGCAGTATGGGTGTCGTCTTCCAGGCGCTGGACCGGCGACGCGCGGAATCGGGTGAGCAGGATCCCTTCGTTGCGATCAAGGTCCTGTCGGCCGAGTTGTCGGACGACCCGAAAGCGCTGCGCCTACTGCAACAGGAAGCGACAAAGGGCCGCTGCCTGACGCACAGCCACATTGTGCGCTTCATCGATCTCGACCGGGATGACGACCTTTACTTCATCATCATGGAGTGGATGGATGGTGAAAATCTCGCCGACATTCTCGACCGCTCCGTCAAGCTTGACGTTGCCGAAGCGCTGAAAATCACCCGAGAGATCGGCGACGCGCTCGACTACGCGCACGATCGGGGCATCGTGCATGCCGACATCAAGCCGGCTAATATCATGATCCAGCCGAACGGCGATGCGAAGCTGTTCGATTTTGGCGTCGCGCGCGTTCGTCAGGAACAAGGTGACACCCTGTCGAATTTCGACCCGGGCTTGCCCGGTGCGCTGACGCCGGCGTATTCCAGCATGCAGGTGCTCACCGGCGACGAGCCGGTGGCCGAAGACGACGTCTTCTCATTGGCCTGCCTGCTGTATCGACTGATTGCGGGCTACCGGGTGTTTGGACCACGGAATGCCGCTGAGGCTGCTGATGCGGGTATGACACCTCAGCCGTTACCGGGTCTGTCGGATCGTCAGTGGCGTGCCTTGAAAAAAGCCCTGTCCTTTTCCCGCGTCACACGTTTTTCAAGCGTTGCGGAGTTTCTGCGGGAACTTGAAGATACTGATCAGCCCGCGTCACCGAGTATCGAGCCGGCGCCGCTCGAGATCGTCATTGACCGTACCGAGCGATTTACGGCGGACGTCGAGAAACGGCGATCGAAGCTACCGCTGATCCTGACAGTGCTCGCCGTTGTTGCCGGCGCAGGCTGGTTTCTGTGGCCGTATCTGCCACTCGATGACCTCGGGATAGCAGCGCCAGGCCTGACCGACGAATCGCCCATGAGCGAGAGTCTGGAGACGCAAACGTCGAGCACGCCCAGCTCGCCGATCAACGAGCCCGATGAGTCCGTGACCGACGTGGAAGAGGCTGTGGCTGAGGACGTCTCCGTCGATGACGCCTCTGCGGAGGTCGAGCCGCTGGAGGTGGCGCCGATCGACGAAGGCGACGTGGCAGAGACACTGGCGGACGTGCCGCAGCTTGAAGCACTGCCGGAGGGCGATGTTCAACTGTCGCTGGAGGGTGGCAACCTGGTGATCGAATTGGTCGAAGATGCGTCACCGTTGCGGGTGGACCTTGTGCACATCGTGCCTGCGGACTTTGACCGCTCGGTGCGAGTCGTCGAACGCGAATTCACCGGCAACCGTTCGCCACTGGAATCCGGCGAACTGCTCATCGACGCGCAGGCTTTCACCTTTGCGCCCGGCGCGCTACGTCAGCAGTTCACATTGTCGATGACTGCCGATCCGGTCCGGGAAGCCGACCAGCAGACCACACTGGACGTGCAGGACGACAACGGTAATCTGCTCGCCAGTCTGACCGTCAACCTGCAGGACGACGACCAGCGTCGCTTCGAGAATGCGCTGCCGGCGAATACCGTCGCGTTTGCGTCCGGTCAGGCCTCCGTGCTCGAGCAGGAGTCTGTCGTACAAATCGACGTGATTCGCTTCAAGCCCGGCAACGACACGCTGTCGGTGCCGTATTCCGTCAGTGACGTGACGGCCACCGCGGACGAGGACTACTTCGCGCCACGGGATCAGTTCGTGTTCTTCGAGGCCGGCCAGCGGTCGGCGAGGATCCTGATCCCGCTGGTGCAGGACAGCGCGGTCGAAGGCAATGAAGCGTTTGTTATCGAATTGCAGAGCGAAAATACGCTGACGGACAGCGACATCTACCAGCGCGTCGCCGTGTTCATTCGAGACGACGACTAAGCACGACAGTCACTGCTAAACTTGTCCGCCTGGATTCCTTTTCGGACAGGTAGATGAGCGAAAAAACCCTTCGTCGGCACTCCCGGATCATCGTTGACGGTCGCGAGCAGGCACCGAGTCGCGCGATGTTGCGTGCCGTCGGTTTCACCGAGGACGATTTCAAGAAACCGCAAATCGGTATCGCCTCAACGTGGAGCATGGTCACCCCGTGCAACATGCATATCGACAAGCTGGCTGAGGCAGCCGCAAGCGGTGCGGACGCCGCCGGCGCCAAGGCGGTGCAGTTCAATACCATCACGGTGTCCGACGGTATCTCCATGGGTACACCCGGCATGCGGTATTCCCTCGTATCGCGTGAAGTCATCGCGGATTCGATCGAGACGGTCACCGGTGGCGAGGGGTTTGACGGCATTGTCGCGATCGGTGGCTGTGACAAGAACATGCCCGGTTGCATGATGGCGATCGCCCGGTTGAACCGCCCGGCGGCGTTTGTCTACGGCGGCACGATCCGACCCGGCGCCGGTCGCACCGACATCGTTTCCGTGTTCGAGGCAGTGGGTGCCGCGGCGGCCGGGCAGATCACGGATGAGGAACTGCTCGATGTGGAACAGAAGGCGATTCCGGGGCCGGGCTCCTGCGGGGGGATGTACACAGCGAATACGATGGCGTCGGCCATCGAGGCGCTGGGCATGAGCCTGCCAAACAGCTCGGCGCAGGAAGCGGTGTCGGGTCAAAAGGTCAACGATGCGCAGGCCGCCGGTGAGGCTGTGATGCGGCTCATTGAGAGAGACCTGAAGCCGCGCGACATCATGACGCGCGACGCCTTTGAAAATGCCATTGCCGTGGTGATCGCCCTGGGTGGATCCACCAACGCGGTGCTGCACCTGATTGCGATCGCGAGTGAAGCCGGCGTATCGCTGTCGCTGGATGATTTCACGCACATCGGCAAGCGCGTGCCGGTACTGGCGGACCTGCGGCCCAGCGGACACTACATGATGTCTGAACTGATCGAGATCGGCGGTATCCGTCCGCTGATGAAGCGCATGCTGGCACAGGGTCTGCTGCACGGTCACTGCATGACCGTCAGCGGCCAGACCATGGCGGAGTCGCTGGCCGATGTTGAAGACTATCCTACGGACCAGGACATCGTTCGCGATTTCGCAGAGCCCATCAAACCGGACAGCCATCTGTGCGTGCTGTACGGCAACGTGGCGCCGGAGGGCTCGGTGGCCAAGATCACCGGTAAGGAGGGCTTGCGATTCAGCGGTACAGCGCGTGTGTACGACTCCGAAGAGCAGGCGCTGCAGGCCATCCTCGACGGTGAAGTCGGTGCCGGCGACGTGGTGGTGATTCGCTACGAGGGGCCGAAAGGCGCGCCGGGCATGCGGGAAATGCTCAGTCCGACCGGCGCCATCATGGGGCGCGGACTCGGCAAGGACGTGGCATTGATCACCGACGGCCGATTTTCCGGCGGCAGCCACGGTTTCGTGGTCGGCCATGTTTCCCCCGAAGCCGCCGTGGGCGGCCCGATTGCGCTCATCGAAAATGGAGATCGGATAGAAATCGACGCAGAACGGCGCGAGATCAACGTCGACGTCGATGAATCGACGATGCAGGCACGGCGTGCTGTGTGGCGTCGGCCGCCGTCTTCGGTCACCTCCGGCGTGCTCGCGAAATATCGTGCTCAGGTTTCGTCGGCGTCCAGCGGTGCAGTCACCCGGCCCGACGACTGGGACACTTGACCTTTCGACGCAGGTTCGTTGTACTTCGGGCATGGTTAGTTTCGACATCCGCGTAGAGTGTCTGAGTGAGCGCAATGCGCTTGCGAAAAAGAACGTAAAACGAATGACGCGCCAGAGGTGCGCGGGTGTCACGCGCAGTGGTTTAGCCTGATACGTCAAGCAAACCCTGCTCACAGACCCGCAGAGACATCTCTCGCGGGTTTTTTTTTGCCTGAATGAGACAGACCCTTGATCAACGAAGCTCCTTTCGACAGTAGTGAAGCCCTGGGCGCCGGCCCTGATGTTGTGAATTCCAACTGGGTCGTCATGAAGTTTGGCGGGACCAGTGTGTCGTCCGCTGACAACTGGGCAAGTATTGCCGAACTGATTCGAAAACGACTGGATGCCGGCTTGAAACCGGTCATCGTGCACTCCGCACTGAGCGGCGTATCCAACGCGCTCGAAGCATTGCTTGACTCAACTTTGTCGGAGGACCCGCGCGAAGCCCTCGAATCGCTTCGTGCGCGTCACTATGAGCTGGCTGCCGAACTCGACCTGGACGGCCCGGCGTTGCTGGACGAGTCACTGGATGAGCTGGATCAGCTGTTCGCCGGTGTCCGGCTGTTGCGCGAAGCCAGCGTGCGTGTGCGCGTACGCATCATGGCGCTTGGCGAGCTGATGTCGACACAGCTCGGCGCAGCCTACCTGAAAAGCCAGGGCATTCCGGTGGCCTGGGTGGATGCGCGCGATCTTTTGACCAGCGTCTCACGATCGGGCACCGAAAATTCCCAGGATTACCTGTCGGCTGTTTGCCACTACGATCCTGATCCCGCGCTTCGCGACACGCTGTCATCCACCGGCGACGTCATCCTGACGCAGGGCTTTATCGCGCGTAACCGTCAGAACAGGACCGTGTTGTTGGGCCGTGGCGGCTCCGACACCTCGGCGGCCTACCTGGCTGCACGGCTGCAGGCCCGGCGCATCGAGGTGTGGACAGATGTACCCGGCATGTTTACCGCTGACCCGCGTATCGTTCCTTCAGCGCGACTGCTGACCGCGCTTCGCTACGATGAAGCGCAGGAACTGGCCTCTGCCGGCAGTTCGGTGTTGCACCCTCGATGCCTTTCACCGCTGCGCCAGTTCGGCATCCCGCTGTTTGTCCGCTGCACCGCGCGACCGGAATTGCTGGGTACCACGGTGGCGGCCGTGATCGACGACTCGGAAACGCAGGTCAAAGGGATTTGTTCACGCGATGGTCTGACGCTGGTGTCCATGGACAGTGTCGGCATGTGGCACGAAGTGGGCTTCCTGGCGCGCGCGTTCGCCGTGTTCAGCGAGCATCAGCTGTCAATCGATCTCGTGTCGACCTCGGAGACCAACGTTACGGTGTCCATCGACGCAGCGGCTGAGGTCCTCACCGACGATGTGCGCGACGCACTGGCGGCCGACCTGTCGCGCTACTGCCGCGTGCGCATGATTGATGACTGCACGGCGGTGAGCCTGGTAGGTCGAAAGATTCGCACGATCCTGCCGCGGCTTGCGCCGGCGCTGGAGGTCTTCGAGGAAGAGCGCATTCACCTGATGAGCCAGTCGGCCAACGATTTGAACCTGACCTTTGTCGTCGACAAGGCCCAGGGCACGCGCCTCGTGCGCAAACTGCACGCGTCGATCATTCGCAAGCGCGGCGGAAGCCCGTCCTTCGGCGCGAGCTGGGAAGCCCTGTTCGCCGGCGAAGACGAGCAGCGGCGGGACACGCCGACGCCGTGGTGGCGACGCAAGCGCGAGCAGCTTCTCGAGATTGCGGCAGAGACGCCCAACGCCTACGTCTACGATATAGACAGCGTGCGCAGTGCCGCTCGACAGCTCAAGGCATTGGGCAATGTGGACCGAGTGCTGTACGCGATGAAGGCAAACTTTAATGCTGACATTCTGCGCTGCCTCAATGACGAGGGAATCGACTTCGAGTGCGTGTCGCCGGGTGAGGTCGAATGGCTTGAGTCGGTGATTCCTGATCTGGACGTATCGCGTCTGCTGTTCACCCCAAACTTTGCGCCGCGTGAGGAATACGACTGGGCGCTGAAGCGTGGTCTGCAGGTCACATTGGACAACCTGTATCCGCTACAGACGTGGCCGGAGATCTTTGCTGGTGCCCGTCTGTTTGTGCGCCTCGATCCGGGGCAGGGGCGCGGGCACCACGAGCATGTCAAGACCGCCGGTGTGCATTCCAAGTTCGGCATCCCGCTGTTCGAACTGGAAGAGCTGAAACAGCTGGCGGACAAGGCTGGCGCAGAGATTGTCGGTATGCACGCGCACAGCGGCAGCGGTATCCTCGACCCGTCCAACTGGCGCTCGGTGGCGGCAGCCCTGATCGACGCCGCACAGATGTTCCCGACCGTGAAGTCCATTGACCTTGGCGGCGGTTTCGGTGTGCCCGAGAAGCCAGGCGACAAGCCGCTGGACCTGTCCGCGGTGGATGCGCTGCTCGCAGAAGTGCGTGAGTCCTATCCCCAATACCAGCTCTGGATTGAACCGGGACGGTTCTTTGTCGCTCAGTCCGGCGTTCTGCTGACCCACGTGACCCAGGTCAAGGGCAAGGGTGAAATGAAATACATCGGCGTTGGCACCGGGATGAATTCCTTGATCCGACCGGCACTGTACGGGGCTTACCACGAGATAGTTAACCTGAGCCGTGCGGACGACGCTCCGAGCGAGACGGTGACTGTTGTGGGGCCAATCTGTGAGACCGGCGATCGGCTGGGCAGCGATCGGCTGTTGCCGGCATCGAGCGAGGGTGACGTGGTGCTGATTGCGAACGCCGGTGCCTACGGCCGGGTGATGAGCTCGGAGTACAATCGTCGCAAGGTAGCTGAAGAGATCGCAATATGAAGCTGTTTCATAGTCCACGTACCCGTTCGAGCCGGGTAGCGTGGTTGCTTGAGGAAGCCGGGGTCGACTACGAGCGAGTGCACATAGAACTGGGTGCGGCCGAGCAGCCGGCCGAGTTTGCTGCGGCCAGCCCGATGCACAAGGTGCCGGCGATTCAGGACGGTGAGGTCTCGATGTCGGACTCGGCCGCTATTGCGATCTACATCGCTGATCGCTACCCGTCCGCCGGACTGGCACCGGCCATCGATCACCCGCTCAGAGGTCGGTATCTTTACTGGTGCCTGTACACGCCGGGCGTGATTGAGCCGGCCATGGCTGAACAGGCGGCCGGCAACGACCCCAATCCCCGCCGCAATGGCTGGGGCAGTTTCGACTTGATGGTCGAGACCCTGGAGGCGGCTGTGAAGGACGGTCCGTGGCTGCTTGGCGAACGCTTTAGCGCGGCGGATATCGTGACCGGTTCCAGCGTGGCATTCATGCGCATGTTCGACATGCTGCCAGCCTCGGACGCACTGGCGGCGTATGCCGATCGTTGCGTCGCGCGGCCGGCTTACCAAAAAGCGATGGCGATGGACGCCGGCTAGCGCTGCCGCGACTCGAGTGTTGTGACAACGTCGGCCAGACTCAGGCCACGAGCATTCAGCAGCACCAGCAGGTGATACAGCAGATCGGCCGCTTCATTACGCACGTCGTAGTCATTTCCGGTCACTGACGCAAGCGCCAGTTCGACGCCTTCTTCACCCAGCTTCTGCGCGATCCGCGACGGCCCGGCGGCGAGCAGCTCCGCGGTATAGCTGCCTTCCGGCGGTGACTCTATGCGTTGCCGGATGACGGCCTCGAGCTCAGTTAAAAATGCAAGGGATGTCATCGTTTAGCTCCGCATGTGAACCTGATTGCCGGCGAGGTATGCCTTCAGGTCCGGAATGAAAATGGCAGCACTGTGGAATACAGACGCGGCCAGGGCGCCGTCCACACGCGCTTGGTTAAAAACCTCAAGAAAGTGTTCCGGAACGCCGGCACCGCCCGAGGCGATCAGCGGCACTTCGCAGACCTCGCGAACCGCGGCAAGCTGTGCGACATCATAGCCTTTGCGCACGCCGTCCTGGTTCATGCAGTTCAATACGATCTCGCCGGCACCGAGTTGCTGCGCTTCGCGGACCCAGTCGATCGTTCGTCGTCGAGCGGCGGTGGGTTTGTCGGGATCGCCGGTGTACTGGTAGACGAGGTAGTCGCCGTTTTCCTCACGACTGTCCACACCGAGCACAACACACTGCGATCCGAAGCGTTTTGCCAGATCGGTGACCAGTGCCGGATTCTCAAGTGCTGGCGAGTTAACCGAGATTTTGTCGGCGCCTTTGTTCAGCACGTCTTCCGCATCGTGGATGCTGCGAATGCCGCCGGCCACGCAGAACGGGATATCGAGTTGCGCCGCTACACGGCTGACCCAGCTGCGATCGACCGTGCGACCGTCCGGACTCGCCGTGATGTCGTAGAACACAAGCTCGTCGGCACCTTCCTCGCAGTAACGAGCGGCGAGTTCTATGATGTCGCCCACGACGCGGTGATTGCGAAACTGCACGCCCTTGACGACCACGCCATCGCGGACGTCGAGGCAAGGTATCAGGCGTTTTGCTGGAATGACGCGATCTCCTGTGCCGTGATCTTACCGTCGAGCATGGCCTTGCCGGTGATGGCCGCCGGAATACCGTGCTCGCGCAGGTCGATGAGATCCTCGATGTGGCGCACCCCGCCGGAGGCCTGCAGTCGCAGCTCCGGATAACGATCCAGCACGTCGTTGTACAGCGCGACATTCGGGCCGGCCATGGCGCCGTCCCGGCTGACGTCGGTGCACAGCACGTGTTTGAGTCCGGCGTCGAGATAGCGATCGAGGCAATTCCACAGTGTCAGGTCACTGGTTTGCGTCCAGCCGTGTGTGGTCAGCAGCGGTTGACCGGTCTCGTCGATGCGGACATCCAGCGCCAGCACGATGTGCTCCGCGCCGAACCGATCCATCCAGCCTTTGACGGTGTCGGGTGACTGGATGGCGACACTGCCCACGACGCAGCGCGCGACACCCGCGTTCAGCCAGCGTGACACTGTGTCCGCCGTGCGGATGCCTCCGCCAATTTGGACGCTGAGTGGCGTTGCCGCAGTGATGTCGGCAACGATCGCTTCGTTGGATTGTTCACCCGTGCGCGCGCCGTCGAGATCGACAACGTGCAGGTGCTGGACATTCAGAGCGGAAAAACGCTGTGCGACGTCCAGCGGATTGTTGCTGTACTCGGTGGTCTGGTCGAAATCGCCTTTGAACAGCCGGACACAGCAGCCGTCCTTCAGGTCGATAGCCGGGATGATTTTCATGAGGCGGTCTTCAGGAATCGGGCGAGCAGTTGCTGCCCGGCGGTGGAGGAGCGTTCCGGGTGAAACTGGGCCGCCCAGAAGTTGTCCTTGGCGATCACCGCCGCAAAGGGCTCAACGTGAGTCGCGGTAGCGATGGTGGTGTCAGACACAGGCACGGCATAGCTGTGCACAAAATAGAAATAGCTGCCGTCGGCAATGGAGCTGAGTGCGGCGTGGTCAGTTCGCTTCTGCACCGCACACCAGCCCATGTTCGGCACCGGGTAATCGACGCTCGCCGGCAGTTTTTGTGCCCTGCCGGGAATCACACCCAGGCATTCGACGTCCTCTTCCTCCGACGCGTCGACCAGCAGCTGCATGCCAAGGCAAACCCCGAGCACCGGCTGGGTCAATCCGCGAATTACGTCGATGAGCTGTGCGTCACGCAGGCGCTGCATTGCGTCCCCGGCGGCGCCGACGCCAGGCAGGATAACGCGATCCGCTGAGCGGATCGTATCGACATCCGTGGTGAGCACGGCCGGTGCGTCCAGCCGCTTAAAGGCGTACAGCAGTGACGCGATGTTGGCACCGCCGGAGTCGATGATGGCAACCGCTTGCGTCATTACAGCACGCCCTTGGTCGACGGCAGGCTACCGTCACCGGACAGGCTGAATGCCTGGCGCAGGCCGCGGCCGACCGCCTTGAAGCAGGCCTCGACCATGTGGTGGGTGTTCTCGCCGGTGACTTCGAGGTGAATCGCTGCGCCCAGGGTTTCTGCCAGTGAGCGGAAGAAGTGCTCCACCATCTCGGTCGACAGCTGGCCGACGTTATCGCGCGGCCAGTCGCCGTTAAACCGGAAATTGCCGCGCCCTGACAGGTCGATCGCCACGCGTGCTTCGCTCTCGTCCATCGGAATGACGAAGCCGTAGCGGCCGATACCGATCTTGTTGTCCAGTGCCTGCTTCAGCGCCGAGCCGAGCGCGATCGCCACATCTTCAACCGTGTGGTGTTCGTCCACATCCAGATCGCCGTCACAGTTCAACTGCAGGCGGAATCCGCCGTGTTTCGAGATCTGCTCGAGCATGTGATCGAAGAAACCGATGCCTGTCGCGATCTCTGCAGCCTGTGTGGAATCCAGGTTCACGCTCAGCGTGATCTGCGTTTCGTTGGTGTTCCGGGTGACGCTGCCCATGCGCTCGGTGTTCAACAGCGCATCGACGATATCGGCCCAGGTCGTTTCGCGCTTGCCCCCGGGCCCCAGCTTCAGCCCCTGCACGCCTATCGTGTCGGCCAGTTCGAGGTCGGTATCGCGATCGCCGATTACGGCGCTGCGCTGCAGGTCGATCGTGTTGGCTGCCAGGTAGCGCGTCAACAGGCCCGCCCTGGGTTTGCGGCAGCCACATCCGTCCTCGGGCAAGTGCGGGCAAATGAACACTTCGTCAAACTGAATGCCCTGGCTGTTGAAAATCGACAGCATCAGCTCATGCACCGGGTGGAAGTCCGCCTCCGGAAATGAGGCCGTGCCCAGACCGTCCTGGTTGCTGACCATAACGAAACGGTAGCCGGCATCGCGTAGCGAGAGCAGGGCAGGAATGACATTGTCCACCAGCGCCAGCTTGTCGAGCCGATCGACCTGGAAATCCTCAGGTTCGACGATCAGCGTACCGTCACGATCAATGAACAGCACTTTCATGCGCGGGTCTCCGTGCTGCGAACAGCCTCGAGCATGGCGTCATTCTCCGCCGCTGTGCCGATGCTGATCCGCGCGCAGGCGTCGAGCGCGTCGCCGAAATACCGCAGCAACACACCTGCGTTGCGAGTGGCCTCGAGCACCTTCTGGACATCTGAAAACTCGACCAGCAAAAAGTTGGCGTCGCTCGGCCACAGTCTTGCGACGATCGACATGGACTCAAGCTCAGCGCGAACGCGTTCGCGCTCGCTGACCAGCAGCGAAACCTGCTGTTCTGCTCGTTCGATATTGTCGCCGCTTAACGCGTCCTCGACACATTCGACGACCGGTGTGGACAAGGCATACGGCGCCTGGATTGCGTCGAGCACGCCAACCAGCGCAGCATTCGCAATGACCGCGCCGCAGCGCGCGCCGGCGAACGCAAGCGCCTTGGACAGGGTTCGCAGGACGATAAGGTGCTCGTAGCGGTCCAGCAGCGTGGCTACCGAGGCTGCGTCGGAAAACTCGATATACGCTTCGTCGACAACAACCGCCAGCCGCCCGCGCGTCCGCTCCAGCACACGTTCAATGGTGGCGCGCGGCAAACTGGTCCCCGTCGGGTTGTTGGGCGAACACAGAAACAACAATTTGCTGCGTTGATCGATAACGCCCTGCAGAGCCGACTCGTCCAATGCGAAGTCGTCCGCCGCCAGCAGAGGTACATCGCGAACGTCGGCGCCCTGCACACGGGCGTAGTGGGCGTACATCGAAAATGTGGGCGAGGTGACAACGATGTTGTCCTGTTCGGCGGTACAAAAAGCGCGGATCAGCAGATCGATCGCTTCGCTGCTGCCACGGGTGACCAACAGACGATCTGTCGCACAGCCGAATCGTTCGGCGAGCAACGCGCGGAGACGCTGCGGACGGATCTCCGGATAGCGATTCAGCGGACGACGATAGTCCGCTGATGCCGTATCGAACGGCGATTCATTGGCGTTCAGGCGCACGGTGTCGAACACCTGTTCGGCCGCTTTGTACGGTGTCAGTTCCGCCAGGGCGGGACGTACGAGATCGAGCACGCTCACGGTGCTGACTCCAGACGACGCGTAACCGCGGAGGCGTGCGCATCCAGTCCCTCAAGTCCAGCTAGTTCAACGACGGCCTGTCCGAGATTTTCGAGTCCGCGGCGGTCGAGTTCCTGCACGGTGGTGTAGCGGATGAACTGATCCAGGCCAAGCCCGCTGTAGTTGCGCGCAAAGCCGTAGGTCGGCAGCACGTGGTTGGTGCCGCTGCAGTAGTCGCCCACAGATTCCGGTGTCCACGGCCCGACGAAAATCGAACCGGCATTGCGCAGACCGGCAACGAGATCACGGGCGTCACGGGTCTGAAGGATCAGATGCTCCGGTGCGTATCGGTTACTAACGGTGACCGCATCGGCGATCGAGTCCACGACAATAAGTCGACTGTGACTGAGCGCTTCCCGGGCGATTTCCGCACGCGACAGCTGCGCGAGTTGCTCTTTCAGTTCACCCTGCACGGCGTCGGCCAGGGTGCGGCTGGTGGTCACCAGTACCACCTGCGAGTCTTTGCCGTGCTCAGCCTGTGACAGCAGATCCGAGGCAACAAACTCGACACTCGCGGCTTCGTCGGCAATGACGAGAACCTCGGACGGGCCGGCCGGCAGATCAATCGCTGCACCGTTGGCATCGCCACTGACCAGTCCCTTTGCCGCGGTCACCCAGGCGTTGCCCGGTCCGAAGATCTTCAGTGTCTTCGGCACGCTCTCGGTGCCGTAAGCCATCGCCGCGACAGCCTGTGCGCCGCCCAGCTTGACGATCGTATCGACACCGGCGCGGGTCGCCGCAACGACCACCGCCGGGTCGGCGCGACCGTCCGGACGCGGTGGCGTGCAGAGCACTTTCTTCGGGACACCGGCAATCGCTGCGGGTACCGAGAGCATGATTGCCGCCGAGGGCAGCGGAGCCGTGCCGGCCGGAACGTACAGTCCGACGGATTCGAGCGGGTGCCAGATGCGCTCGCAGCGAACACCGGGCATTGTCTCGACCTCGACCAGCGACGGCTTTTGCGCCTCGTGAAACGCGCGGACATTGCGTATGGCGAGATCAATCGCATCGACGGCCTCGCCAGAGAGCTGTTGCTCGGCCCAGGTGATCTCGGCCTTATCCACACGCAGCGCATGCAGTCGGACTCCGTCCAGCCGTTCGGTGATGTCGAGCAGCGCGTCGTCACCGCGCTCGCGGACGTCAGCGATGATGTCAGCAACAATGCGCCGCGTATCGCCGTCGGCTTTCAGAGCCGGGCGTTGCAGCGCAGCGGCGCGTTCAGAGTCGCTGGCGGCTGTCCAGTCAAGGATGCGCGTGGTCATGCGAGCATCTTCTCCACCGGCAACACCAGCAGTGAGCTCGCGCCGGCGGCCTTCAGGTTCTCGAGTGTTTCCCAGAACACGTTTTCGCGACACACCGCGTGCACGGCGACGCGATCATCGGCGCCATCCAGAGGTACGACAGTCGGCGCCTCGGTGCCGGGCAGCAGGTCGCGAATCTGCTGCAGCGACGATCTCGGCGCGTGCAGCATGATGTACTTGCTTTCACTGACCTGCAGCACACCATCAAGCCGCTGCAGGATACGGTCCACCAGAGCCTGTTTGTCGTCAGCCAACGGCGCCTGCGTCTGGATGATGATCGCCTCGCTGTCCAGCAGAGTTTCGACTTCGCGCAGGCCGTTGGCGGCAAGGGTGCCACCGGTGGATACGAGGTCGCAGATGTAGTCCGCCTTGCCGAGCTTCGGCGCAATTTCAACGGCACCCGAGAAATACTCAATATCGGCATTGATGCCGTTATCGCGCAGGAAGGCTCCGAGCGTACCCGTATAACTCGTGGCGATACGTCTGCCTTCGAGGGACTCAAGCCCTTGCCATTCGGTTTCATCCGGTGCCGCAATGGACAGGCGGCAGTGACCGAAGTCGAGGTCGAAGACTTTCTTGAACAAGGCATCGCGGCCTTCGGATTCACGCACCAGTCGTTTTTCCTCGACGACGTTCATGCCGACAATACCGAGATCGCAAACATCGTCGCTGACCAGGCCCGGGATATCGTCATCGCGAACCAGGAGCAGGTCGATCGGCATGTTTTCGCCGTAGCAGAACAGACGATCCTTGCTGCGCGTGAATTTCAGTCCACAGCGCTCCAGCAGATCGATCGAGTGGTCGGTTAAGCGGCCGGATTTCTGCACCGCAATTCGTATGCGTTGCTTGCTCGTGTCCATGAGAGGGGTCCTGTAATCAGAAGTAGTGTCTGCGTTCGTGTCAGCGCTGGTTGCGCGTGCGATGGAAGGCGACCTCGTAGCCGCCAAAGCCGTCGCTCAGGAAGCGGGCGACGCGCCCGATGGTCGTAACACTGACGCCGGTTTCATCGTGGATACGCCGGTAGGGCAGGCCCTGTTCGAGCAGTTCGACGACCTGCCAGCGGTCCACCAGCGCCTGCAATTCGGCCGGTGTGCA
>JBCCNM010000074.1:0-16518 GCA_039025835.1 Pseudomonadota bacterium | reverse complement strand
CAGCGACTTCGGTAGCGAAGACATTGCACCCTTCGAGAGTCGCTACGTAAACATAGGTCAGAAACTCCAGATTTGCGCAATTCAGAATCGCGTATCCGAGAGAGTGGGCGAACTTTCGTCCGTCCTCGTCGTCGGTCTCAATGTTGTGATTCCAGTTGCTCACGGTTCCTCGTCCGTTGGGGCCAATCGACCCAGATTTTCGGATACAGGCTTTTGCGCAAATTCTGGTCGAACCTGCGGGAAGATGCCACGCGAATGAACTTTTTTCGGCCACTTCGAGAGCGGCTGACGGTTCGCCGTTCGATGGCTGTTGAAGCCAAAATTCTCGCGGGGTAGATCGCGGGTACGCGACCTATAAACCCTTGTTTCCAAGAGAAAGTTGGTGGGCCCGCCAGGACTCGAACCTGGGACCAAGGGATTCACTAAACCCGACCGTTTCCGGCGGAGTGGACTATCTCATCACCCTCGACCGAATCGTTAGGGGCGGGACGCTCTAGCCTGTTATTAAGAACACTGAAGTTCCCAGGTAGTCTCTGCACCTTCCGGCGGTGTACCGCCGGCTTGGCTCAGGATTGCCGTCGGCTTCGCCCGTTACGGTTTCCCTGAATTCATCCCGTTCAATTCGACTCTTTCGAGCCGAATGCACCATTTGATGAGTCCCCTGCTCTAACCAACTGAGCTACAGGCCCAACTCTCTGGGCCGTCGTGTAGAGATACGGCCGAGGCCGCAAATTCTACAACAAAAAAAGCCGGGCAGGGCCCGGCTTCTTCGATGCTTCTTGCGCTGACTCAGTCCTCGATCAGGAAGCTGCGCAGCTGGTCGGAGCGGGTCGGGTGACGCAGCTTGCGCAGCGCTTTCGCCTCGATCTGGCGAATGCGTTCGCGTGTAACGTCGAACTGCTTGCCCACTTCTTCCAGCGTGTGGTCGGTGTTCATATCGATACCGAAACGCATGCGCAGAACTTTCGCTTCGCGCGGCGTCAGGCCGGCGAGGACGTTGTGCGTCGTTTCCTTCAGACCGGACGAGGTGGCCGAATCGATCGGTGAGTGCACCGTCTGGTCTTCGATGAAGTCGCCGAGGTGGGAGTCCTCATCGTCGCCGATCGGCGTTTCCATCGAGATCGGTTCCTTGGCGATCTTCAGTACCTTGCGGACTTTGTCTTCCGGCATTTCCATGCGTTCGGCCAACTCGTCCGGCAGCGGCTCGCGGCCCATCTCCTGCAGCATCTGGCGGGAGATTCGGTTCAGCTTGTTGATCGTCTCAATCATGTGAACCGGGATACGAATCGTGCGTGCCTGGTCAGCGATCGAGCGCGTGATCGCCTGGCGAATCCACCATGTGGCGTAGGTAGAGAACTTGTAGCCGCGACGGTACTCAAACTTGTCGACCGCCTTCATCAGGCCGATGTTGCCTTCCTGAATCAGGTCGAGGAACTGCAGGCCACGGTTGGTGTACTTTTTCGCGATCGAGATCACGAGACGCAGGTTAGCCTCGACCATTTCTTTCTTCGCGCGGCGGGCTTTCGCTTCGCCGATCGACATCTGGCGGTTGATCTCCTTGATCTCGTCGATCTTCAGCGCCGTTTCGTCCTCAATGGCGATCAGCTTGCGCTGGGCGCGGAGGATGTCGTCTTTCAGGCGAGCGAGAATTGAAGAGTGCTTGCGCTTGGCGCGAATGTGCTTGTCGACCCACTCGAGATCAGTCTCGTTTTTCGGGAAGCTGCCGAGGAAGTCCTTGCGCGGCATGCCCGCGTCGCGCACGCAGATACGCATTACGGCGCGTTCCTGCGAACGCACGACCTCGATCACTTCACGGAGGTTGCGCACCAGCATATCGAACAGTTTCGGCGCAAGCTTCAGCTCCATCAGCTGATCGGCGAGGTCCGACTGAATCTTCGTGGTCTTTTTGTCCTTGAAGCCGTTCGTCTCGATCGACTTCATGATGCGGTTGTGCAGGCGCTTGATGACCTTGACCCGGGCCTTTACCTCTTCCGGATCCGGCCCGGTGTCGACGACCTCGTCATCGTCGTCATCGTCATCGGTCTTCGGAGCCGGCGGCTTGATCTCGTCGGGCTCATTCGGATCGATGAAACCGACGACGAAATCCTGCATGCGGGTCTCGCCAGCCTCGACGGCCGTGGCGACAGCCAGCATCAGCTTGATCGTCGGCGGGAAGTGCGACATGTGCCATTTGACCTGGTTCAGGCCGTCTTCGATGCGCTTGGCGATCTCGATCTCGCCCTGGCGGGTCAGCAGCTCGACGGTGCCCATTTCGCGCATGTACATGCGCACCGGGTCGGTGGTGCGACCGAACTCGGCGTCAACGCTGGCGAGTGCCGCTTCAGCTTCTTCTGCCGCGTCGTCATCATTGGACACAGCCGCATCGGACAGCAGGATCGATTCGGCATCCGGCGCCTTTTCGTGCACGGTGATGCCCATGTCGTTGATCATGTTAACGATGTCTTCGATCTGCTCGGGATCGACAATGTCATTCGGCAGATGATCGTTAACTTCGGCATAGGTCAGGTATCCCTGCTCCTTGCCGCGGGCGATCAAATCCTTCAGCTGCTGCGCCTGTTTTCCGGCGCCAACTACAGAACGCTTCTCACTCAAGATGAAACGCCTCCGTGTAAAAAATGCAAACGCGAAATCATACTGGTTTGACCCTGTCTAAGCCAGAAAAATTCCGCTTAAAAACGCTCTACATGAGCCCCCGGAGCTCAGCCTTCTCATCGTCACTTAGCGGCTCAACTCGTTGTTTCTTAATTAATAAATCGATTCGGTCCTTGCGGCCTGCGGTTTCCAGCTGGGTAATGCAGGCAACCAGTTCCGTTTCCGGGTCAAAATCGTGATCGTCGGGAAGCTCGGTGGCGGCCAATTTGCCGAGATGACGGCCCTGTTCGTCGTGGCGCCAGCGCTCCAGCAGTCCCGCGGTGGAGATAGTGGGTTCCGATTGTGTGGTTTCAATGAGTCTGACCAGCAGATCCACGCCCGGACGGTCAACACCGTCGAGGCGATTGGCGTCCAGCGCCTGCCCGGACCGGGGGTGGTTAAGCAGCAGGGTAATCGCGCGTCGCACGACCGACGGACCCTTCCCGGACGGTGTTGCCCGGCGCACAGAGGCTGCCTCGGCGCGTTTGGACGGCGCAGACGGCTTGATCATGCTGTCGAGCTTGGCCGCCGACAGGCCGACCTTGTCTGCAAGTGACTGCAGCAGTAGCTCGCGGTAAACACCGGTGGTCACGCGTCCCAGCAGTGGTTTCGCCAGTTCGGCGAGTCTCGCGCGCCCGTCCACGGTTTCCAGGTCCACCTGTGTCGCCAGGTCCTCGATCAGGTAATCGGACATGGCCGTGCCGTTGTCGAGCAAGTCGACAAATGCCTGCGTGCCGTGTTCATTGACGTAGGTGTCCGGATCGTGTCCGTCGGGTAAAAACACGAAATGCACCTGGCGGCCGTCGCGGATCAGGGGCAAGGCGGTCTCCATGGCTCGCCACGCCGCCTTTCGGCCGGCCCTGTCGCCGTCGAAGCAGAAGTCGACTTTGTCGGTCAGCCGAAACAGCAGGTTCAGGTGATCCGCGGTCGTCGCGGTGCCGAGCGTTGCGACCGCGAACTGGATACCGTTACGAGCCAGCGCGACGACGTCCATGTATCCCTCGACGACGACAAGGCGCTCGATGTTGCGCAGCGCCTGGCGAGCTTCGAACAGGCCGTAGAGTTCTCGTCCCTTGTGGAACAGCACCGTTTCCGGCGAGTTCAGGTATTTCGGACCGTTGTCCCCCATTGCCCGACCGCCAAAGGCGATGGTGCGACCTCGCGAGTCGCGGATCGGGAACATGATCCGGTCGCGAAACTTGTCGTACTGTCGACCGCTGTCGTTTTGCGAGACCAGACCAGCCGCCGACAGCAGCTCGAGTTTCTCCGGGCTTTGGCCAAACTTGTCGATGACGTTGCTCCATGCATCCGGGGCGTAGCCAATGCCGTAGCGCTTGGCTGTGGCGCCGTCGACCTGACGACCCTTCAGGTAGTCCACAGCAGCCGGGTGATCGGGCAGCGTGGCCTGCCAGTGTTTGGAAACAGCGCTCATCAGTTCGAACAGATCGTCGTATCGTCTCGCCGGGCGGTTACTCTCGTCACGCGGGACTTCAAGCCCCATGCTGCTGGCAAGCGCCTCGATCGCGTCGGGAAAATCCAGATGGTCGTACTCCATCAGGAAGCCGACCGCGGTACCGTGGGCACCACAACCGAAGCAGTGGTAGAAACCTTTCGCAGGGTTGACGTAGAACGACGGGGTCTTTTCGTCGTGGAAGGGGCAGCAGGCCTTGAATTCCTTGCCGGCCCGTTTCAGTTCAACGCGGCGTCCCACAACCTCGACGATGTCGGCACGTGCGACAAGATCGTCAATAAACTCCTGCGGGATTCGTCCGGGCATTGTTTAAAGTTAACGCCAGCTCCGTGGTTTCGGGGTTCGCCAGTCTTTTTTTATTCTAGGTCGGCCGACCTAGACCGACCGTGTTTAGCATAGCGCGTCACGCGCAATTTGCATCCGCGAATGCGCGGCGGGCGTTCAGCCGGCGAGCTTCGCCTTAACCTTACCGCCGACAACACCCATGTCGGCCTGGCCTGCGACTTTCGCCTTGATAGCGCCCATGACCTTGCCCATATCGCGGATGCTTTCCGCGCCGGTGTCTGTGATGACGCTGTCCACGAGCGCATCGATCTCGTTATCGCTGAGCTGCTCTGGCAGGTAGGTCTCAAGGATCGTGATTTCGTCCCGCTCGATCGTCGCGAGGTCGTCGCGACCACCCTTGGTGTATTGCTCCACCGAGTCACGTCGCTGTTTGACCATTTTCTCGAGGACGCCAAGCACGGCCGTTTCGTCGAGTTCGCTGCGCGAATCGACTTCAACCTGCTTGATTGCGGCGAGGATCAGGCGAATGACCTTCAGACGGTCCTTTTCGCCGGCCTTCATAGCCGCTTTCATGTCATCGACGATGGAGTCTTTCAGGGACATGGTGCACGGGCCTCGCGGACGCGAGACCGCGATAGGTAAATGATTTAGTAGAGACGTTTGCGCTTCGATTCTTCGCGAGACAGGCGCTTCAGGTGGCGTTTTACGGCGGCCGCCTTCTTGCGCTTGCGCTCCTGCGTGGGCTTCTCGTAGAACTCACGGCGGCGCAGCTCGGTCAGAACGCCGGCTTTCTCACACGCGCGCTTGAAGCGGCGCAGGGCGGCGTCGAAGTACTCGTTCTCTTTTACGCGAACACTGGGCATAGGATCTGGTTTTCCGTCCAAACACAAAGAAACCCCGGCGCTGGGCCGGGGAGCCGCGCATTATAGCCACAGGATTCCACCCGTGCCAAGCGTAAAACGCCGTTTTTCGGGCGTTCTGCGCAGCCGATCGGGTACACTCCCGCCGCTATGTTGATTCTCGGCATCGAATCGAGTTGCGACGAGACCGGCGTCGCCGTGTACGACACTGATAAAGGACTGCTGGCGGACGCGCTGCACAGTCAGGTGGACCTGCACGCCGTCTACGGTGGTGTCGTGCCGGAAATCGCCTCCCGAGACCACCTGAAGCGGATGTTGCCGCTGATTCAATCCGTGCTTGGCGCCGCCGGCGTCGAGCGACCGGATGCCATTGCACATACGGCCGGGCCGGGGCTGGTCGGCGCACTGATGGTCGGTGGCGGCATGGCAAGCGGCCTGGGCCTTGCCTGGGACTGTCCGGTGATTCCCGTGCACCATATGGAAGGACACCTCGTGGCGCCGATGCTCGAGGACGATCCACCCGAGTTTCCGTTTCTCGCGTTGCTGGTCTCCGGTGGCCATACGATGCTCATCGCGGTGGCCGGTCTCGGAGAGTATCGGGTGCTGGGATCGACACTCGATGACGCAGCCGGCGAAGCTTTCGACAAGACCGCCAAGATTCTCGGGCTGGGTTATCCCGGCGGGCCGGCACTGGCGGCTCTCGCCGAAACCGGCGACCCCGATGCCTACGAATTCCCGCGACCAATGATGAAAAAACCCGGCTGTGATTTCAGCTTCAGTGGCCTGAAAACCGCCGTGCTTGTTGAAGTGAAGCGACTGGAAAAAGAAGGCCGGCTGGATGCCGAGCGGGCGCATGTCGCGGCGTCATTTCAGGCGGCCGTCGTCGATGTGCTGGTTGGCAAGGCACTGCGTGCGGCCAAAGCCGAAGGTCTCGAGACCATTGTGATATCTGGCGGGGTTGGCGCCAATCAGCGGCTACGAACAGAAATGCGCGACCGGTTTGCAGGCTCTGTGTACTATCCGCGCCTGCAATATTGCACCGACAACGGTGCCATGATCGCGCTGGCCGGCGCGCTGCGATTCGGTGATGCCCGTTTTGTGTCGGAAATCCCGGCGCAGGCTCGCTGGTCACTGGAAACGCTGGCGCCGCCGACGGACTGAGGACAGACATGGATATCATCTTTCTGCACGGACTCCGTGTTGAGGCAGTCATCGGGATATGGGAATGGGAAAAGCGCATTCGCCAGGTGATCGAGATTGACCTTGATATGGCGACCGACATTCGCAAGGCGGCCGCCTCGGATGACGTCAAGGACACGCTGAATTACAAGGCGGTTTCTCGGCGTGTGCAGACCTTTATCGAGGACAACCCGTTTGAACTTGTCGAGACTCTGGCCGAGCGCATTGCCGGCATTATCCTCGATGAGTTCGACGTACCGTGGGTGCGCGTCAAACTGAACAAGCCTGGCGCGATTCGCGGCTCCCGCGACGTGGGTGTGCTGATCGAGCGAGGCAGCAAGCCGTGACAGCGGTGTATTTCGGTCTCGGCAGCAATGTCGATCCCGAGCGCAACCTTAAACTGGGTCTACAAGAGCTTGAGCGGCGCTTCGGGCCGTTGGTGCTGTCGCCGACCTACCTCGGCGCGGCCGTCGGCTTTGATGGCGATGACTTTCTGAACCTCGTGGCCGGCTGCCAGTCTGACTTGTCACCGCAGGCGATTGTGGATCACATCGAGGAGATTCATATCGTCGCGGGTCGCGAGCGCAGCACGGAAAAATTTAACAGCCGGAAACTGGATATCGACCTGCTACTTTATGGTGAATGCGTCTCGGAAGGCCCGCCAACGCAGCTCCCTCGCAAGGATGTGCTCGACTTCGCGTTTGTCCTTCGACCGATGGTCGACATCGTGCCGGACTTGCGCCATCCTGAAACCGGTCGAACGCTGGCTGATCACTGGTCTGAGTTCGACAAGGCCAGCCAGCCGCTGACGGAGGTCAGCCTCGACATCCCGGCCTGGCCGGAACATCGGGTGCAAAAGAGGCGCCCCACGGAGTAACAACATGAAACGGATCTCAGTACTCTTTTTCTCGGCTTTGCTCGCCGCCTGCGGCGGTGGAGGCGGCGGCTCAGTGGAGTCTCCGGATGCCGCGCCGCCGACAGCCGATGCTTGCTCGAACACCGGCCAAAAGCAGTTCGTACTCGACGTCATGAACGACTGGTACTTCTGGAACAACCTGCTGCCGAGCAGCGTCAATGTTGATGATTTTGCTTCGCCGGAGGCTTTGCTCGCCTCGCTGACCGCGGTGCAGCCTGTCGATCGCTTCAGCTTTATCGGCAGCGCTGCCGCGGACTCTGCCTTTTTTGGCGAAGGACAGTTTGAAGGTTACGGTTTCCGCTATCGCTTTGTGGACGTCAACACACCGCAACTCCTGCTGGTGTACGAGGACAGCCCGGCATTCCGCGCGGGTCTGCGTCGCGGACAAATTTTCACGGCGATCAACGGCCGCAGTATCGCCAACATCGAGGCAGCGGAAGGCCTCGGGGCGGTGTTCGGTCTGCCGAGCATCGAGGTTACGATGCGCAACCTCGACGACACCGAGTTCACCGAGACAATGTCGGCGGACGTCGTCACCATCGACCCGGTACCGCAGTCCCGCATCATCGATCCGGGCGGCCGCAATATCGGCTATGTGGAGCTCACAACGTTTATCAGCACCGCAGAAGGCCAGCTCGACCAGGTGTTCAATGATTTTCGGCTGAACGGTGTCACGGAGGTGATTCTCGATCTGCGTTACAACGGCGGCGGGCTGGTCAGTACGGCCAATCTGCTTGGCGACCTGCTCGGCGGCGGCAACTTCGACACGCGGGAGTTCTCGGAGACGCGCTTCAACGCGGATCGTGCGCCTGCGCAGAACAGCGCTGAGTTTTTCGAGATTCGCACCGGCTCCATCAACCTCGAATCACTGGTCGTGATCGCTTCACGCGGCACCGCCTCAGCCAGTGAGCTCGTCACCAACAGCATGGACGCCTACGTTACGCTGGGCATCGTCGGAGATCGCACCTTTGGCAAGCCGGTAGGGCAGAGCGGATTTACCTTCTGCGACAAGATCCTGCGTCCGACGACCTTCGAGACCGTGAATGCCCTTGATTTCGGCGACTACTTTGACGGTCTGCCGGCGAACTGCAACGCGCCGGATAACCCGGCGATCCTGGTTGGTGACGATGCCGACCCGAACATCGTTGCTGCGCTGCAGTTCCTCACTGACCAGAGCTGCCCGACGGTCACAAGCGCACCCGATGGACTTTCCAAACCCTTCGGAGGCGAATTCGACCGTCCGGAATACCGAGTCGGTCCGCCGCACCGCGAGTTGCTGGACTCGTACTAGCATTCGGGTTTCGACACTGGCCGTAGGCGAGACGGCGGCCAGCTTGTCGAACGGGCACCCCGTCGGCGAGCGTCGGTCTCTCGCCGCAGATCGCAGTCTGCGCTCCGGTAGCGGCTACCAGCCTGCGGAACGCCCGCCGTCGACGGCGACGACCTGTCCGTTAATGTAGCGACCCTCGGTGAGCAAAAACCGCACACAGCACGCGATGTCGCGCGGCTCGCCGGTGCGGCCCAGCGGGATCTGCTGCAGCTCGGCGGCCTTCGCATCGTCACTGACTTCGCCCGTGGGCCACAGGATGGCGCCGGGCGACACGCCGTTGACACGGATGTCCGGACCCAGTTCTTTGGCAAGCGCCCGGGTCAGCATTGCGAGCCCCGCTTTTGCCGGTCCGTAGACGAGGTGGTGTTTCAGCGGTTGCTGCGCGTGGATATCGACGATGTTGATCAGGTCGCCGTTAACCGCTTGCAAATACCGCGTTGCCGCCTGCGCGATGAATAACGGCGCTTTGAGGTTGCTGCCGATCAGGTCATCCCAGTGCGCTTCGGTGATCGTGCCGATCGGCGTCGGATAAAAACTCGAGGCGTTGTTCACGACGATATCGAGGCGCCTTTTCCACTCAGCGACAGTGTTGATCAGCGGCTCGATCGACGCGGTGTCGAGCAAATTACCCTGCAATGTCATTGCCGAGTCGATCCGCACGTCGTTGAGGGCCTCTGCCAGCGACTCTGCCGCTGACGAGGAGGCGCGATAGTGGATGACAACATCTGCACCGCAGCGATGCAGTTCACGTACAATCTCGGCGCCGATGCGCACGGCACTCCCGGTTACCAGCGCGACCTTGCCGTCGAGCCGAGTGGAATCCGACATAAGTTTCTTTCCAGCGGTGGGCGGGCGACGAAAAAAGCCATGACAGCCTTACCCGAACCCGATCAGCACAGTGTAATACAGAGCAGCAAAGCCGCCGCCGCGATTCGTGAAAAGATCGATCAGGCCGGCGGCTCGCTCGAGTTTGCGGCCTACATGCACGAGGCGCTGTATGCACCGGGTCTGGGCTACTACACCGGCAGCGCGAGGAAATTCGGCAGCGACGGCGACTTCGTGACCGCGCCTGAGATTTCGGACGTGTTCGGGTACTGCATCGCGCGACAGGTGGCGCCTGTGATTGCGACGGCCGGGGGCAACGTGATGGAGTTTGGCGCCGGGCGGGGCACCCTGGCGGTTTCGGTGCTCGAGCGCCTCGAGTCGCTGGGAGCCCTGCCGGATGAATACCTGATCGTCGAAGTCTCTCCCGATCTCGCGGTGCGCCAACAAGCGCTGATTGCCGAACGACTGCCGGAACTTGCCTCGCGCGTGCGCTGGATCGACGAACTGCCGGACCGCTTTCGCGGCGTCATGCTGGCGAATGAGGTGCTGGATGCCATTCCGTTCAGCCGCTTTGTCATTCGGGACGGACGGCCACGCATGCTGCGCGTGACCCATAATGCGTCAGGCTTTGCGTACTGTGAGGACGATCCGTCGACGGAGCAGGCATCCGCCATCGCTGACATCGAAACGGACATCCATCGATCGCTGGCGGAGGGATACACGTCCGAGCTGGGCCTGGCCGCCGCCGCATGGACGCAAGACATCATCCAGCGCCTGGAGACCGGTCTGCTGCTGATGTTCGATTACGGGGTTGATCGACGGGCCTACTATGCCGATGAGCGACAGGACGGCTGGTTGCGTTGCCATTTTCGTCACCATGCCCATAATGACGCGCTGATTTTGCCGGGCATTCAGGACATCACCGCGTGGGTCGATTTCTCCGCGGTCGCTGACGCAGCTGTGTCAGCGGGTGCATCGGTTGCCGGTTACGTGACCCAGGCACATTTCTTGATGGCCGCCGGGCTCGACGAGGAACTCGCCACGCTTGCAGATGCGCCGGTTGAGGAACAGCTGCGGGTCGCTGCCGGCATTCGTACACTGACACTGCCCGGTGAAATGGGCGAACACATCAAGGCAATCGGTTTCATCCGCGGCGACGTTCATGCACCGACGGCCCTGACCTTAATGGACCGAACCGGGGTCCTGTGACCGACCGATGAAGGACAAACCAGAATGACATGGCTACAGGTGGTAGTGCTCGCAATCGTGCAGGGCATCAGCGAATTCCTGCCGATCTCAAGCTCCGGTCACCTCGTGCTGGTTCCGGTTTTTTTCGGTTGGGCTGACCAGGGCCTCGCGTTCGACGTGGCTGTGCACTTTGGCTCACTGATCGCGGTCTGTCTGTTCTTCCGTGAGGACATCAAGGCCATGATCCGCGGCGCGTTCAGTCTCCTCGGGCTGAAAATCGACGGCCCTGAATCGCGCATGGCGCTGGGCATCGCACTCGGCACTATCCCGGCGGCGGTAGCCGGATTGACGCTGGCCGGCTGGATCGAGGCAAACCTGCGTGACCCGTCGGTCATTGTGTTTACGCTGGCCGGCTACGGCATTCTGATGGTGGTTGCGGACCGTCTCGGCAAACGCGACAAAAATATTACGGACCTGACGGTGAAGCACGCATTCCTGATCGGCTGCGCGCAGGCCCTGGCGCTGATTCCGGGCACTTCGCGCTCAGGCGTCACAATCACCGCCGGACGCTTCCTCGGCTTCGATCGCAAGGATGCTGCGCGGTTTTCGTTCCTGCTGTCGGTGCCGGTTATCCTGCTGGCGAGCGTCTACGAGATGGGCAGCCTGGTGATCAGTAACGCCGAGGTGCCGTGGGCACAGTTTGCGGTCGCCGTGTTGGTATCGGCTGTTGTCGCATACATCAGCATCGACTTTTTCATGCGCGTCGTCACGAAGATCGGTCTGCTGCCGTTCGCGATTTACCGCGTCGTGCTCGCGGCCGTGATCCTTTATTTGCTGGTCTGAGCCAGCTTCACGGCCTTGATCGCCGAGACGCGCGCTTTGCGGATCGCGGCGGCAATGTCTCGACCCTGATGGTCCGACGCGATACGGCCCGCGTCGATACCGTTTGCGGCGCTGAACGCATCGCGTAAATAGCTCGCCTGCGGATAGTCGCGGCTTTCGAAGCCGGTCCTGCCGTGCGCGTCTGCCTCGCAGCAAACGAGAAATTTCTCAAAACGTTCCGGTCGCCGGAAGCCGTCACAGGCCTCGATCACCGCCAGCACCGTGGCGGGTTTAAGTTCGAACGCGCGGTGACAGTGCAGGTGATACTCCGCGACCACGGCGCCCAGTTCCCGGTGGCTTTTCGGCAATGGCAGTCGTTCGGCCATCCGACTGACGAGTTTGCGTCCGCGTCCTTCGTGCCCGGGGTGGCTGGGGAGATCGTCCGGGCGGGTTGTGGCCTTGCCGAGATCGTGCACCAGCGCGGCGAACCGGACATCGGTCTCCGGGGACAGTCGCTCGGCCTGTTCAAGCACCATCATCGTGTGCAGTCCCGAGTCCACTTCCGGGTGGTAGTCCTTGCGCTGCGGTACGCCGAACAGGGCATCGATCTCCGGAAAGATCACTTTCAGGGCACCGCAGGCGCGTAGCGTCTCGAAAAATACGCGGCAGTGGGTGGCGCCCAGCGCCGTTTCCGTTTCCCGCCAGACCCGGTCCGGGACCAGGGCATCGGCCTCGCCGTTGTCGACCATCTGTCGCATCAGTGCCAGGGTCTCGTCGGCGATCGTAAAGCCGAGCGAATGAAAGCGGGCGGCAAACTTGGCGACGCGCAGAATCCGGACCGGGTCCTCGACAAACGCAGCCGAGACGTGGCGCAACACGCGATTGTCGAGATCGCGCATACCGCCGTGGGGATCGATCAGCCGGTCGTTCTCGTCTTTGGCCATCGCATTTACCGTCAGGTCGCGACGCTCGGGAACGTCCTCGATCGTGTCATCCCGCGAGGGGTTGTATGCGAAGCCGTGGTAGCCCGCCGCGGTTTTACGCTCCGTGCGGGCGAGCGCGTACTCCTCGCCGGTATCCGGGTGCAAAAACACCGGAAAGTCCTTGCCGACGGGTCGGAAGTTTCTATCGAGCATGGCCTGCGGCGTCGTGCCGGTGACGCACCAGTCGCGCTCCCTTACGGGAAGCCCCAACGCCGCGTCTCGGACGGCACCACCAACGAGGTAGACTTGCATGCATGCAGTCTAACAAGCTCACCACGATCGTCATCCTGTTGCTGTCATTGCCGCTGTCAGGCTGTTACTACCTGCAGGCGGCCGGCGGTCACCTCGAGGTGATGAACAAACGCGAACCGATCGACGCATTGCTCGACGACCCGACAACGCCAGAGGACCTCGCTCGACGTCTGCGGCTCGTCACGGAGGCACGCGACTTCTCCATTGCAACACTCGCACTGCCGGACAATGACAGCTATCGCAGCTACACGGATCTCGAGCGCGACTTCGTGCTGTGGAACATTTTTGCGGCTCCGGAATACGACCTGGCGCCGAAAACCTGGTGCTATCCGATCGTCGGCTGCCTGGGCTATCGCGGCTATTTCGACGAGGAGCGGGCACGTGGTCGCGCTGAGCGCTTGCAGGCACAGGGCTATGACGTCGCAGTCGGCGGAGTTGTTGCGTATTCCACGCTGGGCAAGTTCAGCGATCCGGTCGTCAACACCATGATGGGCTGGGACGACTTACGGTTGGTTGCCCTGCTGTTTCATGAGCTGGCGCACCAGGTGATTTACGTGCCGGACGACACGATGTTCAACGAGTCTTTTGCCACGGCGGTCGAGGAGCTCGGTCTCGAGCTGTGGCTCGAGCAGCAGGGGCAGCCGGAGCAGATCGCGCGCTATCAGCAGCGCAAAGCCCTGCAACAGACGATTATCGACCTGGTCAGTGTTGCGCGGGACGATCTCGCTCGCGTCTACGCGTTTGAAGATTCGGCGGCGCAGGACGTCGGCAAGCGCGAGCGCTTTGCGCAACTGTCAGCCGATGTTTCGGCCGTTCTCGAGCAACAGGGGCTGCCGCCTCGTCACTGGCTGATCGGGGATATCGGTAACGCACACCTGGTGCCGATCGCCCTGTACGAAACCTGGGTGCCGGCGTTCAGGCAGGTGTACAAGAACTGCGAACAGAGCTTTGATTGTCTGTACGCAGAAACAAAACGCCTCGGCGGTTTGCCCGCCGAGGCGCGTCATGCAGCGCTGCAGGCGCTGAACTGATCAGCGGAGCTGCAGCCAGAGTTCGCGGTCGCCGCGCTGGATGGTCAGGAACAGGACGCGGCTGTTGCCAGCGAGTTCATTCAGATCGGCAAGGGTCTGCACCGAACGCCGGTTGACTGCGGTGATCACGTCGCCGGCCGATAGCCCGCGCTGTGCCGCCGGGCTACCGTCCTCGACGGACAGAACCTCGACGCCGGACACCGGGCTGCTGGTCGACGTTGACGCAAACTGGGCACCTACGAGGCCGGGGTGAATCTCGGCACCGACGCTGCGTACCATCTGTCGCTCGCCGAGCGAGGTCGTAGCGGTTCTTTCGGTGCCGTTGCGCACAAAGCGGATATCCACATTTTCACCCGAACGCATGAGGCCGATCGTGTTACGCAGTTTCACGGCACCGTCGATACTCTCGTCGTTAATGCCGACGATGACATCGCCCAGCTCCAGTCCGGCCTGGTCAGCGGCCGATCCCGATTCGATGCGCGTGATCAGGGCGCCGCGTTTGACGTCGAGGCCAAGTGCTTCCCGCGAGTCCGAGTCGAGATCGGAGATGTTGACGCCGAGTAGGCCGCGGCGGATTTCGCCGAAGTCGAGAATCTGGCGCATGATCGATTTGGCGATGTCGGAAGGAACAGCGAAGCCGATACCGATATTGCCGGCCTGGCGTCCGCTGCTGAAGATGGCGGTATTGATGCCGACCAGCTCGCCCTTCATGTTGACCAGTGCGCCTCCGGAGTTGCCCGGATTAATGGAGGCGTCGGTCTGGATAAAATCTTCAAAGCCATCGCGGCTGATGCCCATGCGGCCCAGCGCGCTGACAATGCCTGAGGTTACCGTGTGGCTCAGTCCGAACGGATTGCCGATGGCGAGCACGAAATCACCGACGCGCACGGCATCGGAATCACCGATCGGCATTTCGGTCAGACCTTTCGCGTCCACCTTGATGACGGCGATGTCGGTACCGGCATCCGAGCCGACGATCTCGGCATCGAGTACCTCACCATCCAGCAGAGATATCTGGATTTCATCGGCATCTTCCACGACGTGGTGATTGGTGAGGATGTAGCCGTTTTCCGCGTCGACGATTACCCCTGACCCGGCACTGACGGCCTGCCGCGGCTGCGCGCCTTCCGGCATGTTGAAGAAGCGGCGCCATGACTCGTCCATCGGGGAGGAACGTCGCGACACGGTCTGGCTGACGCGGATGTTTACGACGGCGGGAGACGCCTGCTCGACCAGCGGTGCAAGGCTGGGGAGTCCCTCGCTGTTTAACAGGGGCGAAATCTGTGCCGTGGCCGGTCCGCTGGCTACGACTGCGATCAGTGCCAGCAGCGGCGATCGAAGCGCGTTCTTCAAGGTGTCTCTCCGTGGTCTTCTGACTTTTCAGTATAGGTCAAAAGGTCGACTCCTCGGCCGACCGTTAAGTTCCGATACAAAAAGCAGCCCGGGCACGGCTTTGTGTCCGTAACCGGGCCGTTCTGCTGCGTCTCAGGCGGCTTCGACGCTGATTTTGCGCGGCTGTACCTCGGCGAGCTTCGGGATACGAATTTCCAGAATCCCGTCGCGTGCCTGAGCGCGGATGGCGTCGACGTCTGCCGTTTCCGGCAGCGTGAAGCGTCGCACGAACTTGCCGGACAGGCGCTCATTGCGCGTCAGCCGGGCATCGTCGCTGCCCGCAAAAGCCGCGCGTTCGCCGCTGACGCGCAGCAGGCCTTTGTCTGTTTCGATGTCGATTGCGTCACTGCCAACACCCGGTACGTCCAGACGCACCAGGAATGCATCGGCGAATTCGACGATGTCGGCGGCGGGCCGCCATGCGGCCTGACGGCTCTGTCGGCGCTCATAATCGGCCTGCAGCGCGTCAGCGATACGAAAAGGTTCGAAATGTGTGAGTCTCATTGCTATCTCCTGATAATCCCTTGGCGGACAACGTTGTCCGCCGCGTTGATGCGTATTTAGGGTTGGCCTTTTCGCCTTTCAAGAGTGTTTTATGTTGCGTTGACCGGCCTTTTCTGCTTATCCCTTTCGGGAATATGGGGCACAAGATGTAGTGGTAGAGAGGCTTCAAAAAAGTGTCATAGTTTTCGCGTCAATTTTAAAGCAAGTTCGGATAAGAAAATCATAAGTAACTGTTTTATAAACTATTAACGACTATGAAAAAAATGCATGAAGAGCTTGACACACGCGCCGGCTCGGCATAATCTTGTGCTCGTTCTGACACAACATCTTGTGTCTTCCCAGCAAAGTATTCGAGGCCATCTCTGGCACTCGCCGCGGTCAATAGCACCTGCGGTGGGCGGGTTTCCTGTGCTCTGCTGACTGCTGAAAACACGAATTTCTTGCCACAGATACGCGTGGCAACAGGGGAGTAATCACGGCAATGAAGTCCGCAGTTCATTTAAACGCATCCACGGTCAACGACATCGAGTTCCAGCCGGCATCGATCGATATCTGGGAATCCAAGTACCGACTGTCATCCAAAGACGGCGCCATCATTGACCAGTCGATCGATGACACCTACTTGCGAGTCGCGAGGGCGCTGGCAAACGTCGAGGTTGAAAGCAAACGCGAGCACTACCGCGAAGAATTCCTCTGGGCCCTGCGCAGTGGCGCAATCCCGGCCGGCCGCATTACCTCAAACGCCGGCGCCCAGGATATCGTCCATCGAGTCGCCGATCGTGCCGGAGACTGTGCAGTTGATCGTCGACGTCGCCGGTTTGTGCTCCT